>JBFZCF010000027.1:0-15288 GCA_041308065.1 Burkholderiales bacterium
GCCCATGTCCCACTTCGTCGGGTTCGGCTTCCAGGCGCCTTCGATGCCGCTGGTCGTGGTGTGCACGCCCTTGCCGGTGCCGAAGGCGTTCTTCCAGCCCAGGCCCATCTCCTCGATCGGGGCGCCTTCGGGCGCGTGGCCGACGAGCGCCGGATCACCAGCGCCATGCGACTTGCCGAAGGTGTGGCCGCCGGCCACCAGCGCGACCGTTTCCTCGTCGTTCATCGCCATGCGTGCGAAGGTCTCGCGCACATCGCGGCCCGACGCCACCGGATCCGGATTGCCGTCCGGACCCTCGGGGTTCACGTAGATCAGGCCCATCTGCACAGCGGCGAGCGGGTTCTCGAGCACGCGGTCGCCGGCGTAACGGCTCTTCGGCTTGTCGCTGGTCGCCAGCCACTGGTCCTCGGCGCCCCAGTACACGTCTTCTTCCGGCTCCCAGATATCTTCGCGGCCACCGCCGAAGCCGAAGGTCTTGAACCCCATGGATTCGAGCGCACAGTTGCCCGCCAGGATCATCAGGTCGGCCCAGGAGATCCGGTTGCCGTACTTCTTCTTGATGGGCCACAGCAGCCGTCGAGCCTTGTCGAGGTTGCCGTTGTCAGGCCAGCTGTTGAGCGGCGCGAAGCGCTGGTTTCCGGTGCCGCCGCCGCCGCGACCGTCCGACGTGCGGTAGGTGCCCGCGCTGTGCCAGGCCATGCGTATGAACAGTCCGCCGTAGTGGCCCCAGTCGGCCGGCCACCAGTCCTGCGAGTCCGTCATCAGCGCATACAGGTCCTTCTTCAGCGCCGCCAGGTCGAGCTTGTTGAACTCCTCCGCGTAGTTGAACCGCTCGCCCATCGGGTTGGACTTCGCGGAGTGCTGGTGCAGGATCCTGAGGTTCAGCCGGTTGGGCCACCAGTCGGTGTTCGACTGGGCGCCGACGGTGGTTCGGCTGCCGTGCATCGCGGCGTATGGGCACTTGGCTTCGTCGGGCATCGATTGCTCCTCTTCGCTATGGGTTGTGGCCAGAGCCGAATGTAGGTTTGCCGGGACGGTCGGGCCAATTCCTTCTGTTGATCGGACCCATAGGCTTGGTCACTCATGCGTGATCGCCCGCCTCGGGCCAATGCCGGCGCTTGGACCGGAACTCGAAGGCAGCAGGCGTGCGCCTCAGCCCGCTGCAACGCTCCGGGTCTGGCGCGACATGATGTGGAACGGCCCCAACCGAGTGAAGTCGGAGCCGGATGAGTGGTGGAGGCGGCGGGAATCGAACCCGCGTCCGCGAATGATCCAAACCCAGTTCTACATGCGTAGCCGGTCTATTTGAGTCTCACCGCGCGCTTAGCCGATCGGCAGGCCGACGCGCAGCCAGTCACTTGATCTCGATGCCGCCGTCATGACTCCACCGGCATCCAGCCTCTGTAAATGGCGCTGCTGTCGGTTGCCCGACCTAGCCCAGGGGCCAGCTAGTGCAGCGTCCAGCCGGTATTAAGCGGCTAGAGCAAAACGCTCGTCGTTGGCGTTTATGTGTGTTCCAGATGGATTTACGAGGTCACTGGTCCTCGGCATGCCCTGAGGTCCTTCACAACCCGCGTCGAAGCCAGGTCGCCCCCAAAGTCGTGTTCATTCTCCCACATGGGTCACTTCAGCGAGAAATCAACCCGTGTGGGCGCTCCCTTGTCCTTGATCCCCTCGGCCGCGAGCCTGGGTTCCACCTGGAACAGTCGCTCGCGCGGCACCTTCCCGTTGTTCTCGAGATGATTGCGCACGGCCGTCGCGCGCGCGGTCGCCAGCGCGCGCAGGTCATCGGGCGTCGCGGTCAGGTTCTTCAGGATCAGCTGTTCCATCTCCGGCGCGGGGATGGTCTTCGCGAGACCGATGACGTTGCGTGGCTTGTCCGGGATCTTCTCGTCCGAATAGACCGCCGCGATCAGTGCCGGCCGCTCCTGTTCGGTGACCTTCACGGTGGCGGGGTCCACTGAATCTCCGCCGCTGCGCGTCAGCTGGCGCACCTTCGCGGCGCGCAGCCTGGACTCGAACTTCGCGCGCCGCACGCCTTCCGCATCCGCCGTCGGTTCGGCTCGGCCGATGATGTCGAGCTTCAGGCCGGGCCGGTCGTTCAATGCCTTGGCCAGCGTGTCCAGGCGCTTCACCTGTTCGGCGCCGAGCGTCGCGGCTCCCGGTGCGAACTCGACGTAACCGAGTTCCTCGCTGCCTCCGAAGGCGGACGCCAGGACGGCGAACGGCGCGGTGATGACCTTGGTGAGGAGGTTGACGATCACCTGCACGATGATCCCTCCGACCGAGAACTTCGGGTCGTCCAGCGAGCCGGAGATCGGCAGGTTGATGTCGATCTCGCCGCGCGTGTTCGTCAGCAGCGATACGGCGAGCAGGACCGGCAGCTTGGTTGCGGTCGGGCTGTCGACCTTCTCGCCGAAGGTCAGCTGGTCGACGAAGAGGTGATTGGACGCCTGCAGCTTCTGGTCCTCGACCTTGTACTTCACGTCCATCGACAGCTTGCCCTTGGTGATCGGGTAGCCGGCGTACTTCACCGAGTACGGCGTCAGCCGCGGCAGGTCGACGCCCTTCGTGCGCCCCTCGATGTCGAGGAAGAGCGTCGGCGCCAGCGGATTGAGCTGCCCGCCGATCTCGAGCGGGGCATCGTCGTCGATCTTGCCCGCGAGGGTCATCGTCGCCGGCTCGGTGCTGTCGGACGCCAGCGTCGTGATGGTCCCGCCGAGCCCGGTCATGTTCGCCGTGTAGTTCGGCTTGATGAAGTTGTCGGTGAAGTTCACGTTGCCGCGCACGATCTCGATCGCGCCGATGCGGATCGTCGGTCGCGGCGCGGCGTTCGCGGCGGACGGCGATCCCTGCGCGGCCGGTGTTGCCGGCGAAGCAGCGCTCGCCTGCCCGGGTGAAGTTTTCGCGTCGGTGGACTGGTTTTTTGCCTGCTCGCCTTCGCGCCTGACGATGTCGACGAGGTTCAGGCGGCCTTTCTCGCTCACGATCACGCGCGCGTAGAAGTCGCTCAAGGCCACTTTGCCGACCGACACGAAGGGCGGCCCTTCGCCGGCCTTGACGTCGACGCCATCGAGGTCGAGCACCTGCCACTTCAACAGGTCGCTCTCGCCGTCGGCGTCGAGCACGTGCACGTTCGACAGTCGCGCGGTGCCGTTGTAGGTGAGTCGCAGCGGCAACTCGCCGGGCGGCTTGGCGAGCACCACCGTTCCCCGGCCTGACACCTCCGCCTGCGCCAGCGTGGCGTTCAGGCGGCTGGCGACGTAGGGGCGCAGCGCGGCGATGTCGAGGCTGCGCGCATCGACGCGAACGGTGGCGGCGAGGGTGTCCCAGCGGACGTGGCCGTTCGCGCTCAGCGTGCCGCCGCTGCCGAAGCGCGTCCGCATCGAGAACTCGGCGCGCTCGGAACCGTCGCCCACCACGTTCTTCACGCTCGCAGCGAGCGCGGATGCGCGCAGCTTCACCGCGGGCTCGATTGCCGCATCCTCGATGACGACGTCGCCGCGCGTGACCACGGCCTCCTTCATGCGGAAGGCCCATTGGCCGGCCGGTGCCTCGGAGGAGGCTGGCGCCGGCGCCTCGCCTTCCACAGGGGCCGCCTTGAGCAGTTGCTGCCAGTTGACCGATCCGTCCTTGAGACGACGCACGACCGCGCGCGGCGCGTCGACGGCAAGCTTGTCGATCGTGATGCTGCGGCCGGTGAGATCGAGCGCGCCGCCGCTGAGCTTCACGGAAGCAATGTCGAGCGCGGCGCCGCTGCCTGCCGGTCCGCGCAGCTTGATGTTCCTGCCTGCGAGCTCGATGTCGCGCAAGGCGAGCTGCAGTCCGGCGTCGGCTTGCCCGATCTCGAGGACCCCGTCGACGTCGCTGGTGCCGTCCAGCGTTCCGTTCAGCACGTTGGCGAGGTAGCGCGCGGCCGCGACGAGGCGCACGTCGCGCCCGGCGTACTGCAGGCGGCCGGCCAGCGGCGCAAGGCCGAGGTCGCCGTCGAGCGAGATCGAGCCGTTGTCCTTGATGTCCGCCGACAGCTTCACTTTGCCCTGGTCGGGGCGCGCGGTTGTGAGGTTGCTCGCTTCGGCCTGCAGGTTGATCACGTCCTGCTCGAAGCGGCCGACGAACTCGTCGATGTACCGGACGCGGGAGTTGCGCACCGCGGCGTGCTTCAGCGTGACCGCAAACGGCGCGGGCTGCGCGGCGGCGGGCTTGGGATCAGCGCCCGGTGCGGCGTCGTTGCCGGCGTGAACGGGCCGCTGGACAAAGCGGAGCCAGTTCAAGGAACCCTGGCGATCTCGTACGACGGTCGCCGCAGACTCATCGACGACAACGTCCGCCAGCACCAGTCGGCGCTGCAGCGGCTCGAACTCCTCGATCGACACGCTGACCGACTTCCACCCGATCAGCGGCGCTGCCGCGGCGCCCGCGGGCGCCGAGAGCGCGAAACCGTTGACTTCGAACTTCCCGGATACCAGCATCTGCGCCGCATGTCCCGGCCGATCCTTGGCCGGGGCGACCGCCTGCCGGAACGTGACGCGCAGGTCGGTGTCCAGTTTCCCGGCCGGCACTTCGAAATTGAGCTCGATGGGCGAGAAGGCCAGGTACCGGGGGATGTCTAGGCCGTCGAGCTTTATCGCGATCGACGACTCCCGGCTTTCATGGAAGGGCCGCGTTTCGCCTTTCAGGTCGAACGGCGTGCCGTTGATGCGTCCGGCCAGCGCCGGCTGGACGGTGGTCTCGACATCCACGGGAAGATTGGACAGGAAGGGAATGCCGATGCGGATGTCGCTCGCCGCATGGCGGCCGCCCGTGACACGATCGTCGAAGGTGACCGCGCTGTCCCGGACCTCGATGTTGTTCAGGGAGAAGTGCGCCGGTTCGTCCGATTTCGGCTTCGCCTGCAGCCGGTCGACGATGTCGCTGAAGTTGAATCGCTGTGGGTCGAGCCGGACGATGTTGACGGTCAGGCCGTCGACAGCCACTGCCTCCAGCACGGGGGCGAGGCGAATCAGGCTCGCAGCCGATGCGTTGATCGACGCCTCGCGCAACGTGAGGAGCGGGACGCTCTCGCCCGGCTGCCCCTCGACCGTCAGGCCTCTCAGCGTCACGCGCAGCGTGTACGGGTTCGCTCTGACTTCCTCGAGGCGAACCGTGCGGCCGAGTTCGCGCGCCGCGACCGTTTCCAGGCCCCAGCGCACGGCCGCTGGAATGGCGAACACGCCGACGATGCCGAAGACAACAACAAAGGTGGCAATGATGACGCCGATGCGGCGCCACCGCGTGGCGATCCAGGACATCCAATCCCCCTGAAGCAATCCCGACTTGGTCTGGGGATTATCGCGCCCGCGGTCTCAGGACTGCACGAGCCGCAGCAGTTCGGCGGGCGAGTCGATGATGTGGTCCGCGCCCCACTGTTCGTAGTGGGGACCGTCGCCGAGGTAGCCGTAGCTGACGGCCACGGTCCGCATGCCGGCGGCGCGTCCCGCCTGGATGTCGCGCAGGTCGTCACCGACGTAGAGCGCGGCCCCGGCTTCGGCGCCGGTCGCGGCGAGCGCGTGCAGCAGCGGCGCCGGGTCGGGCTTGGGCTTCGGTGCCGTGTCGCCGCTCACGACACAGGCGGCGCGCTCGTGCAGGCCAAGTGCGCGCACGAGCGGCACGGTGAAGCGGGCCATCTTGTTGGTCACGATGCCCCAGCGGACGCCGGCTGCTTCGAGCTCGGTCAGCGCCGCGTCCATCATCGGGAACAGGATCGAATCGACGCAGAGCGCGCCCTCGTACTCGCGGAAGAACTCCTGTCGCAGATCCTCGAACCCCTGGTCCGAAGGCGTGACCCCGAAGGCAACGCCCAGCAGGCCGCGCGCTCCGTGCGACGCGACGGGCCGAAGCTCGGCGATCGGGAGCGGCGCCCGCCCCCGGGCGGCCAGCATCCGGTTGACCGCTCCGCCGAGATCGGGCGCGGTGTCGGCCAGCGTGCCGTCGAGATCGAACAGGACGAGCTCGACCCGCTTCATGCCGGCCGCCGGCATGCGACCAGGTAATTGACGTCGGTGTCCGGGCCCAGCGCGGCGGTCTTGCTGAACGGGTTGTACTGCATGCCGGTCATGTCCTGCAGTTCGAGACCGGCCGCGCGCGCGTGCGCGATCAGCTCGCTCGGCCGGATCAACTTCGCGTACTCGTGCGTGCCGCGCGGCAAAAGGTTGAGAACGTACTCGGCGCCGACGATCGCCAGTGCGAACGACTTCAGGTTGCGGTTGATCGTCGAGAAGAACACGGCGCCGCCGGGCTTCACGAGCGCTGCGCACGCGGCCACGACCGAGGCGGGCGAGGGCACGTGCTCGAGCATCTCCATGCAGGTGACGATGTCGAACGCCGCTGGCTGCTCGGCCGCGAGCGCTTCCGCCGATGCCTCGCGGTACTCGACTTGCGCGCCGGTCTCCAGCGCGTGCAGCTGTGCGACACGCAGGGGCTTGCCGGCGAGGTCGATGCCGGTCACAGAGGCTCCGCGCTGCGCCATCGCTTCGGCCAGGACGCCGCCGCCGCAGCCGACATCGAGAACGCGCCGGCCGGCGAGCGGTGCCAGCCGGTCGATCCACTCCAGCCGGACCGGATTGATGTCGTGCAGCGGACGCATCGGCCCCTGCGTATCCCACCACCGGGCGGCGAGGTCGGCGAACTTGCGAAGCTCGGATGGATCGGCGTTGGTTTGCATGAGTTCGATCTTAGCCGGCGCGCGGGCCGTCGCCGGATGGCGGTCAGCCGCCGGCGGCGGTGATCATCTAGACTCCGCCGTTCGCGATCGAGTACGCATTTGCACGGATATGATCGTGCCAAGCTGATCGCCGGAAACTTCGACACGGGGGTTCACATGCTGGCTCGCTTCTTTCGCTTCATCACCGCTGTGACAGCGGCTGTCGTGCTGGCCGGTTGCGCCACGCGCGCGACGACCATCGACGCGCAGTGGATCAATCCATCGCTCACCGGGAAGCGCGACCTGCGCAGCGTCCTGGTCCTCGGGACGCTGCGCGACACGACGCAGCGCCGCATGCTCGAGGACCGCATGGTCGATGCGCTGGTCGCAGCGGGCGTAAAGGCCGTGGCGTCCTACAAGTTCATCCCGGACGGAGGACAACTCAGCGAGGACCAGTTGCGCAAGGCGGTGGCGGCGGCCGGCGCTTCGCACGTGCTGGCTACCAGCATCACGGGCATGACGACCGACGTGCGAGTCACGCCGGGCATGGTGAGCGGTCCCGGCTGGGGGCCGGGCCGCGGCTGGCCGTCGACGATGAGCCCCGGCTGGGGTGGATTCGCCTCGTACCACAATACGGCATGGGTGCGCTCGACTCCGCCCGACGTCAGGACGACGCAAAACGTCCACGGCGACACGCGGGTGTTCGACACCGCGAAGTCCGAAGTGGTCTGGTCGGCGGCAACGACGACGGCGATCGGATGGGACTCGGTGCCGCAGTTGATGGACCAGTTCGTCGGGCTGATCGTGGACACGTTGAAGAAGGATGGCGTGATCTAGCCGCGTGGCGACCTGCGGAGAGCGCGCAGGCGGGTCGAGGTTGCAAGCCGGCTGTTGCGTGCCTGGTTGTGAAGAGCGAGTTTGAAATCAATCCCAACGGGAGGTGTGAGATGGGTCGGGCGATTCTTTTGTTGTCCATTGCGGTGACGGCGGCGTTTGCCGCGTCGGAGGCGGCGGCGCAGGTTCGCGTCCAGTACGGCCGCATCACGAATGTGCAGACGACGACCGTGGACAATTCGACGTCGCAGAACGTCGGGACTCTGGTCGGCGGCGGCATTGGCCTGGTATCGGGCAGCGGACAGTCCGGCAGTAACCGCGCACTGCGTGGTCTCGGCGGCGCGGCCGCGGGCCGCGGCGTGGGGACGCTGGCGGGGCGCTCGCAGGCGTTCGAGTACACCGTGCTGGTCGACGGCATGACGACCGTGCGCGTGGTCTCCGATCAGGCCGGCAAGCGCGTCGGTGACTGCGTGGCGGTCGAGCAGGGCCAGTTCGCGAACATACGTCTCGTGCCCGACAGCCGTTGCGCGGGGCGTTCGCAACCGGCACCGGCCAAGGCCGCGCCCGCCAAGGCCGCACCGGCGCCTGCGCCCGCTGCGGCCGACGTGCAGCAGGCTTCGGCCTGCGAGCAGGCGAAGGCCCAAGTGCTGGCTGCGAATACGGACGAGGAATTCGACCGGGCCGAGCGACGTATGCGCCTGCTCTGCGGCGAGTAATTCGCGCCATGGTTGCGATCGAGCTGCGCGCCGTGCTGGCGCGCTGCGGATCGCGCCCGGCGCATCAACCTTGGCCTGACGTACAGCGTCGACAGACGCTGCGGAGAGCCACAACGAAACGGAGAGAGATTCCATGGACAAACAAAGACGCGATGTAATGATCGCCGGCGCCGGCCTCGCCATCCTGACGGTCGCGGCGACCGGCTGCACCACGACGTCCGGCGCCAGCGGCGATCCAGCGGCACAGCGGCAGGCGATCGACTCGGCCGCCGACAGCGCGCTGTCGCGGCTCTACGCGCAGCAACCGGGCACGAACGAACTCGTTGCCTCCGCGCGCGGCATGCTGGTCTTCCCGACCTTCGTGCAGGCCGGGTTCATATTCGGTGGCGGCAGCGGGCAGGGCGTGCTGCGCAGGGGTGGCAAATCGGTCAGCTATCACCGGATGACCGAGGCGTCGGCGGGCCTGCTGGCCGGGGCGCAGTCCACGGCGGTGTTCATCCTCTTCATGACCGACGAGGCCCTGCGGCGCTTCGAGGCTAGCAACGGCTGGACCGTCGGCGCCGATGCCGCGGTGTCGATGATCAGCGTCGGCGCCAATGCGCGCGTCTCGACGCAGACCGGGCAGCAGCAGGTCATCGGGTTCGTGATGACTAACGCGGGCCTGATGGGCAACCTGAGCCTCAACGGCAACCGCATCACGCGGCTCAGCATCTGAACTTGCGTTACCGCGTTGCCGCGCCCGGCGGATCGGGCGCGGCCGCGGGCGGTGTGTCAGCAGACGTGCGAGGGTGACGCCGATAGTCGCGCGGTCCCCGCAGTCAATCCAACGAACCACTCGAATCGAAGCGCCTGTTGCCGGGCGACCGAACCATGTCGACGAAGAACACCAGGCCAAAGAGCGCCAGTACTGGACGCGCGAAGGCGACGATCACCAAGCCAAAGAGCGCCGAGCGCAAACCGGTCCTGGCCGACCTCGGACTCCAGGGCGGCGGCGCCCACGGGGCCTTCACGTGGGGGGTTCTCGACCGCCTGCTGGAGGAGCCCTGGCTCTCGTATGACGGCATCTCCGGTACGTCCGCGGGGGCGATGAACGCGGCCGTGATGGTCGACGGTTACGCGGCCGGCGGCGCCGACGGCGCGCGGCAGGCGCTGGAGCGCTTCTGGAAGGCTGTGTCCGACGCTGCTGCGCTCAGCCCGTTCCGGCGCGGCCCGATGGAAGTCATGACCGGCAACTGGACGCTCGACTACTCGCCGATGTTCATGGCGCTCGACATCGCGGCGCGCGTGATTTCCCCGTACGACATCGCTCCCCACAGCGCCAACCCGCTCGAGCAGATCCTCGAGAACTGCATCGACTTCGAGCGGCTGAGACGGGCCCCGATCAAGCTGTTCGTCACGGCCACCAACGTCCGCACCGGGCGCGGCCGCCTGTTCCGCAACGCCGACGTCTCCCCCGATGCCCTGCTGGCCTCGGCGTGCCTGCCGACGATGTTCCAGGCGGTGGAGATCGACGGCGAGGCGTACTGGGACGGAGGGTATTCGGGCAACCCGTCGATCGCGCCACTGATCCGCGAGTGCTCGTCGCGGGACACGATCCTGGTGCAGATCAATCCGATCGAGCGGCCCGGAACGCCGCGTACCGCGCGCGAGATCCACAACCGGCTCAACGAGATCGCCTTCAACTCGACGCTGATCAAGGAACTGCGCGCCGCCGCGCTGCTGCGGCGGGTGGTCGACCCGGGCACCGGGGACGGCGCTGCGCTCGCGAAGATGCGGCTGCACCGGATCTCCAGCGACGTGATGCTCTCGCTCGGCTACTCGTCGAAGATGCTCGCGGAGTGGAACTTCTTCCTGATGCTGCGGGACGCCGGCCGCGAAGCAGCCGACGCGTTCCTGCAGGGGCATGGCGAGGACCTGGGCGTGCGCTCCTCGCTCGACCTCGACGAGTTCCTCGAAGGGGTCTGACGCCATGGGATTGCTTGGCATCCTGCTGGCGCTGGTCGTCCTGATGTGGCTGTCGTTCCGCGGCTGGAGCGTGCTGCTGCTGGCTCCGGCAGCCGGACTGCTGGTGACGGTCTTCTCCTCCGAACCGCTGCTCGCGCACTGGACGCACACGTTCATGGGCTCGGCCGCCGGCTTCGTGGCCCAGTTCTTTCCGCTGTTCCTGCTGGGCGCGCTGTTCGGCAAGCTGATGGAAGACAGCGGATCCGTGTCCGCGATCGCGCGCTTCCTGAGCGAGAAACTCGGCGCGCGCCGCGCCATCCTCGCGGTCGTGCTCGCCGGGGCGCTGGTGACCTACGGGGGTGTCAGCCTGTTCGTGGCGTTCTTCGTCATCGGGCCGATGGCCGAAGCGCTGTTCCGCGCGGCGGACATCCCGCGGCGCCTTATGCCCGCCGCGATCGCGCTGGGAACAACGACGTTCACGATGACGGCCATGCCCGGCACGCCGGCGATCCAGAATGCCATCCCGATGCCGTTCTTCGGCACCACGCCCTTTGCGGCGCCCGGCATCGGCCTCGTCGCTTCGCTGATCATGCTGCTGTTCGGGCTGGCTTGGCTCCGGTTCGCCGAAGCGTCCGCGCGGCGCGCCGGCGCAGGCTTTGCGGACAGCGCGGCGGCTGCCGTGCCGGTGACCGACGACCCGCTGGTTCGGGAACGCGCGACGACCGCCGGCGCGTTCGATCCGCCGGAAGCGGCCAAGGGCAAGCCGAGTGCTGACGAGCCCGGCATCGGAACGGCGCTTGCGCCGCTGGTGGTGATGATCGGCGTGAACCTGCTGATGTCGTTCGTCGTCCTGCCGCGGCTCGACTTCGGCTTCGCGGACGACGAACACTGGCAGTCGCTCTCGGTGCCGGCGGCGAGCGGAGTGTGGTCGGTACTCGTCGCGCTGGCGTGCGCGATGGTGGTCCTGCTGCTGCTGAACCGTCGGCGCCTGGTGTCGGTCCGCGAGTCGATGGACGCAGGCGCCAACGCCTCGGTGCTGCCGGTGCTGAGTGTGGCCAGCCTGGTCGGCTTCGGTGCCATCGTCGCGGCGATGCCGGCTTTCGCCGACGTGCGCGACTGGATCCTCGGGATCGAGGGCGGCCTGCTGGTCTCGCTGTCCGTCTCCGTGAACGCGCTGGCGGCGCTGACCGGCTCCGCATCCGGCGGCATGACGATCGCCCTCGATGCGCTGGGGGCGACGTACCTTGCGCTCGCCGAGCAGCAGGGTGTCGACCCCGCCTTGCTGCATCGGATCGCCGCGATCGGCGCAGGCACGCTCGACAGTCTGCCCCACAACGGCGCCGTCGTGACGCTGCTCGCGGTGTGCCGCTCGTCGCACCGGGAGAGCTACTTCCACATCGCCATGACCGCCATCGTCGGCCCGATCGTCGCGCTGGTCGCGGTGATCGTGCTTGCCGGCCTCTTCGGATCGTTCTGAACTCCGATCCTTCACTTCCATCCCTGAATACCCAGAAGGGGCCGCCAGTGTTTCCCCAGCTGACTCGACATGAACGATGGGTCGCGCTGATCCTGCTCGCAATAGCAGGCGCGTGGCTGCTGCCGGCGCTCCAGCAGCCGGCCGAGTACCACGACTTCGCCGACCGCCGGGTGCTCCTAGGCATTGCCAACGCGGGCGATGTTCTTTCCAATGCTGCGTTTGCCCTGGCCGGGCTGTACGGGCTCATCCAGCTTCACCGAGGTCGCCGGTGGCTCGGCCCGGCGGTGCGCGCCAGCCTCCTCGTATTCTTCGTGGGCCTTATCCTGACCGCGCTCGGATCCGCCTACTACCACCTCGATCCGACCAACGCGACGCTCGTGCTGGACCGGCTGCCGATGACCATCGCATTCGCCGGAGTCTTTGGCGCCGTGGTCGGGGAGCGGGTCAGCACACGCGGTGGTTTCGCGTCACTGGCGGTGATGCTGGCGATCGGGCTGGCGAGCGTTGTCTACTGGAAATACACGGACAACCTCGCGCCGTATGCGGCGGTCCAGTTTGGCGGGATCGCCGGCCTCGTGATCCTCCTCGTGGCGACGCCGCGCGGCGCCGAGGCGCTGCCGTGGTGGGGCCTGATTGCCTGGTATGCCCTGTCGAAGCTGCTGGAGACGGGTGACACCGTGATCTGGCATGCCTCGAGCGCGGCTGTCGCGGGCCACCTGCTGAAGCACCTCGCCGCCGCGATGGGCGGCTTTGTCATCGCGCACGCGCTGCGTCGGCCGGCGGCGTCGCTGCCGCTTCGAACCATCGACAACGCGCAGGCAGCGGTCAGCGGAGACAGCCGCTGACGTCGGTGAGGCGCTCGGCGCTCGGCGTGTCGTTGCGCCGAGCCTGCTGCGCCGGCGCCGGCGTCACGGCCCGGCGAATGGCTGCGCGTCCGCGTCGTCCGGCCGGAAGGTCGACAGCAGCGCTTCGAGCCGCACCGGCACCCCCGTCGTCGACGGCGCCACGATCTGTCGCCCGCTTGCGGCGGCCGGCCGGTCGATGCCGTCCTCGACGCGCGCGAGCAGGTACGTGAAGAACGGGTTCGACGGCAGCCGCGTCAGGAAGTCCTGATCGACGATGAGCGCGCCGCGTTCGCCTCGCGCGTCGAGGGCACCGAGGTTCAGCCCGAACTCCAGGCCGGTCTTCGGGTCGGGGTGTGTTCCGTAGAGCGGATCGTCCGGCGGGATCGGGATGGACAGGTGCGACAGAGAGAAGATGCCGCGCGGATAGGGCAGCCCGAGTGGCTTGTCCACGGCGTCCAGCTGGCCCGGCGCAATGCTGCGCTCGACAGTCGCGTCCGTGTCGTCGCCGGCGTTGACGATCGCCGTGAAGCGATAGGCCTGCGGCGTGGTGGGCGTCAGGCGGTCCAGCGCGACATACGAAGACGGACGCAGCAGCGGCCCGAACTTGACCGTCCGGTTCACGTCGAACAGCACGATCTCGCTGCCGTTGTCCGGAAGGTAGGCATACAAGGCGACGAGGATCGCCGGCGTGCTGACGGTGAAGTCGATCACCGACTGGAACGTCAGCACCGGCGGCATCGTTTCGAGGCGTCCCGCGCGAGCGAGCCGCTCGATCTGCCTTTGGAGGGCATCGGTGAGCAGGTACGACTGACGCGCGCCGTTGACCGGAAACGAGTTGTACTTGAACGGGTTGAACTCCGGGATGTTGCTGAGCCAGGCAGCACTGGCGAGCGGCGGCAGCACGGCAGGCAGGCCGGCCAGCCCGGCGTAGCGGGCAAAGCGCGTTATGCCGATCATCGGGGTGAACAGCACCAGGCGGTCAGCGCGTGGCAACTTCGGGTCTTCTATCGCGTCCAGGGCGTACTTCACCGCCAGCGCGCCACCGTTCGAGAACCCGGCCAGGTGCAGCGGGGCGGGCGCGGGCACCCGGCGTCGCGCTTCACGGATCGCGAGCTGGGTTGCCGCGCTCCAGTCGCGCCAGCGCACGTCCGAGAGGCCGGCGGGCACCGTGCCGTGGCCGGGCATGCGGACGCCGATCGCCACGAAGCCTCGCTCCACGTAGCTTCGCGCGACGTGCCGCAGGCTGTACGGCGAGTCCGTCAGGCCGTGCAGCAGGACGACCACGCCCTTTGGCGGGCCGGATGGCTCCATCACGTAGGAGCGGTTCCAGTCCTGCTTGAAACGCGGCGAATAGACCGGGCTGCCTTCGAAGTAGCGGTTGTACGGGACACGCGCGTCAGGCTCGAGACGCTGCGTCACGTTGGCGCGGATGTCCTCGAAGATCGCCTGTTCCTGCGCGAGATACCGAGTCCAGTTGGCGGCGTCGAGCTCATCGGCGCTCAGTTCAACGGGAACGTGCGTGTGCCACGGCTGCAGCGCGGGGCCGCGCATGGCGCGGACCGATCGCACGCCCAACGCCACGACGGCGAGCAGCAGGAGAGCAAGGAGCAGCCAGGTTAAGGTGCGTTTGAAGATCATCATCACTGTCCAGGGCCGAACTGCGCAGGCCGGCGGTACGCCACACCCTGCTGGCGGGCGGCCACCGGTACGGTCATTGGGAAATCAGGAACACGTGGCCCGAAGCCGTCGCAGCGCCTCGTTGCTCTTCGGAAGGACGTCGCGGTTCTCGTCCGGGAAGTAGCGCTCACCGCGCGGAATGGCATCGCTGCCGCGCGGCGGGAACCCGCGGACGGCGACGACTCCCGGAGCCAGCTTCGATGCATCGATGCGGCCGCTGTCGATGTCCCGCTGGCACACGAGGAGCACGCCATTGCTGCGGATGACACGCTCACGCAACGCGATCGACGACTGGGGCGCCAACGCCGTCAGCGCGTCGGCATTCGGCGCCAGCGTGAGCACGAAGAAGCGGCGGCCCTTCGGGTTCTGAGCGAGCCCACGACTGGCCGCCTGGTCGAAATTGAACTCGTAGCCCGCGATGTACAGCCCGCCTTCTCGCGGCGCGGCAGCAGCAATCGGCACGGCGCAAGCGACCAACACCGTTGCGCCCAGCCGCTTGAGCCGTCGCGACGTGGTTGAAGGGCTCGGAGTCATCGATGGTCCTCTTCGCTGTTCCAAAGCAGGGATGATAAAAAAAACCCCGCCGAGGCGGGGTTTTTTAATCAGCGAGATTCGCTGTTAGCGACGGACGGGACGCGTCCCGACCACCTCGACCTCGACGCGACGATTCGGCTGCAGGCACTCGATCAGCTGCTTGCGGTTGCGAATCTCGCCCTTGGCCGACGGATCCGGACACTGCTTGACCGGGTTCGCCATGCCTTTGCCTTCCGTGTAGACGCGGTTCGGCTCGATGCCCTTGCTGACAAGGTAGTCCTTGACAGCCTGCGAACGACGCTTCGAAAGGCCCAGGTTGTACTCCACGCTACCGATGCGGTCCGTGTAGCCAACCGCGATGATGACTTCCAGGCTCACGCCAGCCATTTTCGACACGAGGTCGTCCAGCTTCGCCTTGCCCTCAGGACGCAGAACGGCCTTGTCGAAGTCGAACAGCGCGTCAGCCGCGAACGTCACCTTCTCGCTGGTCGGAGCAGGCGGCGGCGGGGGCGGCGGGGGCGGCTTCGGTGCGGCTGGCGGTGGCGGGGGCGGCGGCGGCGGTTCGCACGTCGGGGCCTT
>JBFZCF010000028.1:0-14974 GCA_041308065.1 Burkholderiales bacterium
GCTCGCTAACGACTGGCCTCCAGCAGTATGCCGTTCAGTCGCTTCACGAACGCGCCCGGGTCGTCGAGCTGCCCGCCTTCCGCCAGCACGGCCTGGTCGACCAGCAGCTCGAGCCAGTCCTGCACGCGCGAGTCCTGCGGCTCGTCCTTCAGGCGACGCACCAGCGGGTGGTGCGGATTCAGCTCGAGGATCGGCTTTCCGGTGGGTGCCTTCTGGCCCGCGGCCTTCAGCAGGCGTTGCAGGTGGCCGCTCATCTCGTCCTCGTCGGCCACCAGGCACGCGGGCGAGTCGGTGAGGCGGAACGTGACACGCACGTCCTTCACTCGCTCTGCGAGTCCCGTCTTCGCCTTCTCGACCAGGGCCTTGAATTCGTCGCCGGTCTTCGCCTGCTCGGCCTTCTCCGCCTCGTCGGCGAGCTCGTCCAGGTCCAGCGCGCCCTTGGCCACCGACGTCAGCGCCTTGCCGTCGAATTCGGTCAGGAACGACAACATCCACTCATCGACGCGATCCGTCAGAAGCAGCACCTCGACCGCCTTCTTGCGGAAGACTTCGAGGTGCGGACTGCTGCGCGCCGCTTCGAGCGTGTCGGCGGTGACGTAGTAGACGTGCTTCTGCCCCTCCTTCATGCGGGCGACGTAGTCCGCGAGCGCCACGGCGGGCTCGCCCTCGTGGGCGGTCGAGCGGAAGCGCAGCAGCTTTGCGATCCGCTCGCGGTTCGCCGCGTCCTCGCCGACGCCCTCCTTCAGCACCTGGCCGAACTCCTTCCAGAAGGCCGCGTACTTCTCCTTCTGGTTGGCGGCCAGGTCCTCCAGCAGCGACAGGACGCGCTTGGTCGAGCCCTCGCGGATCGCCTTCACGTCGCGGCTTTCCTGCAGGATTTCGCGCGACACGTTCAGCGGGAGGTCGTTGCTGTCGATCACGCCGCGCACGAAGCGCAGGTACGGCGGCATCAGCTGCTCGGCGTCGTCCATGATGAACACGCGACGCACGTAGAGCTTGATCCCGTGGCGCTGGTTGCGGTCCCAGAGATCGAACGGCGCACGCTCGGGCAGGTACAGCAGCTGGATGTACTCGGTACGCCCCTCGACGCGGTTGTGGGTCCACGCCAGGGGTTCGCCGAAGTCGTGCGACACGTGCTTGTAGAAGGCCTGGTACTGCTCGTCGGTGACCTCGGCCTTCGGTCGTGCCCACAGCGCGTTGGCCTGGTTGACGGTCTCGAACTCGTCCGTTGCCCGGAACTCGTTCGCGTCCTTGTCCCACTGCTCGCCGCGCATCCGGATCGGCAGCGAGATGTGGTCCGAGTAGCGGGTGACGATGCCCTTCAGCTTCCACGTGGACAGCAGCTCGTCCTCACCTTCGCGCAGGTGCAGCGTCACGTCGGTGCCCGCCTCGGCCCGTTCCGCCGGCTCCACCGTGAACTCGCCCGCGCCGTCGCTCTCCCAGCGAATCGCCTCCCCGGCCGGCAGCCCGGCCCTTCTCGACACGACCGTCACCCGGTCGGCGACGATGAAGCTCGAGTAGAAACCGACCCCGAACTGGCCGATTAGCTGCGCGTCCTTCTGCTGGTCGCCCGTGAGCCTGGAGAAGAACTCGCGCGTGCCCGACTTCGCGATCGTGCCGAGGTGCTCGATGGCTTCGGCGCGCGAGAGCCCGATGCCGTTGTCGGATACGGTGACCGTGCGGGCCGCCATGTCGAGCGCGACCGTGATCGCAAGCTCGCCGTGTCCTTCCAGCAGTTCGGGCCGGGTCATCGCCTCGAAGCGCAGCTTGTCGCACGCATCCGAAGCGTTGCTGATCAGCTCGCGCAGGAAGATGTCCTTGTTGCTGTACAGCGAGTGGATCATCAGCTGCAGCAGCTGCTTCACTTCAGCCTGGAAACCCAGTGTCTGCTTCGCGGTCGCGGCCTCGGCGTGCGCCTCCATCGGTGCTCCTTTCGTGTTATCCGTTGCTGTTGCCGTGCTATCGCGCGGTAATTGGGGGCCGGCTGTCGGCGTTTCAAGCGCCCGGGCAGCCCGTCCGCCGCGCTGGTCGGCGGGCGCGGCGTGACGCTCGGCGAACGAACCTCGCGGCTAGAGGACCGCGCGACCGATCGTCGCGACGGCGATCGTGAGCGTCCCCAGCACCAGGTTGGCCGTGACCAGCAGCCGCACCTGCTCGAGGTGACGCGCAGCCACCGGCCACTCCGACGACGCCACGGCCGACTGCAGGCGCCTGAACGGCACGAGTCGGATGTGCAGGAAGATCGCCGTCATCGCAAGGCCGATCGCGAACATCACGTGCACCGAGAGGTGCGCGTTGCGGAAGCCGCCACCCTCGAGGATCATGCCGATCCCGCTCAGCAGGACCACGACGACCGCGATGGCGACCCAGAAGAAGAAGCGCCTCAGCACCGACGCGATCAGCGCCAGCCGCTGCGGCGGCGCCAGCAGTTCGACGGCCGCGGGGCGGACGGCGACGTGCATCAGGAACATGCCGCCGACCCAGACGACCACGGCGAGGACGTGCAGCAGCAACATCGAGGTGTAGAGCACCTTCATCGTCTGTCAGGCTCCGGCTTCAAGGTCCAGTGTCGAGATCGGGCTTCGGTGGCTCGCCATGCCGAAGAGTAACGAACCGGCGCGATGCTCAACTGCGCTCGCGCGCCAGTCGGAATGGCGGCTTGAGCTTCGAGTCGACCAGCTTGCCCTTGCGCGCGCGATGGCCCCGCTGCGCTTCCAGCGCCGCGCCCGCCAGGTTCAGCACGACCGGCCTGGACGCCGTTCCCTTCGTCGCATGCAGCACCCCGCCGCTCTTCGCCACAGGCAGGGCGATCACCAGCTTCTCGCCGTCATCGAGGTCCATCAGCGTGACGCCGCGGCCGCCACCGGATTGCGCCTTCACCTCCGCCATGTCGTAAACGAGCACACGCCCCTTTTCGGACAGGCACATGAGGCTGCGGTCTGCCGTCGGATCAAAGACCTGCGGCCGCAGCGGCTCGGCGCCCTCGTCCACGTTGATGAACTGCTTGCCCGCCCTCTGGCGCGTCACGAGATCGCCGAGCGTCGCGGTGAAACCGTAGCCGTTGGTCGTCGCCAGCATCAGCGCCATCGTCGGCGCGCCCGCGACGTACCCGACCAGCTTCGACCCGGGAGCGAGATCGATCATCGACGTGAACGGCGACCCGTCGCCGCGCGCGGACGGCAACTGCGCGACCGGCACCGAGTACACGCGCCCGTTGCTGCCGACCGCGAGCAGCGAGTCGACCGTGCGGCATTCGAATGCCCCGTACAGGCCGTCCCCGGTCTTGAAGGTGAACTGCGAAGGATCATGCCCGTGGCCGCCGCGCGCTCGCACGAATCCCATTTCCGACACGATCACCGTCACCGGTTCGTCCGCGACCTTCGCCTCGAACGTCGCCCGCTCCGCCTCCTTGATCAGCGTGCGGCGCCTGTCCTTGTCACCGTACTTCTTCGCGTCGTCCTCGATCTCCTTCGCGACCTGCCTGCGCAGCGCGGCATCGGAGCCGAGCAGCTTGCCGAGCGCCGACTCTTCCTTGCGCAACTCCGCGAGTTCCTGCTCGATGCGGATGCCCTCGAGTCGGGCCAGCTGGCGCAGGCGGATCTCGAGGATGTCCTCCGCCTGCCGCTCCGACAGCTTGAAGGCCTTCATCAGGTCCGGCTTCGGCTCGTCCGAGTTCCGAATCAGCCTGATGACCTTGTCGATATTCAGCAGGATCGCCTGCCGGCCCTCGAGGATGTGAATGCGGTCCTGCACCTTCTGGAGCCGGTGCTGCGAGCGCCGCCGCACGGTGGCGACCCGGAACTCGATCCACTCCAGCAGTACCTCGGTCAGCGGCTTGCAGCGCGGGCGGCCGTCGCGGCCGATCATCACGAGGTTGACCGGGGCGCTCGACTCCATGCTGGTGTGCGACAGCAGCACGCGCACCAGTTCCTCGCGATCGACTTTCGCCGTGCGCGGCTCGAACACCAGGCGCACCGCGGCGTCCTTGCCGGACTCGTCGCGCACCGCGTCCAGCACGGACAGCACGAGTTGCTTCGTCTGGACCTGTTCCGCGGTGAGCGCCTTCTTGCCGGCCTTGACCTTCGGGTTGGTCAGTTCCTCGATCTCCTCGAGGATGCGCTGCGACGAGGCGCCCGGCGGCAACTCGGTGACGACGAGTTGCCACTGGCCGCGGGCAAGCTCCTCGAACTCGTGACGCGCGCGGGCCTTGAGGCTGCCGCGTCCCGAGGCGTAGATGTCGCGGATCTCCTGCGCGGACGAGATGAGCTGGCCGCCGCCCGGGAAGTCGGGCCCGGGCATCGCACGCAGCACGTCCTCCACCGTCGCCGTCGGATCCTTCATCAGGAGCAGCGTGGCGGCGGCGACTTCCCGCAGGTTGTGCGACGGAATCTCGGTGGCCATGCCGACGGCGATGCCCGAGGCGCCGTTGAGCAGCACGAACGGCAGCCGCGCGGGCAGCAGGCGCGGCTCCTGCGTCGAGCCGTCGTAGTTCGGCATGAAGTCGACGGTGCCTTCGTCGATTTCGTCGAGCAGAAGTCGAGCGATCGGCGTCAGGCGCGCTTCCGTGTAGCGCATCGCCGCAGCGCCGTCGCCGTCGCGACTGCCGAAATTGCCCTGGCCGTCGATCAAGGGGTAGCGCAGCGAGAAGTCCTGCGCCATCCGTACCATCGCGTCGTATGCGGCCTGGTCGCCGTGCGGGTGGTAACGCCCGAGCACGTCGCCGACGACGCGCGCCGACTTGACCGGCCGCGCCCCGGCGGCCAGTCCCATCGCGTTCATGGCGTACAGGATGCGACGCTGCACGGGCTTGAGGCCGTCCGCGCCGTCCGGCAGCGCGCGTCCTTTCACCACCGAGATCGCGTAGTCGAGGTACGCCTGCTGCGCGAAGCGGCCTAGCGTCAGCGCGTTGTCGTCGTCCCCGCCGTCGCCCGGGGGGAAAAGAGTCTGTTGTTCGAGCATCGGGGGAAGTCGCGCACGAATGGCGCGTGGCCGACGATTTTACGTCAGCGCGCCGAGCGCCCGTCCGCGGCCTGCTAGACCCGGCAACGCTCCGCGAACTTCAGGTAGAGCTCGCGCGCGCGCGTGGCGACGGGCCCGATCGGCATTTCGTGCGTGCCGTAGCGCGTGCACGGCATCACCTTGCCGTAGTTGCCGGTGTTGAAGATCTCTCGCGCCGACTCGAGTTCCACCGGGTCGACCGTTCTTTGCCGGACCGCGACGCCGTCTTCCGCGAGCAGGTCGATCACGCGGGCACGTGTGATGCCGGCCAGGAAGGTTCCGTTCGCCGCCGGTGTGACGACCGTGCCGTCGGCCGCGACGAAGAACAGGTTCGCGGTGGCGAACTCGGCGACGTGCCCGTCGGGATCGAGGATCACCGCGTTGTCGAAGCCTGCGGACTTCGCTTCGCGCAGGGCCCGGGCCACGTTGGGGTACAGAGCGGAGGCCTTGGCGTCAGTCGTCGCGGCAAGGGGTGACGGGCGACGACGGCTCGACAGCATCGCCGAGAAGCCGGCGAACGGCGGCAGGGGTGCGTCGAACAGCGTCAACGCGAAGTCCGAACTGGTCGGCACGAGCAGGCCTTCGGTGCCGAACACCAGCGGCCGGATGTAGAGGTCGGCGTCCTCGGGAAACCGGCGGATCCCCTGGATGCACAGCTCGACCATGTCGTCGACCGTCAGCGGCACGCCGAGGCCGACGCGCTCCGCCGAGTCGAACGTGCGCTGGCAGTGCGCGCGCAGGTCCGGCGCCATCCGGTGGATCGAGCGCGCGCCGTCGAACACGGTCGAAGCCAGCCAGACGCCGTGATCCATCGCGCCGATCAGCGGCGTATTGCCGTCGCTCCACTGCCCCTTGAACCAGGTCGTATACATGCCGAGCTCGCTCTCGATCCCCGCCGGTCCGGCGGGGCTTGCAGCTTAGTGCATCAGCGAGCGCTCGCGGCCGGCGCCGCGGCGGTCGACGAAGAGCTTCAGGAAGTCCTCGGCGGTCATCGGCCGCGCGAACAGGTAGCCCTGGGCGGAGTCGCAGCCGAGGTGCTGCATCCAGGTCTGCTGCGCCTGCGTCTCGATCCCCTCGGCGGTGACGGTGATGCCGAGCGAGCGCGCCATTTCGACGACCGCCTTCACGATCGTCAGGGTTCGCGCGTCGCGCATGCACTCGACCGTGAAGCTGCGGTCGATCTTCAGGCGATGGATCGGCAGGTCGCGCAGGTGCGCCAGGCTGGAGAACCCGACGCCGAAGTCGTCCAGAGCGATCCGGATGCCGGCGTTGCGCATCCGGACGAGGTTCTCGCGCGACACGGCCGACGTGTCGAGCAGCCCGGTTTCCGTCACTTCGATCTCGATCTCGGTCGCGGACACGCCGTACTCACCGAGCACGTCGAGCAGGTCATCGACGCAGCCGAGCTGCCGCAACTGCACGCCCGCCATGTTGAGCGACACCGGCGGCACGTCGACCCCGAGCGCGCGCCACTCCTGCCGGTGACGACACGCCTCGCGGATCACCCAGTCGCCCAGCCCGACGATCAGTCCCGACTCCTCGGCGATCGGCACGAACTCGGCCGGCGAGATGTCACCCAGTTCCGCGTCGCGCCACCGTATCAGCGCCTCGGCGCCGACCATCTTGCCGTCGGCCAGCGAAACGAGCGGCTGGTAGTGCAGTCGGAAGTCGCGCGACTCGACCGCCTTGCGCAGGCGCTGCTCCAGGCGAAGCCGCAGGTCGACGCGCCGCGCGACCGTCGGCGTATAGAACGCGTATGTGCGGCGGCCGCTCTCCTTCGCCTGGTACATGGCGGCGTCGGCGGCGTTGAGCAGCGAGTCGAGATCCACGCCGTCCTGCGGGAAGAAGCTGATGCCGACCGACGGCGTCACCGCCACCTCCATGCCGAGGACGCGGGCCGGCTCCGAAACCGACTTGATCAGTGCCTGAGCGACCTCGACCGCGTGGTCGGCGCCCGGGATGTCGACCAGGAGCGCCACCAGCTCGTCGCCGCCGCGGCGGCCGATCAGGTCCGGTTCCACGATGATGTCCCGCAACCGACGGGCGACGACCGCCAGCATCTCGTCGCCGACACGGTGCCCGTAGCCGTTGTTCAGCAGCCGGAAGTTGTCGAGGTCGATGAACAGCAGGGCGCAGCGCTTGCCATCGGAGTACGCGCCGGCGAGCAGGCGGGCGGCACGTTCGTCGAAGGTCTGGCGGTTTGCGAGCTGGGTCAGGCTGTCGACGGTGGCGAGCAGCTCGATCCGCTCCTGCGCCCGCGTCTGCTCATTGACGAGGTCTTCCATCAGCCGGCGCGACTGCTGCCACGCGCGACGCTGCTCCCGGACGGCGGCCAACGCCGAGCGACTGGCCACCAGCCACACCACCAGCACAACGAAGAGCGCCGCACCCGACAACGCGTGGAGCAGCGCCATCGTGCTCCGTCCGCCGTCGGAACCGAGCGTGCCGATCAGCGTCACCATCGACAGCACGGCGAGGACGCCGATCAGCGAACGCAGCCAGGCGGCGTCCGCCAGGGCGGCGAGGCCGCGCGGCGGCGCCGTCCCTTCGTCGCTCCCATGCCGTTGCTCACCAGACATCCAGGTCCCTCATGGGGACGCCCACACGGCTCCCCCGCGCGCAAGAGTATGCGTGAAGGAGTCCGGACGAGAACTCCCGGTCTCCGGTAATCCGACCCGGCTAACCGGCTGAAGGAACGTCAGATGTCCGCTTCCACCTCGTGTCCATGCTCCTCGAGCCACGCGCGCCGGGCCTGGCTCTCGGCGCGGCCCATCAGCATCGTCATCATCGCGGCCGTCTGCGCTTCGGCCATGTCGCCCAGGCCCACCCGGAGCAGCCGGCGCGTGTCGGGGTTCATCGTGGTCTCCCACAACTGCTCCGGACTCATCTCGCCCAGGCCCTTGAATCGACCGATGTCCCAGCTGCCCGGCTTCACGCCCTCGTCAGCCAGCTTCTCCACCACGGCGTCGAGTTCGTCGTCGTCGAGGCAGTAGAGCCGACGCGCCGGACGCTTGCCCTGCGCCGGCACATCGACGCGGAACAGCGGCGGCCGCGCGACGAAGATGTGGCCGCGCTGCACGAGCTGCGGAAAGTGGCGGAAGAACAGCGTCAGCAGCAGCACCTGGATGTGCGAGCCGTCGACGTCCGCATCGGCCAGGATGCAGATCTTCCCGTAGCGCAGCGCCTCGAGATTGACGTTGTCGTGCGCACCATGCGGATCGACGCCGATGGCCACCGAGATGTCGTGCACTTCCGCGTTGCCGAAGAGCCGGTCGCGTTCAACCTCCCAGGTGTTCAGCACCTTGCCGCGCAGGGGCAGGATCGCCTGGTACTCCTTGTCGCGGCCCATCTTCGCCGAGCCGCCGGCGGAGTCACCCTCGACGAGAAAGAGTTCGTTTCGATCGATCTCGGTCGACTCGCAGTCGGTCAGCTTGCCCGGCAGCACGGCGACCGCGGAGCCCTTCCTCTTCTCGACCTTCTGGCTGGCGCGCGCGCGCGCCTGCGCCTGCCGGACGACGAGTTCCGCAAGCTGCCGCCCCTCGTTCGGGTGCTGGTTCAGCCAGAACTCGAGCTGCGGGCGGACATACGACGAGATCAGGCGCAGCGCGTCCCGGCTGTTCAACCGCTCCTTGATCTGCCCCTGGAACTGCGGATCGAGCACCTTGGCCGAGAGCACGAAGCTGGCGCGCGCGAAGACATCCTCCGGAAGCAGCTTCACGCCCTTGGGCTGCAGGCTGTGGGCGTCGATGAATGCCCGGACGGCGTTGAAGAGCCCTTCGCGCAGCCCCGCCTCGTGCGTGCCGCCCGCCGGCGTGGGAATCAGGTTGACGTACGACTCGCGCGCGACCGGGCCTTCCTCCGTCCACACGACGACCCAGCTCGCGCCCTCGCCCTCGGCGAACGTTTCGTCGTCGGCAGCCGCGAACGCGGACGACTCGAACGGCGGCAGCATCGGATCGACCGGCAGCAGGCTCAGGAGGTACTCGCGCAGCCCGCCCTCGTACTTCCAGCGCCGCGTGACCCCGCTCTTCTCGAGCGTCAGAGAGATCTCCGTGCCTGGCAGCAGCACCGCCTTGCTGCGCAGCAGGCGCTCGAGTTCCTCGACCGGGACCTGCGCCGTGTCGAAGTACTTCGGGTTCGGCCACACCGTGACCCGGGTACCGGTCGCCTTGTTCGTGCCCTTGGCCGACATCGACTCCAGCGGCTGCGTCACTTCGCCGTCGCTGAATCCGATCGTGTGCATCCTGCCGTCGCGCCATACAGTGACGTCCAGGCGCGACGCGAGGGCATTGGTGACGGAAACGCCGACCCCGTGCAGGCCGCCCGAGAACGAATACGCGCCGCCCGCGCGCTTGTCGAACTTGCCGCCGGCGTGCAGGCGCGTGAACACGATCTCGACAACCGGGGCTTTCTCCTCCGGATGCAGGCCGACCGGAATCCCGCGGCCATCGTCGTCGACGGTGACCGATCCGTCCTTGTGCAGCGTCACGTCGATCCGGCTGCCGGAGCCCGCGAGTATTTCATCCGATGCGTTGTCGATCACTTCCTGCACCGCATGCAATGGGCTGTCGGTGCGCGTGTACATGCCCGGCCGCTGCTTGACGGGCTCGAGCCCTTTCAGCACGCGGATCGAAGCCTCGCCGTACTCGGCGGCGGCGCGGCGACTCGATGGTGTCTTCTGCTTTTCCTGCATGGCCCGGCTTTACATGGTGAAAAAGGGAAGGGAAGTTGTCCCCAGTGTCTGTGGAAAAAACCGGGACCAGAGCACGAAGACCCGCGCCGTTGCTGGCTCCCGTCGGACTGTTCAGTAGATGAGCACCGCTCGCATCGTGGCCGGGGTTGTCAGCGGATCCCGCACATCTGCGCGATGGCCGCCCAGTCGAGGCGCATGTCCGGATGCAGGTAGCCGGCGAAGCCCGCCGCGAGCAGCGCTATTGCGGCGATCCAGATGATCAAGGTCGAACGTCGAGACATGCTTGGCCGTGCATTCAGACAGGAGTACCGGCGGGCCGCGCCAGCGACCGTTCATCGATGGGCCAAGACAACGCCGCCGCCATGAACGCAAGCCCGATGCCCAGCCACCATATCAGGTCGTACGATCCGGTCGTCTCGAACGCATAGCCGCCGAGCCACACGCCGACGAATCCACCGATCTGGTGACCCAGGAACACGATGCCGTAGAGCGTCGACGCGTGACGCAGGCCGTAGATCTGGCCGATCAATCCGTTCGTGAGCGGCACCGTGCCCAGCCACAGCAGCCCCATTCCCGCGGCAAACGCGTACAGCACGACGGGCGTCAGCGGGAAGAGCAGCAGGAGCGCGATGAACACCGAGCGCAGTCCGTACACCCACACCAGCAGGTTCTTCTTGCTGTAGCGCCCTCCGAGCCAGCCGCACCCATACGAGCCGACGACGTTGAACAGGCCGATTAGAGCGATCGCCAGCGCGCCGTGCGTGGCGGTCAGCCCGCGGTCCATCACGTAGGACGGAAGGTGCAGCGTGATGAACGCGGTGTGGAAGCCGCAGACGAAGAAACTCCAGAACAGGTAGTGGTACGAGCCCGTTCCGACCGCCTCGCGGAACGCCGCTCCGAGCGACTGGTGCACCTGCGCGGCCGCGGCTTCGGCCTTGCCGCGCAGCATGTAGGCAAGCGGCAGACCGAACGCCGCCACCGACGACAGCACGAGCAGCGCCGCGTACCAGTCGAAGTGCGCGATCAGTTGCTGGCCGAAAGGCACCATCAGGAACTGGCCCATCGATCCGCCGGCGCTCGCGATGCCGAGCGCGGTGCTGCGCCGGGCGAGGGAGAAGTTGCGGGCGACGACCCCCAGCACCACGCCGAACGTCGTGCCGCTCTGGCCGAGTCCGCACAGGACGCCGGCGGTCCAGTACAGGTCCGACGGCGACTGCGCATGCGCCATCCCCGCCAGTCCGGCGGCATACAGGAGCGTGCCGAGCACGATGGTCCGGCCCGCGCCGTAGCGGTCGGCCATCGCTCCGAAGAACGGAGCGCCGATGCCCCAGACGATGCTCTGGATCGCGAAGGCGAGCGAGAACACCTCGCGCGTCCAGCCCTGCTCCACGCTCATCGGCTGCAGGAACAGCCCGAAGGTCGCGCGCACGCCCATCGCGATCAGCAGGATGGCGACGGCGGCCGCGAGGACCCATTCAGGACGGCGAGCGGAGTTCAAGGCGAGGACGACCAGCGGAAGGGACGGAATTCTACGTGACCCCGTCGCTATACTGCCGTCCGCTCCCCGTAGTTCAATGGATAGAACAAGTGCCTCCTAAGCGCTAGATGTGGGTTCGATTCCCGCCGGGGGGGCCAGGCAGTCCGCCGGTGCCGCAGGCCGCAGAGCACGACACAAGGATTCCACCGAACCATGCCCGACACGCCGCTGTCCACGATGACCGGCCGCTTCGATGTGATCTTCCGGCTGATCGGTGCCGGCATCATCGTCGTCGGAATCTACCTTGTGCTGCAGCCGTTCCTCAGCGCGCTGCTGGTCGCCGGCGTGCTCGCCATCGCGACCTGGCCGCTGTATCGGCGCCTCCATGACCGTATGGGCGGGCGAGCCACGTGGTCTGCCGCCTCGATGATGCTGCTGATCCTCGTGCTCGTCGTTATTCCGATCGCCTTTCTCGCAGCCGCCGCGGCGGACCAGTTGCCGGGCCTGTCCGCCATGGTCAAACAGTGGTTCGCCGGCGGCCTCCACGTGCCTGAACAGCTGAGAAGCATCCCGGTCGTCGGCGACCGGATCTACGACCAGGTCACCCTTCTCGTCGGTGACAAGGCTCAACTGACCGCGATCGGGCAGAGGCTGCTCGAGCCCGCCGGCAAGCTCTCGGTGGCCATCGTGCGCACGCTCGGCGACGGCATCCTGCAATTGCTGCTGGTCACGTTCATCGTGTTCTTCTACTACCGCGACGGCCATCGCGTCGCCGACGTGATCGGCCGCATCTCGGGCCGCATCTCGGGCGAAATGAGTATCGAGGTCCTCGACATCATCGTCGGCACCACGCGCAGCGTCTTCATCGGCATCGTCGGAACGGCCGCGGCACAGGCCATCGCGGCATTCATCGGATTCCTGATTGCCGGGGTGCCGGGCGCCTTCCTGCTGAGCGTGGGCACCTTCGTGCTATCGGTCGTGCCGATGGGCCCGGTGCTGCTGTGGGGCGGCGCGGCGGTGTGGCTCTACCTGCAGGGCGAGACCGGGTGGGCGATCTTCATGGTCGTCTGGGGCGCGGTGATCATCAGCAGCATCGACAACTTCGTGAAGCCCCTGCTGATCGCGCGCGGCTCCACGCTGTCGCTCGCCCTGATCTTCCTCGGCGTGCTCGGCGGTGTCATCGCGTTCGGCTTCATCGGCGTGATCCTCGGTCCGGTGCTGCTCGCACTCGGTATCGCGCTGGGCCGCAAGTGGATCAGCGCGCGCGATCCGGCGGTACCGGACGCGTCCGGCGCCGTCGCGGCGGCGGCAACGGCCGCCGCGATCGAGCCGACCGGCTCGACGCCGAAGGCGTCGTGACCGCGCGTTTCGACGTCACGCGCGCAGGAAGTGCGCGCGATAGTGCTTCATTTCGTCGATCGACTCGTAGATGTCGGCGAGCGCCTCGTGCCGGCTCTTCTTCTCGAACGAGCGGAGCACCTCGGGCTGCCAGCGACGCGCCAGTTCCTTCAGCGTGCTGACGTCGACGTTGCGGTAGTGGAAGTACGCTTCGAGCCGCGGCATCCAGCGCGCCATGAAGCGACGATCCTGGCAGATCGAGTTCCCGCACATCGGCGCCTTGCCGCGCGGCACGAGCGGCGCCAGGAACTCGAGGAGACGGTCGGTCGCTGCTTCCTCGTCCAGTTCCGAGACCCGCACGCGTCCGGTCAGCCCAGAGCGCCCGTGCGTCGCGGTGTTCCAGCTGTCCATGCCGAGGAGGATCCGCTCCTCCTGGTGGATCGCGAGCGCGGGGCCCTCGGCGATGACGTCGAGGGCCGCATCGGTGACCACGACCGCCACCTCGATCACGCGATCGGAATCGGGGTTCAGGCCCGTCATCTCCATGTCGACCCAGACCAGGTTCGTCTCGGAGAACCGGGGATGGCGAGCGGCGATGACCTCGGGGGGCTGTGACATAATTTCCTGAACTTCAAGGGCGCGCGATTGTCGCACGGCGAGACGCGCGCCTTGCCTTTTCCGGTTCCGATGTCCCTCCTCCTGACACTCGCCTTCGTTGCCTTCCTGCTGGCCATGGTGGGCCTCAAGTACTGGCTCGCCTTCCGGCAGATCCGCCACGTCACCGCGCACGCAAACGACGTGCCGCCGCAGTTTGCCGATCGGGTGTCGCTCGACGCGCACCGCCGTGCGGCGGCCTACACCGTGGAGAGAACCCGCCTGGGCCTGTTCGAGACTGCGGCGGGCGCGCTCGTCCTCGTCGCCGCGACGCTGCTCGGCGGACTGGACTGGATCGTCGCCCGCCTCTCCGAACTCGGCACCGGCGACTTCGTCCTCCAGGTGCTGGTCGTCATGGTCGTCCTGCTCGCCGTCAGCGTGCTCGACCTGCCCTTCTCGTGGTACCGACAGTTCCGCATCGAGCAGAAATTCGGCTTCAACCGGATGACGCTGAAGCTGTGGGTCGCGGACCTCGCCAAGTCGCTCGCGCTGACGACGCTGCTGGGGCTGCCGCTGCTCGCGGCCGTGCTGTGGCTGATGCGCAGCGCGGGCGACCTGTGGTGGCTCTACGCGTGGCTGCTCTGGATCGGCTTCAACGCGCTGGTGCTCGTGCTGTACCCGACGCTCATCGCGCCGTTGTTCAACAAGTTCGAGCCGCTCGCCGACGGCAGGCTCGCCGACCGCATCAACGCGCTCCTTGCGCGCACCGGTTTCTCGAGCAAAGGCGTGTTCGTGATGGATGGCTCGCGCCGGTCGGCACACGGCAACGCCTACTTCACGGGGCTCGGACGCGCGAAGCGCATCGTGTTCTTCGACACCCTGGTCGAGCGACTCCAGCCGTCGGAGATCGAGGCGGTGCTCGCGCACGAACTCGGTCACTTCAAGCTGAAGCACATCGCCAAGCGGCTGGTCTTCTCGTTCGTCGCCAGCCTTGCGTTCCTCGCATTGCTGGGCTGGCTGATCGCGCAGCCCTGGTTCTACACCGGGCTGGGCGTGACGCCCTCGCTGACCGGCTCGAACCACGGCGTGGCGCTGGTGCTCTTCGCGCTCGTCCTGCCCGTGTTCACTTTCGTGTTCGCGCCCGTCGCCAGCCTGCTGTCCCGCCGGCACGAGTTCGAGGCGGATGCCTTCGCCGCGCGCCACGCCTCCGCCGGCGACCTCGTCAACGCCCTGGTGAAGCTGTACCAGGACAATGCGTCGACACTGACTCCTGACCCGCTGCACTCGGCCTTCTACGACTCGCATCCTCCCGCGTCGATCCGCATCCAGCGGCTGGCGCAGCAGGCGGCATGACGTGAGGAGCCGCGAAGCGCTGCTCGCGTCGCAGTGCCGGCCGCGGGCCGTCGCACTGCCGGCGAGCGAGGTCGCGGCGCAGTTGTCGGTCCTGTCCGACTGGAAGTTCGAGCGAGGCGCGATCGCGCGCTCTTTCCGCTTCCGGGACTACTACGAGACGATCGCGTTCGTGAACGCGCTGGCCTGGGTCGCGCACGCCGCGGACCACCACCCGGACCTGGCCGTCGGCTACGACCGCTGTGAAGTCCGCTTCAGCACGCACTCGGTCGGCGGCATCTCCGACAACGACTTCATCTGCGCGGCGGAGGCCGACGCGATCTACGCCCGACGCGCGGCGCCGCCATCCCCATGAGCGCGGCCGCGCAATCCGCCGGCGCGGCGGACTTCGATGCGCGGGTCGTGGCTACGTTCGGCAGGCAGTCCCTCATCGAGGACGACGGCGGCACCGTCTGGACCGCGACGCGCCGCGGCCGGAAGGGCGATGTCGTCGTCGGGGACCTCGTGCGAGCGCGCGCATCCGC
>JBFZCF010000029.1:0-14838 GCA_041308065.1 Burkholderiales bacterium
TACAGGAAGGACGGGTCCGTGTTCGGCAACCGCGAGAAGCGGCTGCCCGCGCAGCCCCGCGGCTACTACACCGAATACACTGTGAAGACCCCTTACTCGAGGGACCGCGGGGCCCGGCGGATCGTCGCGGGACGCGGCGCCGGACGCGATCCGGCGACCAGCGGCGAGTACTACTACACCGACGATCACTACAACAGCTTCTGGCGGATCCGCGAATGACCACGCGCACCATCGAACGGCTGGAAGACCTGCCGGGCCAGTGCGTGCGGTCGCTGCGCGGAGTCGGCACGGAGCAACTGCGCGCCTGGGCGAAGTCCGCCGAACACCGCTTCGTGCTTGCGGATCTGTCGGGCTGCAAGGACAAGCCGTCGGCGCTGCGCATGCTGGGTCACGCGTTCAGCCTGCCGAGCTGGTTCGGGGCCAATCTCGATGCGCTCTACGAATCGCTGACGGACCAGGACACGTGGCTGATCGGACGCGGCGCCGTCGTGGTGCTCGACCCGCTGCCCTACGCGGATCGCTTCGGTGTGGATGAGCGCGACGCGCTGCTCGACGTGTTCCGTGACGTCGCCGAGCACTACGCGGAAGCCGGCCTGCCCTTCCGCGTGTTCTATCGCTAGGGCCTGCGAACGCCTGGATCGCACATGGGCCGGGTCTCGGCAGGGAGCGCCGTCAGCCGAAGTCGCCGACTGTCCCCTGCAGCGCGGCGAGGGCCGCCAGCCCGGCCGTCTCGGTCCTGAGCACGCGCGGACCGAGGCGCGCCATCTGGAAGCCGGCGCGCCGTGCGAGGGCGAACTCCTCCTCATCGAACCCGCCTTCGGGCCCGACGGCGATCGCGATGGGTCCGGGACTGGCCCCTGCGATCTCGACCAGCGATCGCGGCGCGTCGGGCTGAAGAAACAGCCCGGTCGCTCCGGCGCCGACGTCGGCGAGTGCGGATCCCAGGTCGCCGAGTGCGGCGATGGGCGGCACGCGATTGCGCCCGCACTGGCAGCAGGCGGCGACTGCAATGTCGCGCAGTCGATCGATCCGTTTGGCGAGGCGGGCGGCGTCCAGTCGCACGACGCTGCGTCGCGTGGCGGCGAGCGCGATGCGGGCGACGCCGAGTTCGACGGCTTTCTCGACCACCCACTCGAGCTTGTCGGTCGCGATCCACGCCTGCAGCAGCGCGACGGCGACCGGCGACTCGCGTTCCACCGGAACGTGGCTGGCCAGTTCGACCCGCTGCCCGCGCGCAGCGACACGCCCGTGGAACTCGCCGCCGTGGCCGTTGAACAGCACCACGGCGTCGCCGTCGCGCAGGCGCAGGACGTGCGCGGCGTGGTGCGCCACGCCCGCGGGCAGATCCACGATGGCGCCGGCCGCGAGGTCGGTCTCGATGAAGAAGCGGGGTTCTGCCACGTCGCTCGGCCCGGCAGGCAAGAGGGCCGGCGCTTGCCGGCCCGTTGGTCGGTCCGTACCCGGACTCAGGCCGCGCGCAGCTGCGGCACGCGGGGGGTGGCGCCCGACGCCGAACTCGGCGGCTGCGTCAGTTCCTGCACGAAGAGCGGCAACGTGAACAGCGCCTGGTGCAGGCCCGGGTAGTAATAGCGGAGCCCGCCGATGCGGCGGTCGTTCGTCCGCTGCGCGAGGGTGTCCGGCGACAGCGACCGCGGGTCGATCGAGTCGCTCGCGACCGCCAGGCACCACAGCGAGCCGTACAACGGGATGAACAGCGACATCGGCGCGACGTGACGGAACACCTTGCGCAGGCTCGCGGCGTTCTTGCGCACCGTGTCGGCCTGGTACACCGGTGAGCCGAGGTGCAGCGTCAGCATGCCGCCCGGCTTCAGGATGCGCTGGCACATCCGGAAGAACTCCTCCGAGTACAGGTGGAAGGCGGGCGTGTCCGGGTCGGTGAGATCGAGGACGATGATGTCGAAGCGCTCCTGCGTCGACTTCACGTACTCGAAGCCGTCGCCGATCTTCACCTCGAGGCGCGGATCGCTGAACGCGCCCTTGTGGATCGAGCCCAGCCATTGCTTCGAGATGTCGATGACGACCGGATCGAGCTCGGCCATCACGATGCGCCTGACGCTCGGGTGCTTGAACAGTTCCTCCGACGAGCCGCCGTCGCCGCCGCCGATCACCAGGATCGACTCGGGATTCGGATGCGCGAGCGCGGCCGGGTGCGTCATGCACTCGTGATAGAAGAACTCGTCGCCCTCGGACGTCATCAGGCGCCCGTCGAGCCGGAAGAGCTTGCCGAACTGCTGCGTGTCGTACACCTCGACGCGCTGGTACGGCGACTGGATGTCCGCCAGTTTCTCGGTCGCGGTGTAGCCGTAGCCGGAGTGCGCGTTCAGCCAGTCGAAGACCAGTTCGCTCCTGGCGACGTCGCCCGCCGCCGGCTTTTCGGTCGCCTGCGCGGCGACATCGGCCGCGAGGTCGCCGCGGGTGATGCGGTTCACGACCTGGCTCTTCGGGCGGAACGCCATCGTCAGCGCCTCGAAGAGCCGCTCGGCCTTGCTGGTGTTGTCGGCGGTGAAGTTGCACACGTACACGTCGAGCGTGACGCCCGCGCGCTCGGGCCAGGTGTGGATCGCGAGGTGCGACTCGGCGAGCAGGATCGTCCCGGTGATGCCACCGGCCTGCCCGTTCCAGTCAGGAAAGACGTGCCACTTGTCGTCGACGATCGTCAGCGTCGAGTCGTCGGTCGCGTTGCGGCACAGCGTGGAGAGTGTTTCGAGATCCGTCAGCAAAGCTGCGCTGCAGCCGCATTCGAACAGATCGCCAGTCAGGTGAAGGCCTTGCATCTTCGTCCCCCAGCAGGTCCGCCCTAATCGACCTGAATCGCGACTTGCGTCGCAACCCCACGATCCGGGACTCGCACGCTGTGGCGCGGCACGCGAGTCGACGCAGCTTGCGCTGCCCTGCTGGCTCTGGCGGGAGATGCTGCCTAGCGGCTCGTTGCCTTCGCTCGCGTGCTGCTGCGTGTTGCCTTTGCGGCCGCGAGGCCCGGCGCCCGTTGCGTCCTGGTTGGTGTTCCGGATCGAATTTCGGAAAGCTGGAGATGGTAGCCCAGATCGCTTGTCATTTGAAGTCCAGCCCGGTGCATTGCCGCCGTGGACGTCGAATGCGGACTCGAATTCCGGGCTCGCTTCGGCTTCAGCCGCGCGGCCGCGCCCGCCCCTGCAGGAGCGTGAAGGCGGTCACGGAGGATGCCGCCGCGCCGGCCGGCCGCGCGCCCTTTGCTAAAATTCGCGTTTTCCCTCGGCCGCCCGATGCGCCCCGCGGGTCCGTTCCGGCTTTCCCACTTCCGACTGGTTCCCCATGAACGACTCCCGCGTGCTCGGCGCGCACTCCGACAAGGGCGTGGCGCAGATGGCCAACGCGATCCGCGCGCTGGCGATGGACGCGGTGCAGAAGGCCAACTCGGGCCATCCGGGCATGCCGATGGGCATGGCGGAGATCGCCGTGGCGTTGTGGAGCCGGCACCTGTCGCACAACCCGGCGAATCCGCGCTGGGCCAACCGCGACCGCTTCGTGCTGTCGAACGGTCACGGCTCGATGCTGCAGTACGCGCTGCTGCACCTGACGGGATACGACCTGCCCATCGAGGAACTCGTGAAGTTCCGGCAGATGCACAGCCGGACGCCGGGGCATCCGGAGCACGGCCTGACGCCGGGCGTCGAGACGACGACCGGGCCGCTCGGGCAGGGATTCGCGAACGCAGTCGGCATGGCGCTCGCGGAGAAACTGCTCGCCGCCGAGTTCAATCGCCCGGGCTTCGACATCGTCGATCACCGCACCTGGGTGTTCCTCGGCGACGGCTGCCTGATGGAAGGCATTTCGCACGAGGCAGCCTCGCTCGCGGGCACGTGGCAGCTCGGCAAGCTGGTCGCGATCTACGACGACAACGGCATCTCGATCGACGGTGAGGTCGAGCACTGGTTCACCGACGACACGGCGCAGCGGTTCCGCGCCTACGGGTGGAACGTGATCGGGCCGGTGGACGGCCACGACGTCGAGGCACTCGACCACGCGATCGCCAAGAGCAAGGGCAGCGACAAGCCGACGCTGATCGTCGCGAAGACGATCATCGGCAAGGGCTCGCCCAACCGCGCCGGCACCGAGAAAGCGCACGGCGAGGCGCTCGGCGAGAGCGAGATCGTCGCCACGCGCGATGCGATGGGATGGCCGCACGAACCGTTCGTCGTCCCGCAGGACGTCTATGCGGCGTGGGATGCGAGGCGCGCCGGTGCCGAGCGGGAGTTCGCATGGAAGAAGCTGTTGAACGCCTACGCGGAGCGCTACCCGCAGGAAGCCGGCGAACTCGAGCGGCGGCTGGGAACGGCTCTGCCCGGGGCGTATCGGTCGACGCTGGACGCGGCGCTCGCGAGCGCCGCTGAAAAGCGCGAAGCGGTGGCCACGCGCAAGGCATCGCAACTGGCGCTCGAGGCGCTGGCGCCCGCGCTGCCAGAGATGCTCGGCGGCTCCGCGGACCTCACGGGCAGCAACCTGACCAAATGGAGCAAGGCCGCGGCGATGCGGCCGAACGCGCTCAACGGCCGCCACATCAACTACGGCGTGCGCGAGTTCGGGATGTGCGCGATCGCCAACGGCGTTTCGCTGCACGGCGGCTTCCTGCCGTTCGCCGGCACCTTCCTGGTGTTTTCCGACTACGCCCGCAACGCGCTGCGGATGGCCGCGCTGATGAAGCAGCGCGTCGTCTTCGTCTTCACGCATGACTCGATCGGGCTGGGCGAGGACGGACCGACGCACCAGGCGGTCGAGCACGTGGCCAGCCTGCGGCTGATCCCGAACATGGACGTGTGGCGCCCGGCGGACACGGCGGAGACGCTGGTCGCGTGGGCGGCCGCGATCGAACGCACCGACGGGCCGACGTCGCTCGCGCTGTCGCGCCAGGCGGTGCCGTTCACCCCGCGCGACGTCGACGCGGCGGCGATCCGCCGCGGCGCCTACGTCATCAGCGAGGCCGCGGGCGGGGCGAAGAAGGCGCGCGCCGCGCTGATCGCCACCGGCTCCGAGGTTTCGCTGGCGATCGAGGCGCAGAAGGCGCTGGCGGCACAGGGCGTCGCCGTGCGCGTCGTGTCCATGCCCTCCACCACCGTCTTCGACCGCCAGGACGCCGCGTACAAGTCGAGCGTGCTGCCGGAAGGCCTGCCGCGCGTCGCGATCGAGGCCGGCGTCACCGACTTCTGGTGGAAGTACGTGCGCGCCACCGGCGCCGTGCTCGGCGTGGACAGCTTCGGCGAGTCCGCTCCCGCGCCGGCCGTCTACAAGCATTTCGGGTTGACCGTGGACAACGTCGTCGCCACGGTGAGTGCAGTCATCGCCAAGGGAAACAAATGACCATCAAGATCGCCATCAACGGCTATGGCCGCATCGGCCGCAACATCCTCCGCGCTCACTACGAGGGCGGCAAGAAGCACGACATCCAGATCGTCGCCATCAACGACCTCGGCGACCCGAAGACCAACGCGCACCTGACGAAGTACGACACCGCGCACGGCACGTTCCCCGGGACGGTCGCGGTGGACGGCGACTCGATGGTCGTCAACGGCGATCGCATCAAGGTGCTGGCCAACCGCAACCCGGCCGAACTGCCGTGGGCCGCGCTCGGCGTGGACGTCGTTCTCGAGTGCACCGGCTTCTTCACCACCAAGGAGAAGGCCTCTGCGCACCTGAAGGGCGGCGCGAAGAAGGTGATCATCTCCGCGCCGGGCGGCAAGGATGTCGACGCCACCATCGTCTACGGCGTCAATCACGGCACGCTGAAGGCCGCGCACACGGTGATCTCCAACGCGTCGTGCACCACGAACTGCCTGGCGCCGATGGTCAAGCCGCTGAACGACAAGATCGGCCTGGTGAGCGGGCTGATGACGACCGTGCACGCGTACACCAACGACCAGGTGCTGACCGACGTCTATCACGAGGACCTGCGCCGGGCCCGCGCCGCGGCCCACAACATGATCCCGACCAAGACAGGCGCGGCGGCCGCCGTCGGCCTCGTGCTGCCCGAGCTGAACGGCAAGCTCGACGGCTACGCGATCCGCGTTCCGACGATCAACGTGTCGATCGTCGACCTGTCGTTCATCGCCGCGCGCGACACGACGGCCGAGGAGGTCAACGGCATCATGAAGGCCGCCTCCGAAGGCGAGCTGAAGGGCGTGCTCGGCTACAACGTTGATCCGCTCGTCTCCAGCGACTTCAACCACGACGCGCGTTCGTCGATCTTCGACGCGACGCTGACCAAGGTGTCCGGCCGGCTCGTGAAGGTGTCGTCGTGGTACGACAACGAGTGGGGCTTCAGCAACCGCATGCTCGATACCACCGTTGCGCTGATGCAGGCGAAGTAGTCCTGGCGACGAGCGCCCCGCGGCGGGGCGCTCTCTTCTCGCCCTTCGACGAGAGGAACTACCCGCCGATCGTGCTGTCTGCCGAGTGCTGGCCGACCCGCTGGCACGCAGGCGGTGGGCGATCGGTTAACGGCTCCGCGGGTCGCGGTGCTCAGCGGCAACAATAGCCGTGACGGCGGTCAACGCGCGCACGTCCTCGACCGCTAAGGGGTGGTCAGCGTCGCTGACGCGGGGCAGGTCCACCGGGCCGGCTACGCTACGAGGGATTTTGACCGCCGCACACAGGAAGAACCGGATGGCGATGCGACAATTCGCGGTGGCGTTGATTGCAGCGGCTTCGATCGTCGTCTCGACGATCGCGAGCTCCGCGGGCACCGTCACTCCCAAGCAGGCGCTGGCGCAGGGCGTCACGGCCACGCCGAGGGCGCAGCCCGCGCAGCCGGTGCGCCACCTCATCGTGAAGCTGCGCGACGGCTCGACCGGAACGCCCGTCGCCGGTCGGTCCAGGCTGCGTGAGTTCCAGGAGACCACCGGTGTCGAGCTGGCGCACGTGCGCGAACTGGCCGGCGGCGCGTCGCTGGTGGCGCTGCGCGCGCCCGCTCCGCTTGCCGAGGCGAGGAACATCGCCGCGACGCTCGCGCGTCAACCCGGTGTCGAGTACGCGGAACCCGACGTGATGTTCAGGCGGCTGGCGGTTCCGAACGATCCGCGCTACGCGGAGTGGCAGTGGAACCTGTTCGAGCCGACGGCCACGTTCACCGGAGCACTGATCAGCGGGAACGGCTCGAAGTCCGCCGCTGCCGCGGGCGGCGCCAACCTGCCGCCGGCATGGGACGTCACGCAGGGCGGATCCGGCGCCGTCGTCGTGGCGGTCATCGACACCGGCATCGTCAACCATCCCGACCTCAATGGCGTCGTCACGCCCGCGCCGTACGTGCCGTCGGGACGCTTCGTCGGCGGGCACGACTTCATTTCCGCGGATGTCGGCAGCCCGACACTGCCCTTGAACTACGTCGCGAACGACGGCGACGGGCGCGACGCGGATCCCACGGATCCCGGAGACTGGCTGGCGGCAGGTGAAGTCTGTCCGGACGGCTTCGCCGGTCCGGAGGACAGCAGCTGGCACGGGACTCACATGGCCGGCGTCGTCGCGGCGACCGCCAACAACGGCACGGGCATTGCCGGCATCGGCTGGAATGTCCGCGTGCAGCCGCTCCGCGCGCTCGGCAAGTGCGGTGGGGCATTGACCGACATCGCGGACGCGATCCGGTGGGCCGCCGGACTCGATGTGGCAGGGGTGTCGCCGAACCCGACGCCGGCGCTGGTGATCAGCCTGAGCCTCGGCAGCATTGAACAATGCACCGCCCACACGCAGTCCGCCGTGGACGCCGCCATCGCCGCCGGCTCCGTCGTCGTCGCGGCCACCGGCAACGAATCCGACATCGCGCTCATCTCGCCGGCCAACTGCCGCGGCGTCATTGCGGTGACCGCGCACACCATCAACGGCGAGAACGCCGACTACGCCAACATCGGCGCGGCGACGACCATCAGCGCGCCGGGGGGCGGCAGTCCCATCGTCCTGGGCGCGGGCGGAGCAACCGACGACTCGAACTGGACCGGCTACTACGTCTGGTCGACCTTGCTGTACGGCGCGACGGACCCGTCGAGCTTCGATGCGCAAGGCCGCACGGGCGCTGCATACGGCGGCTTCACGGGAACGAGCGTGGCAGCGCCGCACGTGGCCGGCGCGGCGGCGCTGGTCAAGTCGCTGCTGCCGTCGGCGAGTGTGGACCAGGTGCGCGGATTCCTCGTGAACAACGTGCGGCCGTTCCCCGCTGGCAGCGCGTGCGCGACGGACGGGGCGTTCCAGGGACTGTGCGGCGCCGGCCTGCTCGATGCCGGCGCCGCGGTCAGCCGCGCCGTGCTGTCCGCCGCTCCGGTGATCGTGAGCGGGCCGCAGAGCCTCAGCATCGTCGAAGGCCAGACGGCCACACTGGCCGTCACGGCCGCAGGCGCGGCGACGCTCACGTACCAGTGGAAGCGCTACGGCGTCGACATCGCTGGCGCGACTTCGTCGTCGTACACGACCCCGGCGCTGAGCGTCGGCGACACCGGCACGCGTTACTCGGTGTCTGTGACGAACGCGCTGGGCTCCGTGACCTCGCCGGAGGCAACCGTCACCGTGACGCCGGTCGCTACCGGCGGGCCCGTATCCCCGCCGGTCGGTGGCGGTGGCGGCGGCGGCGCCCTGCCGATCGGTCAACTGCTACTGCTCGCGGCGCTGCTCGCCGGCGCGCGTCTGCGTCGCCGCGAATAGCGCGCCGAGCACCGTTCCGCAGGCGGCGCCGATCAGGTGCGCCTGCGGCACGATCGCCGTGCCGAGCCAGTCGGCGCGTGGCAGCGCGCCGTCGTACGGCTGCTCGAACACCACCTTCACCCATCCTCCGGCGACGAGCGCGGCCGGCAGCCACAACCGCCGCAGGCTGCGCGGGCGCTCCGTCAGCAACCAGCTGGTCGCGCCGGCGAAGAACAGTCCGTGCAGCGCTCCCGAAAGTCCGCGGTACCACTCGATGGCCGGATGCAGCCACGCGAGCGCGGCGCTGATCGCCAGCGCCGATGCCGCCAGCGCGATCGCCTGGCGGGTGGCGGACAGGTCCGGGGCGTAGAGCCGCGCGACGATCCACAGCGCGGCCGCGTTGATCAGCGCATGCGGCCAGTTGACATGGACCAGGTGCCCCGTGAGGGCGCGCCACGGCTGCCGGGCGAGGGCGCCGCGCTGGTACTCGAGCGCATCCCCGGGCGCGAACGCGTGCAGCGCGAGCAGCGCGAGCGCCACGGCGATCGCCGCGCGTTCAGGGGGAGACAGTCGGAGTGTGCGCACGTTCGTTCGGCGGGAAGCGGCTCGTATAATGCTCGCCTCGCTCCGCACCGCGCGCAACGCGCGGTCCTCCAGGACAGCTCCCGCCTCCCATGCGCGTCAATACCCTCGCTCAACTGGCTTCCAGCGGCCAACTCGCCGGCCGCCGCGTCTTCATCCGTTCCGACCTCAACGTCCCGCAGGACGACGCGGGCAACATCACCGAGGACACGCGCATCCGCGCTTCCGTGCCCGCGATCCGCATGGCGCTCGACGCCGGCGCCGCGGTGATGGTGACGTCGCACCTCGGACGTCCCACCGAGGGCGAGCTCAAGCTGGAAGATTCGCTCGCGCCGGTGGCGAAGCGCCTCGGCGAACTGCTCGGCCGCGACGTGCCGCTGGTCGCGAACTGGGTCGACGGCGTGCAGGTCGAGCCCGGCCAGGTGGTGCTGCTCGAGAACTGCCGCGTCAACAAGGGCGAGAAGAAGAACTCCGACGAGCTGGCGCAGAAGATGGCCCGGCTCGCCGACGTGTACGTCAACGACGCGTTCGGCACCGCGCATCGCGCCGAGGCGACGACGCACGGCATGGCCAAGTTCGCGCCGATCGCCTGCGCCGGCCCGCTGCTGGCCGCCGAGATCGACGCGCTCACCCGCGCGCTCGGCAACCCGAAGCGTCCGCTGGTCGCGATCGTGGCGGGCTCGAAGGTCTCGACCAAGCTGACGATCCTGAACAACCTCGCGCAGAAGGTCGACCGGCTGATCGTCGGCGGCGGCATCGCCAACACCTTCCTGCTCGCCGAGGGCTTCTCGATCGGCAAGTCGCTCGCGGAGCCCGACCTCGTGCCCGAGTGCAAGAAGGTGCTGGCGACGCTGGGCGCCAAGGGCGCCACGCTGCCGCTGCCCATCGACGTCGTCGTCGCGAAGGAGTTCTCGGCAACCGCCCCGGCCCACGTGCGGCGCACCGACGACGTGAAACCCGACGAGATGATCCTGGACATCGGGCCGTCGAGCGCGCTGGCGCTCGGCCACATCGTCCGCTCGGCGGGCACGATCATCTGGAACGGGCCGGTGGGCGTGTTCGAGTTCGACGCGTTCGCCGACGGCACGCACCAGCTCGCGCTGGCCGTCGCGGAGGCCACGGCCAACGGCACGTTCTCCATCGCGGGCGGCGGCGACACGCTGGCGGCGATCGCCAAGTACCACATCGGCGATCGCGTCAGCTACATCTCGACCGGCGGCGGCGCCTTCCTCGAATTCCTCGAAGGCAAGGGCCTGCCGGCCATCGAAGTCCTCCAGCAGCGCGCGGCATGAGGCGCGACCGGCGCGCGCTTCCCCGTGGACGGAGAGCGCGCAGCGCCAGGGGAGCAGCATGACCCGGTTTCGCGTCGATGGGCTCGACCACGTCCACGTCTTCGTGCGCGACCGGGCCGAGGCGGCGAAGTGGTACGGCAGCGTGCTCGGGTTCCGCAAGGACGCCCGGTTCGGAAGCTGGGCGCGCGAACTCGGCGGCCCGTTGACGCTGACCGCCGGTGATGGCGTGACCCACCTCGCACTGTTCGAAGACGCCAAGCGCGCGGGCAAGGCCACGACGGTCGCCCTGCGCGTCGATGGCGCCGCCTTCGTCCAATTCCACAAGCGGGCCCCGCGGCTGCCGCTGTTCGACAAGCGTCGTCGCCCGTCGCCGCCGCACCTGCAGGACCACGCCTTGTCGCTGTCGCTCTACTTCAACGACCGCGACGGCAACCCGATCGAACTGACGACGTACGAAGTGGACCTCGTGCGCGCGCGCTCACGCCGGATCTGAACCATGCCACGCAGCACCAAGATCGTCGCGACCCTCGGCCCCGCCTCCAGCGATCCGCTGGTGCTCGAGCGGATGCTGACCGCCGGCGTCGACGTGGTCCGTTTCAACTTCTCCCACGGCACCGCCGAGGACCACCTCGCGCGCGCGCAGCTCGTGCGCGAGACGTCCGCGAAGATCGGCATCGACGTCGCGATCATGGCCGACCTGCAGGGCCCGAAGGTCCGCGTCGGCAAGTTCGAGGGCGGCCGGGTGACGTTGAAGCCGGGCGCTCGGTTCGTGCTGGACGCCCGGGACGAGCTCGGCAGCTCCGAACGCTCGGGCCTCGACTACAAGGACCTGCCGAAGGACGTGAAGCAGGGCGACACGCTGCTGCTCAACGACGGCCTGATCGTGCTCGACGTCGAGCGCGTGACGCTGGACGAGATCCACACCATCGTGCGCATCGGCGGCGAGCTGTCGAACAACAAGGGCATCAACAAGCAGGGCGGCGGCCTGTCCGCGCCCGCCCTGACCGGCAAGGACGTGCGCGACATCGACACTGCGATGCTGTGCGGGGCCGACTTCGTCGCCGTGTCGTTCGTGAAGAACCGCACCGACGTCGAGATGGCGCGCCAGCTCGCCACGATCGCCGGCGCCAGGCACGGCATCAAGCCGCAGATCATCGCGAAGATCGAGCGCGCCGAGGCGATTCCCCTGCTGCGCGAGATCCTCGACGCGGCCGACGGCATCATGGTCGCGCGCGGCGACCTCGCGGTCGAGGTCGGCAACGCCGCCGTGCCCGCGCTGCAGAAGCGCATGATCAAGATGGCGAAGGAGAGCAACAAGCTCGCCATCACCGCGACGCAGATGATGGAGTCGATGATCTTCAACGCGTCGCCCACGCGCGCCGAGGTCAGCGACGTCGCCAACGCCGTGCTCGACGGCACCGACGCGGTGATGCTGTCGGCGGAGACCGCGGCGGGCAAGTATCCGGTCGAAGTCGTCGAGACGATGGCGTCGATCGTCACCGAGGCCGACCGATCCGAGCAGGTCGAGCTCGACCTGCAGTTCGTCAACCGGACGTTCGACCGGGTCGACCAGTCGATCGCCTACGGCGCTCTCTTCACGGCCTTCCACCTGCGCTGCGCCGCGATCTGCGCGTTGACCGAGTCGGGCTCGACGACGCTCTGGATGAGCCGGCACGACGTCGACATCCCGATCTACGCGCTGACCGCGAGCGTGGCCACGGCGCGTCGCCTGGCGCTGTACCGCAACGTGCGTCCGCTGCACTTCCCGACGCTCGCGGACCGCGACGCGTCGCTCGCGGCGGCGGAGAAACTGCTGCTCGAGCGGGGCGTGGTGCGGCGGGGCGACCTGATCGTGCTGACCGTCGGCGAACCCATGGGGCAGGCCGGCGGAACCAACACGCTGAAGATCGTGCGCGTCGGCGAGCACGCCTGAACGCACGATCCGGGCGGCACGTCGGGCGAACGCGTTCCGCGATAGCCTCGCGCTCCGCGGACTCCGCACCTCCACCCGGGCAGCGATGAATCTCCTGCGCTCGATACTCGTCGCCGTCGCGGCAATGGCGCTGGCCGCGTGCGCGTCCCTGCCGGCGCGTCCGGCGGGGGGCATGGTGGCGGACCTCGCGGAGGACGTGCCGCTCGTGTCGCAGGACGGCCTGAGCAGCGACTTCGCCACGGAGGCCCGGCGGATCGACGTGCAGCTGCGCGCGTGGAAGGTGATCGCGGAGCGCTACTACGACCCGCGGCTGAACGGCGTGGACTGGCCGGCCATCCGCGACAAGCACCGGCCGCGCGTGGCCGGCGCGAAGACCGATGCGCAGTTCTACCTCGCGCTGAAGTCGATGGCGCGCGAGCTGAACGACTCGCACACGCGCGTCGTCACGCCACGCGAGAGCGCCGATCGCCGCCGCTTCGCGGCCCTGGCGACGGGTGCCGCCCTCAACGTGATCGACGACCAGCTCGTGATCATCGACGTCGACGGCGACTCCCCGGCGGCGCGGGCCGGACTGAAGCGTGGCGACGTCGTGCTGGCGATCGACTCCCATCGGTTCGACGCGAAGTTCCTCGCCGCCGCCCGCCACCTGCCGTTGACCGGCGAGGACATCACGTCGCCCGAGGCGCAGCCGGCGAGCGCCGATGAGGCGATGCGCTTCGCGCAGTTGCGCGGCGTGCGCCGCGCCCTGCAGCGCGCGCCCGACGAGCCGCCGCGCGCGCAGCGGGTGACGATCAGCCGCGACCAGGTCTCGACGTTCGAGGTCGTGGTGCGACCCGAGCCGCTGGTGCGCCCGCCGACGGTGACGGCGACCACGCTGCCGTCGGGCGTGGCGGTGGTGAAGATGAACCGTTTCTCCGTGCGCAACCGTGGCGACATCGAGCGCGCATTGCGCTCGGCCGACGCCTCGCGCGCGCTGGTGCTCGACCTGCGCGGCAACGGCGGCGGCGACTACAGCCAGTTCGTCTGGCTGATCCGGCAGTTCCTGCCGGACGAGCGCCATGTGATGACGCAGCTCACGCGCGCGGGCGACGAGGTGCGGGAGCGTCCCGTCCGGCTCTCGCCGGCGGTGCAGCCGTACCTGAAGCCGATCGCGGTCCTCACCGACCGCCGGTCGGGCAGCGCGTCCGAACTCGCCGCGGTCGCCCTGCTCGAACAGCGCGACGCCATCATCGTCGGCGAGTCGACCTGCGGCTGCGTGGTGGGCGTGAGCTGGGAGTACGTCCTGCCCGGCGGCGGCGGCGTGCGCGTGTCCGAGACGGGGTTCCGGTCCGCCCGCGGCCGGCGCATGGAAGGCCAGCCGCTGGCGCCCACGATCTACGTGCCGCCCCGCCTTCCGGAACTGCGGGCCGGACGCGACCTCGCGCTGGAGGCCGCGGAGCGTGCGCTGCTGGAGCGTGCCTCAAGTCGGCCCCCGGCGGTGCGCAGCCTCACCGGGCCCCGGCCGCCACTCGCCTAAAATGCCAGGTTCTGGCGGGCTTCAGGTCCCGGTTTCGGCGGAATCACAGGAGAAACGACATGGCACTGGTCTCGATGCGGCAGTTGCTCGATCACGCGGCGGAAAACGGCTACGGCGTTCCCGCCTTCAACGTCAACAATCTCGAGCAGGTGCAGGCCATCATGGAGGCGGCGAAGGAGGTCAACGCCCCGGTGATCATGCAGGCCTCCGCCGGCGCGCGTAAGTACGCGGGCGAACTCTTCCTCAAGCACCTGATCCAGGCGGCGGTCGAGAGTTACCCGGAGCTGCCGATCGCCATGCACCAGGACCACGGCCAGTCGCCGGCGGTGTGCGAGGGCGCGATCAAGCTCGGCTTCTCGTCGGTGATGATGGACGGCTCGCTGCGCGAAGACGGCAAGACGATCGCCGACTACGACTACAACTGGCAGACCACCAGGAAGGTGGTCGAGATGGCACACGCGCTCGGCGTCAGCGTCGAAGGCGAACTTGGCTGCCTCGGCTCGCTCGAGACGATGCGCGGCGACAAGGAAGACGGCCACGGCACCGAGTCCACGATGACGCGCGACCAGCTGCTGACCGATCCGGACCAGGCCGCGGACTTCGTCAAGAAGACGCAGCTCGACGCGCTGGCGATCGCCATCGGCACCAGCCACGGCGCCTACAAGTTCACGCGCAAGCCCACCGGCGACATCCTCGCCATCGAGCGCATCAAGCAGATCCATCGCCGGATCCCGAACACCCACCTCGTGATGCACGGCTCGTCGAGCGTGCCGCAGGACCTGCTCGCGGAGATCCGCAAGTACGGCGGCGACATGAAGGAGACCTACGGCGTGCCGGTCGAGGAGCTCCAGGAGGCG
>JBFZCF010000030.1:0-14730 GCA_041308065.1 Burkholderiales bacterium
TCGCATCGGCGGCTACCTGATGTGGACCGCCATCGCCACGACCTGCGTGACCAGTTCGATGTTCATCACCGCGCTGGCGCCCAACCTGCTGGCGATCGAGCTGATCAACAAGACCGCCAAGGTCTCGTTCACGTGGACCGAGTGGTTCATCGCGTTCGCGCCGGTCGGCATCCTGCTGCTGCTCGCCGTGCCGCTGCTGACCTACGTCCTGTATCCGCCGCAGGTGAAGAGCGGCGACGAGGTCCCGGCGTGGGCCGCGAAGGAACTGAAGTCGATGGGCGGCCTCACGCGTCGCGAGATCGAGCTCGCCGCCCTCGTGCTGCTGGCGCTGGCGCTGTGGATCTTCGCGGGCGCCGTCATCAACGCGACCACCGTCGCCATGGCCGTGATCGCGCTGATGGTGATCGGCCGTGTGGTGACGTGGGACGACATCCTGGCGAACAAGTCGGCGTGGAACACGCTGGTGTGGTTCGCCACGCTCGTCGCGCTGGCCGACGGCCTCGCCCGGGTCGGCTTCGTGAAGTGGTTCGCGGAGACGATCGGCGCGGAGATGGTCGGCGTGAGCCCGACGGTCGCGATGCTCGGCCTGGTCGCCGTGTTCTTCTTCACGCACTACCTGTTCGCCAGCATCACCGCGCACGTCACGGCGATGCTGCCGGTCGTCCTCGCCGTCGGGCTGGGCATCCCCGACATGGACATGCGGACGCTGGCGCTGCTGCTGTCGCTGACGCTCGGCATCATGGGCATCCTGACGCCGTACGCGACGGGACCGAGCCCGGTGTACTACGGCAGCGGCTACATCCCGGCCAAGGACTTCTGGCGCCTCGGAGCGATCTTCGGCCTGATCTTCTTCGCCGCCCTGATGCTGGTTGGAGTTCCCTGGATGGCGATGATCGGCTGATCAACGCCTGAAGACGGAGAGGACGCCCGCGCAAGCCGGCGTCCTTTCTGTTTGTGCTGCCCCGCTTCAGCCGCCTGCACGGCGTGCCACGCACCGGCACCGTCTCGGTCTGTGCGCCGCGACGCTTCGCTGCTGCCGGCGCGCGCCTTGATAATGCGGCCATGCGACGCTTCCTTCTCGCCGCGGTGTTCATCGCGTCCTCCGCCGCCGCCGCGGACTTCGGCACGCCCGGCGGGCCGGAACCGACGGACATCGACGCGGTCGTCGAGACGCTGCGCAAGGACCCCTACGATCTCGAACTCCTGATCAGCTTCGGCACGTCCAAGGGAGGCTCGGCAGGGCACCTCGCCCTGGCCGTGCGCGACGGCGTCCCGGGCGACGACCTGGTGTACTCGGCGAACTTCTACGCCGACCGGTCGAAGGGGCACGCCACCGGCTTCTACACCGACAAGCTGATGGCGATGATCCCGAAGAAGGAGTACCTGTTCGGCACGAAGTCGTCCCTGGGTGACAACGCGTCGTTCGGACTGGACTTCGGGGAGGTCTACAAGCGTTCGGTCATCGGCATCCGCGTCCACGGCGTGTCGGCGAGCGAAAAGCAGGCAGTGGTGGACTACTTCCACCGCATCAACGACGACTACCACCGGCAGGCGCGGGACACCGAGTACCACGACGGCGAAGTCAGGTACGACTACCTGCGGCTCAACTGCGCGAAGACGATCGGATCGGCCTTCCGCTACGGAGCGGGCTACCAGGACCTCGACGTGACCCGCCCGCAGCTCCTGGGCGGCCGGCGCGTCGTGGCGGCCGCCAATGCCAACGTCCCGACCGAGATGGCACTGAAGCTGCTGCGGGAGTGGAACGCCCGCGGCTACGGCCTCGACGTCGTCCTGTATCGCAAGTACGCGAACTCGACCTACGTCGATCCGCACGAGGACGAGAAGGTCATGTTCCGGGATCTCCCGGACCGCTTCCCGTCGGTGCTGTCGCGCGACTTCCGTCGCGAACAGGGCCAGTACGAGGATCCCGACAACCTGTTCGCCCAGTACCTGCTCTACAACCTCGGCCGGTACCGCGTGTGGATCGACGAGCAGACGCGACGGCTGGAAGTGTCGGAGCGCGGGGCGCCGCTGCCGTACGTCGAGGCCGAGAAGCTGGCGGCGGAGGCCGCCACGTACGACAGCGAACGGTACGGCAGCACCTCGAAGTTCATTCCGAAAGGAACCCGGATCGGGGACGACCCGGCGACGAGCGGCTACCGGCCCTGAGGCAGGCCCCGGCGGCGAAGCGCCCGTCGCCGACGGGCGCCCCTCTCGATGCGGCCGCTCCTAGAAGGAGTGCCGCAGCCCGACGCCGAACTGCAGCCTGTCGCGATTCCGGTACGCGTCGATCTGCGACGTCGTGTAGCCCTCGCGGACGATCCGCCCGCCGCTGACGAGCTGCGCCGTCGGCGCATCGTCCGCGCTGGTGTCGGACACGAACGTGTAGAGGTTGGTGCGCCGCGAGAACGGATACGTGAAGCCGATCCCCCAGACGTCGAGGTTGGCGTTCCAGTCGTCGTCGCGTCCCTGGTAGGCAGCCAGCAGTTCGCCGCCAACCAGCTTCACCTTGACGCCGAGCTCATAGGCGTGGACCTTCTTCGCGGGCGTCACGGCGAAGAAGTTGAACTGGTTCTCCTCGAGCGCCCACATGCCGTAGAGGCGGAACGCGGAGATCTGGTAGGAGCCGGCAACCTGCCAGTGCGACTGGTCATCCCGGAAGCTCGCATTGCAGGTGTTGAACGTCGTGCCCGTCGCCGTGTCGGGACAGTTGAAGTTCTCGTACGACACGGCGAAGTACCCGTCGCGGGTGCGGTAACGCGCCCCGGCCGTCCACACCGACGTGTTGTTCCCCGTTCCGGCCAGTTCGGTCCCGTTCGCGTTGAACGAATAGCCGACGGCCCCGGACAGCCCGCCGAAGTCGCCGGTCCTGAGCATCACGACGTTGTCGAGGATCAGGCGCCCCGAGGCCGACGAGAACACGCTGCCCGTGCCGGCATCGCGGAACGTGGTGCCGAACGGCGACGTGTCGGACAGGAAGTACTCGTAGCCGACGCCGTACTGCCGGCCCAGGCGGAACTCGCCCGTGCGAGCGAGCAGCGAAAGCCACGCCTGCCGCCCGAACAGGCGCCCGGACTGCTGCGACGTGCCGGTGTCGGCGCTGATGCCGCCTTCCAGCGTGAAGGCGGCGTTGATGTCGGGCGTGAGTCGCTCGACACCGCGAAGCCCGAAGCGCGATTGCGACTGGATGCCGTCGGCGAGTTCGTTGGTGCTGGGCCCGTTCGACGGGTTGGTGTGGAGGTAGCCAAGGTCGATGATCCCGTACAGCGTGACATGCGACTGCGCGCTGGCGGACATGGCCGCGGCGGCGGCGACGGCGGCGACCGCGATCGTGGACAGTTTCATGGGACTCCCTCCGTTCCGGCGCGTGGATGTGCACGCCCACCTGATCACCATAGTGGCTGTGCGACGCGGCGGTCGGCGGGAGTCGGGCGTCCATGACACCGGTCAAATGACCGGAGTCAACTTCCAGGACGCACGCGCAACCGTCGCCTCGAGGGCGAGGCAGGCCAGGAAACATTGGTGCGACGCGGTCGCACGGGGATCCCTACGCCGAAGGGGTCAGCGTCAGCTCCAGATGCACGACCCCGCCTTCGCTGCGCTTGCGCATCGGCAGGCCCGTGCGCTCGAACACGCGCAGCATCGACGGGTTGCCCGACAGCACCTCGGCCTCGAAGACGGTGATGCCCCGCTGGCGCGCCAGATCGACGAGCGCTGCGAACAGGCGCCCGGCGACACCCTGTCCCTGGTAGTCCTCTTCGACCGTGAACGCGATCTCGGCGCGGCCCTCGCCGGTGACGACGTACCGGCCGCCGCCGATGATGGCTTCGTCCTCGCCGCGGCCCGTCGTGGCGACGATCACGACTTCGCGTTCGTCATCGACGCGCATGGCGCGGTCGAGTCCGGCCTCCGTCAGTTCCTTGCGGTGCGAGAAGAGCCGCGTGTAGATCGTCTGCGCATCGAGCCCTCGTATCGCCGCCGCCAGGCGCTGGCGGTCGTCGGCGTGAAGCGGGCGCAACGTCACCACGGTGCCGTTCTTCAACGTGGCCGCGGCCGGGAGCGTGTTCGAGTGTTCCATGCGAACCCGCGTCACCCGATCACCGACCCATGCGGCGGTTGTAGCTCCCGCTGATCCGGTCGACCAGTCCTGGATCGGACGACGTGCCGGTGGCGTTGAACTCGACCTGCACCCGGCCGTCCGGTCGCGTGCGGACGACGGCGGTAACGCCGGCCGCTCCGCGGTTGCCGCGCAGCACCCCGCTGGCGCGATCCTGCTCGTTGATCGTGACGCCCTGGTCCTGCATCGCCCCGATCGCCGCGGTCCAGGCGCGGTCATAGGTCGACGCGGCCTGGTACGGCGCCGGTTCGTAGACGACGCAGGCGGCAAGCGCGAGCGACCCGACGATGATCGACACGGCCTTCAGCAGCCACGCGCCGGCGATCGAACGAACGTGGTGCGGGGATCGATGCATGGCAGCTCCTTCGGATGTTCCGTTGTCGTATCGGACCAGGCTACTCGTCGGCCAGCGCTTCGAGATCCCGCAGCGCCGCGCGATAGACCTCCGATAATCTCAGCTCGTCCATACGCGGCGCCGGGCCCCTCGGCACCAGGCGCGCCACCCGTTCGGCGTGGTGCCGCCCGGCCTTCCACTTCAGGTCGTCGAGCACCTCGTCCATCGCGTCCGTCCGGTTGCACACCAGCACCAGGTCGCATCCCGCCTTCAGGGCGGCGCGCGCGCGGTCGGGCACGCCGCCCTGCCCGCTCGCCCCCTGCATCAGCAGGTCGTCGCTGAACACCGCGCCGGTGAATTCCAGCGGCCCGCGCAGCAGGTCGATCCAGCGCCTGGAGAAGCCCGCCGGCGCGGCGTCGACGGCCTCGTACACGACGTGCGCCGGCATCACGCTGGTGAGCTGTCGCCCGAGCCAGCGATACGGCGCGGCGTCCGCGGCGAGAATCTCCGTGCGCGGGCGCCCATCCTTCGGTATGTCGACGTGCGAGTCCGCCTCGGCCCAGCCGTGGCCCGGGTAGTGCTTGCCGCAGTTCGCCATGCCGGCGAGCTGCAGGCCGTGCATCAGGTGCGACGCGAGCAAGGTCACGACGCGCGGGTCGGAGTGAAACGCGCGGTCGCCGATGACACCGCTGCGTCCGTGATCGAGGTCGAGCACCGGCGTGAACGAGAAGTCGACCCCGTGCGCGCGCAGTTCCGCCGCGAGGATGTAACCCACCGAAGCCGCGGCGCGGCAGGCCAGCAGCACGTCGCGCTCCCACAGGCGGCCCAGCGCGCGCATCGGCGGCAGGCGGGTGAATCCGCGCTTGAAGCGCTGCACGCGCCCGCCCTCGTGGTCGACCGCGACCAGCAACGGCGGATCGCGCAGCGCGTGGATGTCGGCCGTCAACCGCTCGAGCTGCGCGGGCGACTCGTAGTTGGACGCGAACAGGATCACCATGCCGACCAGCGGATGCGACAGGCGTTCGCGATCCGCGGGACCGAGCTCCGTGCCCTGCACGCCGACGACCACCGGACCGGGAATGCTCACGCCGTGCCCTCCACTTCGGCGATCGCGTACGCAGTCGCCATCAGACGTTCATCGGTCAGCGACACGTGCAGCCGCAGCCGTCGGCTCTGCAGGTGCGCCTGCAGGTCGCCGTGGGCCGCGGCGATCGGGCGGCCGCTCGGGTCGTTGACGATCTCGACCGCGCGCCACGTCATCGGCGTGCGCATGCCGAGCCCGAGCGCCTTGGAGATCGCCTCCTTCGCCGCGAAGCGCGTCGCCAGGTAGGCGATGCCGCGGGCTTCGGAGCGCGCGCGTCGCGCGTTCCACCGTTCCAGTTCACGCTCGGTGAGGATGCGGCGGGCGAAGCGGTCGCCGAACCGGGCGCAGGCCGCCTCGATGCGGGCGATCTCGATCAGGTCGACGCCGATGCCGTAGATCATCCGCCCCGCCGCATCGCCCCGGCCTTGCGGATCTCGGCAAGGTACATCCGCACGGTGGGACCGAGACCGAACTCGAGCGCATCGGCGATCAGCGCGTGGCCGATCGAGACTTCGTCGACGCCCGGAACCGCGGCGAGGAACGGCGCGAGATTCGCGCGATTGAGGTCGTGGCCGGCGTTGACGCCCAGCCCGGCGGCCAGCGCCGCCTCCGCCGCCGCCGCGTACTGCCGCAGCGACTCGTCCTGCCGCGCGGTGCCGAAGCTCTGCGCATATGGCTCGGTGTAGAGCTCGACGCGGCCGGCGCCGAGTTCGCGGGCGAGGCGCATGGCCTCCGGCACCGGGTCCATGAAGAGACTGACACGCACGCCGAGCCTGTTCGCGTGCTCGATCATCGGCGCGAGGCGCTCGGCGTCGGCGGGCAGGTTCCAGCCGTGGTCCGACGTGAAGGCCCCGGTCTCGTCGGGCACGAACGTGCACTGGTGCGGCCGCACCTGCGCCACGTAGTCCATCAGCCCGTGGAAGGGATTGCCCTCGATGTTGAACTCCGCCGCCGGCCAGCGACGCAGCAGTTCGGCGAGGTCGGCGACATCGTTGGCCCGCACGTGGCGTCCGTCCGGCCGCGGGTGCACGGTGATGCCGTCGGCACCCGCCTCCAGCGCGAGCACGGCGGCATGCGTCACGCTCGGAATGCCGATGGAACGCGTGTTGCGGACGAGGGCCACCTTGTTCAGGTTGACGCTCAGGGCAGTCATGATGGGTTCGGTCCGCGGCTAGAGCTGTTTCAGGTCCTGCAGGATGCGCCGGGTATTGAGCGGCTTGGCACCGAGATGGTAGCGAATCACCCGGCGCAGCACGCCCTTGGCTTCCGCCGCGACGCGCTCGTCGTCGAAGCGGCGCCCCGCCATGGCGAGCAGCGTTCGACCCGACACCCGGCTGCCGTCATCGGCATCGCCGCGCTCCAGCCGCTGCGCGCCCTGCCCCACGCCGAACAGGTACTGCGCGTCGGCGTCGATCGGCTCGCCGTCGGCGCAGCGGTCGAGCGGCACCGCGTACCCGATGTCGTGCAGCAGGTCGAGTTCGAACACGCGCAGCGCCGCGGCGTGCCGCGCGTCGTGCGACAGCGCCTGCAGCAGTTCGACATAGCTGCCGAACAGGCGCTCGTGCGGATCCAGGCGCGCGAGCAGGCGCACCAGCAGCTCGTTCGCGTAGAACGCCGCCAGCAGCGCGTCGCCGCGCAGCGGCTGCATGCCGCCCAGCCACTCCGCGCGCACCAGCATCTTGATGTCGTTGCGCCCGCTCCAGCCGACCGCGAGCGGGTTGAACGGCGACAGCAGCCCGCGGAAGTGCGAGGTCGGGCGCTTGGCGCCGCGCGCGACCAGGGCCACGCGCCCGAAGTCGCGGCTGAAGAACTCGACGACGAGGCTGGTCTCGCGCCACGGATAGCCGTGCAGCACGAAGCCCGGCTGATGGTCGACGCGGACGTCGGCGGCGCGCTTGCGGGTGGCGCGCTTGACGGGCGCCTCCAGCGCGTCAGTCATAGCCGAGCGTCCTGAGGGCGCGTGCATCGTCGTTCCAGCCCTTCTTCACGCGCACCCAGACCTCGAGATGGACCCGCTTGCCCAGCATCTCGGCGATGTCGGCACGCGCCAGCCGCGAGATCTCGCGCAGCTTCGCGCCCTCCTTGCCGATCACGATCGGCTTGTGCGCCTCGCGATCGACCACGAGCGTGGCGACGATCTCGGCACCGGCGTCAGTCTCGTCCCACCGGTCGATGGTCACCGCGATCCCGTACGGCAGTTCGTCGCCGAGCAGGCGGTAGGCCTTCTCGCGCACCTGCTCCGCCGCGAGGAAGCGGGCGCTGCGGTCCGTGTACTGGTCGGCCTCGAACAGCGGCAGGCCCTCGGGCAGCAACGAGGCGACCTCCTTCAGCAGGTCGTCGAGCTGGCGCTTCTTCTCGGCGCTGACCGGCACGATCGCGTGGAAGGGAAAGCGGCCCATCGACTCGGCCAGCAGCGGCAGCAGCTTCTCGCGCTCGGCGATCGTGTCCGTCTTGTTGATCGCCAGGATCACGCGGTCGGAACCCTCGGGCAGCAGCTGCACGACCGCCTCGTCTTCGGCCCGCCAGCCGGTGGCCTCGATGACCAGCACGACCGCGTCCACGTCGGCGAGCGCGCCCTTCACCTGTTCGTTCATGCGCTTGTTCAGCGCCGAGCGGTGGCGGCGCTGGAAGCCCGGGGTGTCGACGAAGATGTACTGCGCGTCGGCGTCGGTCCGCACGCCGAGCACGCGGTCGCGCGTCGTCTGCGGCTTGCGGGAGGTGATGCTCACGCGCTCGCCGACGAGCGCATTCACCAGGGTGGATTTGCCGACGTTCGGGCGGCCGATGACGGCCACCATGCCTACGCGCCGCGGCGCGGCCTGCTCCATCGTGCCGGCTTCAGGTGATCTGGTCGGCCGTCTGCGCCGGTGCGCCGGGGCCGTCGGCCGGTTCGGTCGGCCCGGCCGGTCGGTCGGCCGCCGAAGGCTCCGGCGCGCTCGACTTCTTCCGCGGGCGTCGGCCGAGCAGGGCCATCGCGTGCTGGGCCGTCTCCAGGGCCTGCTTCGCCGCCGACTGCTCGGCGGCCCGGCGGCTGCGCCCGTTGCCTCGCACGCTGATCTCGAGCTTCGGAATCGAGCACTCGACCTCGAACTCCTGGTTGTGTGCGGCGCCGCGGGTTTCGACGACGGTGTACACGGGCAGCGCGATCCGCTTGCCCTGCAGGTACTCCTGCAGCAGCGTCTTGCTGTCCTTGCCGAGGGTCTTGGGGTCGACCGACTTCAGCACGGGATCGAAGAGTTTGGCGATCGCCTGCCGGGCGGCGTCGAAGCCGCTGTCGACGAAAATGGCGCCGAAGATGGCTTCCATCGTGTCGGCCAGGATCGACGGGCGGCGGAAACCACCGCTCTTCATCTCGCCTTCGCCCAGCCGCAGGAAGTCGGACAGGACGAGTTTTTCCGCGATCTCCGCCAGGGACTGCTGCTTGACGAGATTGGAGCGCAGCCGCGACAGGTCGCCCTCGTCCAGCCGCGCGTACTTCGCGAACAGCAGGTGCGCGATCGCGCAGTTCAGGACGGCGTCGCCGAGGAACTCGAGACGTTCGTTGTGGACGGCGCCGTGGCTGCGGTGAGTGACGGCCTGCTCGAGCAGCGTGCGCTGAGCAAAGGTGTAGCCGAGGCGCTCTTCAAGCGCCGTCAGTTCCATCGCCCTGGGTCCGATGCCGGCCGCTCAAGGAACGGCCTTCGCCGACTGCCGGTCCCGGGTGGTGCCGGCGAAATCGATCACGAGCGACACGTTGTCGAGGATCGGGATCTTCTTCTCGTACGCGTAGCTGATCACGATCTTGTCGCCCTCCTTGGTGATGTCGAGGTCCGCGGCCGTGATCGACGTGATGTCGTCGATCGTGCGGTGCCGCTCGAAGGCGGTCTGGATGTCACGCACGGTGGACGCTTCGTTCTTGATCTTCTGGACCGCGCGCTCGATCGCGATGTACTCGACGACCGCCGGCACGACTTTCGAGCCGAGGATCAGGAGGAACACCACGATCAGACCCACGAAGATGAGGCCGATGAGGCTCATCCCCCGCTGCCGAGTTCTCGTTCGAGTATCCATCTTCCCCAGTCTTTTCAAGAATTTAGCAATATTACTTCTAGTTAAAGCTCCCGATGCGTCCGATATTGCCAAAATTCATCCAGATAAAGAAGGCTCGCCCGACGATATTTTCTTCCGGCACGAACCCCCAGAACCGGCTGTCCTCGCTGTTGTCCCGGTTGTCCCCCATCACGAAATAGTGGCCGGGCGGGACCTGGCAAACCACTCCGCTCCCGCTGTACTGGCAGGCCCCCGGGTGGGTATTGGGGTATCCGCCGCCCAATCCGGGCGGAATCTGGTCAGCAACAATGATGCGGTGCTCGACCGCCCCCAGCCCCTCGACGTGCTGCCTGTAGTACTGCATCCGGTCCGCGTCGTAGTACGGGTCCAGGTTCTTCATCGACACCGGCTGGCCGTTGATCGTGAGGCGCTTGTTGACGTACTCGACCCGGTCTCCCGGCAGCCCGACGACCCGCTTGATGTAGTCCTGCGACGGGTTCAGCGGGTAGCGGAACACCATCACGTCGCCCCGCTTCGGCTGGCCGATCTCGACGACCTTCTTGTTCACCACCGGCAGGCGGATGCCGTACTCGAACTTGTTGACGAGGATGAGGTCGCCGATCTCGAGGGTCGGGATCATCGATCCCGACGGAATCCGGAACGGCTCGAACAGGAACGAACGCAGCACGAACACCAGCAGGATCACGGGAAAGAAGCTCGCCGTGTACTCGAGCCAGGCCGGCTGGCGGATGGCGCCGTCCTCGAGCGAACGGCGCTCCTGCTCGACGATGGGCTCCTTGCGCGCCAGCGCCGCCGCGTTGCGCTGGTCGAAGTCGGCGACGAGGCGCGCGGCGCGCGCCCGGCGCTGCTTCGCGAACACGAGCTTGTCCAGCACCCACAGCACCCCGGTGAGCACCGTGAGCACGAACAGGATCAAGGCAAAGTTCATTTGTCTTCCACCTGCAGGATGGCCAGGAAGGCCTCCTGCGGAATTTCAACCGTACCCACCTGCTTCATCCGCTTCTTGCCGGCCTTCTGCTTCTCGAGCAGCTTCTTCTTCCGGGTGATGTCCCCGCCGTAGCACTTGGCCAGCACGTTCTTCCGCAGCGCCTTGACGTCCTCGCGGGCGATGATGTTGGCGCCGATCGAGGCCTGGATCGCGACGTCGTACATCTGCCGCGGGATCAGCTTGCGCATCCGGGCGGTCACCTCGCGGCCACGATGCGTCGCGTTGGCGCGATGCACGATCACTGACAGCGCGTCCACGCGATCGCCGTTGATCAGCATGTCGACCTTGACGACGTCGGCCGCCCGGTACGCCTTGAACTCGTAGTCCATCGACGCGTAGCCGCGCGACACCGACTTCAGCTTGTCGAAGAAGTCCATCACGATCTCCGCCAGCGGCAGTTCGTACTTCAGGATCACGTGCCGGCTGTGGTACGTGAGATCGGTCTGGACGCCGCGCTTGCCGATGCACAACGTGATCACCTGGCCGACGTACTCCTGGGGGACGAAGATCGTCACGTCGACGACCGGCTCGCGGATCTCCTCGATCTTCGCCGGGTCGGGCATCTTCGCCGGGTTCTCGACCGACACGACGCTGCCGTCGCGCAGCAGCACCTCGTACACCACCGACGGCGCCGTGGTGATGAGGTCCATGTCGTACTCGCGCTCGAGCCGCTCCTGGACGATGTCCATGTGGAGCAGTCCGAGGAAGCCGCAGCGGAAACCGAAGCCAAGGGCCTGGGACACCTCGGGCTCGAAGTGCAGCGACGCGTCGTTCAGCTGCAGCTTGGTCAGCGCGTCGCGCAGCGCTTCGTACTGGTTGGACTCGACCGGAAAGAGCCCGGCGAAGACCTGGGACTTCACTTCCTTGAAGCCCGGCAGCGGGCCGGCGGCCGGACGGCTCGCGTGGGTGACCGTGTCCCCCACGTGGGCGTCGCGCAGCTCCTTGATGCCGGAGATGACGAAACCGACTTCGCCGGCCGACAGCCGTTCCCGGGCGCGCGACTTCGGCGTGAACACGCCCACCTGCTCCACGAGGTGAGTCGCGCCGGTCGCCATCAGCAGGATCTTGTCCCTGGGCTTGAGCACGCCGTTGACCACGCGCACGAGCATCACGACGCCGACGTAGTTGTCGAACCACGAGTCGATGATCAACGCCTGCAGCGGCCCGGCCGGGTCGCCTTTCGGCGGCGGCACGCGCTCGATGATGCGCTCGAGGATCTCCTCGAGGCCCATGCCGGTCTTCGCGCTGGCCAGCACGGCATCGTGCGCGTCGATGCCGATCACGTCCTCGATCTCCGCGCGCGCGCCCTCGGCATCCGCGGACGGCAGGTCCATCTTGTTCAGGATCGGCAGCACCTCGACGCCGAGTTCGATCGCCGTGTAGCAGTTGGCGACGGTCTGGGCCTCGACGCCCTGGGAGGCATCGACGACCAGCAGCGCGCCCTCGCACGCCGACAGCGAACGGCTCACTTCGTAGCTGAAGTCCACGTGCCCCGGCGTGTCGATCAGGTTGAGGTTGTACCGCGTGCCGTCGCGGGCCTCGTATTCGAGCGCGGCCGTCTGGGCCTTGATCGTGATGCCCCGCTCGCGCTCGAGGTCCATCGAATCGAGCACCTGCGCCTCCATTTCGCGGTCCGACAGTCCGCCGCAGCGCTGGATCAGGCGATCAGCGAGCGTCGACTTGCCGTGGTCGATGTGGGCGATGATGGAGAAGTTGCGGATGTGCTGCATGCGTTTGCGCCGAAACGGCCGCCATTGAGCTCCGACGGTCGAATACGCGGCGGCAACGGCAGGTCACATCGAGCGACGAGGCCGGACCGCCAAGAAGAAGGGGGTGACCGTCAGGACACCCCCTCTTCCGGTTAAGCCCGCGATTTTACCGCGATGCGGCAGGTCCCCGATGCCCTAGCGGCGGATCACGATGAACCGGGAGGCTTCGCCCCGGCGCACCAGCAGGGCGACGTCCTTCTTCGGATCGAGCTTGGCGACCGCGTCGTTGAACTGGCGCGCGTTCTGGACCTCGGCGCTGTTCAACTGGCTGATGACGTCGCCCGGCCGAATGCCCGCGGCCGCCGCGAGCCCGTCGACGCCGTCGACCTGCACGCCGGCCTTGACGCCGAGTTCCTTCTGCTTGTCGGCCGGCAGGTCCGACACCACGAGGCCGAGGGCGTTGGTCGGCGCGGCGGGCTTGGGCGCCTCGCGGGTGCGCGCCGTCGCCGCCTGGTCGGGCTGCAGTTCGGCGACCGTCACCTTCAGGTCGCGCTGGCCGCCCTTGCGGAACACCGTCATGTTCACCGTCGAACCGGGCTTGGTGCCGCCGACGATGCGCGGCAGGTCGGTCGAGCGCTCGATCGCCTTGCCGTCGAAGCGGATGATGACGTCGCCCGCTTCCACGCCGGCCTTCGAGGCGGGGGCGTCCTTCTCCACCGTGTTCACGAGGGCGCCACGTGGCGTGCCGAGGCCAATGGCTTCCGCCACGTCGCGCGACACGGCTTCGATGCCGACGCCGATGCGGCCGCGGATCACGCGGCCCGACGTCCGCAACTGCTGCTGCACGCTCATCGCTTCGTCGATCGGGATCGCGAACGAGATGCCGGCAAAGGCGCCCGACGTCGTGAAGATCTGCGAGTTGATGCCGACGACCTCGCCGCGCAGGTTGATCAGCGGCCCGCCCGAGTTGCCCGGGTTGACGGCGACGTCGGTCTGGATGAACGGCAGGAACTCACCGGTCTCGCGGCCCTTGGCGCTGACGATGCCCGCCGTGACGGTGTTCTCGAGCCCGAACGGCGATCCGATCGCGATCACCCACTCGCCGACGCGCAGCTTGTTGGAGTCGCCGATGCGCACCGACGGCAGCCCGGCCGCTTCGATCTTCAGCACCGCCACGTCGGAGCGCTTGTCGGCGCCCAGCAGCCTGGCCTTGAACTCGCGCTTGTCGTGCAGCGTGACCGTGATCTCGTCGGCGCCGTCGACCACGTGGGCGTTCGTCAGCAGGTAGCCGTCGGCCGAGACGATGAAGCCGGACCCGAGGCCGCGCGGCACGTTGCGGCGCGGACCGGGTGGCTGCTGGCGGGGCCCCTGCGGGCCCTGCTGCGGCGGATTCGGGAAGAACCGACGAAAGAACTCGTACATCGGATCGTTCTCGTCGAGATCCGGCATCCCCGGCCCGCCCTGGGGGCCGGCGCCGATGCGGGCCGTGGTGCGAATCCCGACGACGGCCGGACCCACCCGCTCGACGAGATCGGCGAAGTCGGGCAACGGCGGGGTCGGCTGGGTCGTCTGCGCCGCCACGCCGGGCGACAGGAGCGGCAACGCAACCGCGAACAGCGGGGCGAGCAGTGCAACGAAATACTTGCGCAACATCGTGAATTCCTTCTTCTTGCCTGGGAGTGACTGCGGGGAAAGGCGGCCGCGCGTCAGCGCGGGCCGCGAAACTCGACGGATTGCGCGACCGCGCGGACTGTGCCCGGCGGCACTTCGCCGACCACGGTCACGAGCGCTTCGCTGACGCGCCGCGAGAAGGCGGACGTCGGTCCATGGATGCGCACCGAGTCGGGCGGATCGGCAAGCGCCGAACCGGGCTCGATGAACACGGAGATCGTCGCCAGTCCGTCGGCGAACACGACCTGCATCGCGTCGGCCGAATGCATGCGGCGCACGACCTCCTTGGTCCGGCGGAATCCGTCCGGGGTCGGCACGATCCAGCCCAGCTTCGCGAGGTCGGCCTGGCGGTACTCGCTGCGCACCACGGACCAGCCGTCGGTGGACCACGGCGACTTCAGGGCGGACCGATCGATGCGCTCGCCGATGCGAACGTCGCTGAACGAGATCTGCTCGATCACTTCCTTGCGCTCGTCCAGGGTCTGCGCGCGCAGCAGCAGGCCGGTCGTGCGGTCCAGCCAGAGCCGGTAGGCGTAACGGAGGTTGTCGCGCGGCTCGAGCGCCAGCGCCTGCGCCTCGAGACCGGCGACGCGTTCGACCGGCCCGAGCTTCGCCTCGTAGCGCTGCAGGATCTCGTCAGGCGACGCGCTCGCCAGCGACGGAAACGAGTCCTCGACACTGCGCTTCTCGACGATGATCTTCTTGGACTCCGGAATCAGGCACTGCACTTCGTCGTCGCTTCCGGAGCGCTTGCGCAGGTACTCGCGCGGCTTGCCG
>JBFZCF010000031.1:0-14816 GCA_041308065.1 Burkholderiales bacterium
TGTGCGCGATCGACCGGGTCCGGGCGCTCGCGCCGGGGAATCCGCGGTGGAAGACGCAGCAGCCGTTCAAGGCGGCGCTCGAAGGCGACATGAAGGCGCTCGCGGCCTCGGGCGAGAAGGGACTGCGCCAGCTGCTGATGGTCAGCCATGCCGGGATGACCGCCGACGAGTTCAGCCGGATCGCGAAGGACTGGCTGGCCACGGCGCGGCATCCGACGCTCGGCCGGCCGTACACCGACCTCGTCTACCAGCCCATGCTCGAAGTGCTTGCCTATCTGCGGGCAAACGGATTCCGGACCTACATCGTTTCGGGCGGCGGCATCGAGTTCGTGCGCGCGTTCTCGGAGCAGCGCTACGGCATTCCGGCGGAGCAGGTGATCGGTTCCAGCATCAGGACACGCTACGAAGTCCGCGACGGCCGGCCGGCCATCGTCCGGTTGCCGGAGATCGACTTCGTCGACGACAAGTGGGGCACGTCGGGCGACGGTCCGCGGCTGGGCGTCCTGGTCCATCACGACGACGGCGAGCGCGAGTTCGCCTATGACCGCGCCTCGCACATCGGTCGACTGGCGCGGGGTCTCGACGAGGCCCCGAAGCGCGGCTGGACGATCACGAGCATGAAGCGGGACTGGAAGGCGATCTATCCTCCGTGAAGTGCGGGTTGTCCGGCATCGCATCGTCGATGCCGGCATAGGGCGGAGGGGTCATGGGCAGGAAGGACAGGCGTCGCGGGAATGCGGCCCCGGCGCCGGGAGCGACGGCGGCGGGTGAGCCCGCTGCGCATGGAGGTCTCTCGCGCCGGCTGGTCTGGATCGGCCTCGCGCTCGCGTTGACGCTCATCGCAGCCCTCGCCTGGTGGACGGCGCGGCCCGATTCGAAGCGAGCCCCGACGCCTGAAGCGTCAGGCCCACGCCAGATCGTGGCCGAGTTCGTGGGCAGCGAATCGTGCAGCGGGTGCCACCAGGCGCAGCACGCGGCCTGGAAGACGTCGCAGCACGCGCTTGCCATGCAGCACGCATCGCCCGACACCGTGCGCGGGAACTTCGACGACGCCCGGTATGTATTCGACGGCGTCACCTCGACCTTCTTCAGGCGCGACGGTAAGTACTTCGTGCGCACCGACGGCCCGGACGGCCAGCTCGCCGACTTCGAGGTCAAGTACACGTTCGGCCTCGAGCCGCTGCAGCAGTACCTGGTCGAACTGCCCGGCGGCCGCCTGCAGGCGCTCGCCGTCACGTGGGACACCCGACCGGAAGACCAGGGCGGCCAGCGCTGGTTCCGCCAGTATCCGGACGAGAAGCTCGACTTCCGCGACGAGCTGCACTGGACACAGCGCGCGCAGAACTGGAACTTCATGTGCGCCGACTGCCACTCCACGAACGTGCGCAAGGGCTACGACGCCGCGACGCACGCGTTCGCCACGCAGTGGTCGGAGATCAGCGTCGGCTGCGAGTCGTGCCACGGACCCGGTTCGGCGCATCTCGCCTGGGCGAAAGGCAAGCCGGCGTCCGACCCGACGAAGGGCCTGACGGTTGCGCTGGACGAACGCCGTGGCGCCACGTGGCAGATCGACCCCGCGAGCGGCAACGCGAAGCGCACGCCGGAGCTCCGGAGCGGCCGCGAGATCGAAGTCTGCGGTCCCTGCCACGCGCGCCGGGCGCAGATCGCCGAAGGCTGGCAGGCCGGCGCGGCCTTCATGGACCACTACCTGCCGTCGACGCTGTCCGCCGGCCTCTATCACGCCGACGGCCAGCAGCGCGACGAGGTGTTCACCTGGGGATCGTTCCTGCAGAGCCGGATGCACCGCGCGGGCGTCACGTGCAGCGACTGCCACGACCCGCACACACAGAAGCTGCGAGCGCCGGGCAACGCGGTGTGCGCGCAGTGCCACCTCGCGTCGAAGTACGACGGCAAGGCGCACCACTTCCATCCCGAAGGCACGCGCGGCGCCGAGTGCGCCAACTGTCACATGCCGGCGACGACCTACATGGTGGTCGACCCGCGCCGCGACCACAGCCTGCGCGTGCCGCGGCCCGACCTGTCGGTGAAGCTCGGCACCCCGAACGCGTGCAACGACTGCCACCGCGAGAGCACGGCGCAGTGGTCGGCCGACTGGGTCGCGCGCTGGTACGGCGCGCAGCGGCGCAACGAGGCGCACTACGGCGAAGCGCTCGACGCCGGACGCCGCGGCAGCATGGGCGCGGCGCGCGGCCTCGTCGCCGTCGTCACGAGCGTCGCCTATCCGCCGATCGTGCGCGCCTCGGCCGTCGAGCTGCTGGCGCGCTATCCCGGCCCGACCGCCGACGCCGCGGTGCGCAGCGCGCTGGGCGACGCCGATCCGCTGGTGCGGCACGCCGCGCTGGCCGCGCTGCAGGCGCCGACGGCGCCGCAGCTGGCCGCGGCGATCGCGCCCTTGCTGAACGACCCCGTGCGGGCGGTTCGCATCGAGGCCGCGCGACGCCTGGCACCGCACGCCGCCCAGCTGGACTCCACGGCCCGGCCGGCCTTCGACCGCGCCATCGCCGAGTACGAAGCCGTGCAGCAGGGCAACCTCGATCGCCCCGACGCGTGGATGAGCCTCGGCAACCTCCACGCGGTGCGTGGCGATCGCGCCGCGGCCGAAGCGGCGTACCGGGAAGCGCTGAAACGCGACGCCCGCTTCGTTCCGGCGTACGTGAACCTGGCCGACCTCCGGCGCGAGCAGCAGCGCGACGCCGACGCGGAAGCTGTCCTGCGCGAGGGGTTGCGCGCCGTGCCCGATGCCGCCGCCTTGCGCGAAGCCCTCGCGCTCGCGCTCGTGCGACAGGGAAAGAAGGGCGCAGCGCTGGCCGAGTTCGCGGCCGCCTCGAAGGCGGCGCCCACGGAGGCTCGCTACGCTTACCTCTACGCGCTGGCCTTGCACGACGCCGGCCGCCGGGCCGAGGCGATCCGCCTGCTGGCGGACGCCGCGAAACAGTCCGGCGACCGCGACGTGCTGCTGGCGCTCGCGATGTACCGCAGCGAAGGCGGGGACGAAGCCGGCGCAAGCGAGGCGCTGAAGCGCCTGGCCGCCGTGAACCCCGACGATCCCGCCCTCGCGCAGATGCGCGCGTCGCGCTAGCTGCGCGCGAGTCGCGCTTCCTTCGCCACTACATCCTGCTCGTAACTTCGGGCGGCAAGCAGGAAGCAGGCCGATGCGACAAGACCCGCGACCGGCACGATCGTCAGTGCGGCCTTCAGGCCGATCGAGTCCGACAGCACGCCGACGACATACGGACCCGGGGCCAGGCCGAGCAAGTTGCTGAACAGCGCGACGGTCGCGATCGTGGTTGCGCGCAGGGCAGGGTGCGTCACATCGACCACGGAGGACACGGCCACGCCCGCGTGTCCGCCCGCGATCAGCGTGCCGACGAACAACAGCCCCATCTGCAGCACACCTGCCGGCAACGCGAAGGCCACGGTCAGAACGACGAACGACATCAGCGCGTAGACGGCGGCGAAGTGAAGCTTGGGGCGGCCCGCCGCGCGTCCCCGGCGATCGGCCAGTGCGCCGCCGGCGATCATGCCGACGCCTGCCATCAGGATCAGCAGCCCGGCGCGCGCGGCCGCCTGGTCGGCCGCGAACCCGTACTCGCGCGCGAGGAAGGTCGGCATCCAGGCGCCGATCACGGCGAGTATCAGCACCTGCAGGCCGTTCGCCACGTACGTGAAGCGCGCGCTGCGGGTCGCCAGCACTTCGCGCACCGCCACCCGCAGCGGAATGCGTGGCGAGATCGCCGCTCCGACGGAGGCGTGCGGCGTCTCGCGCACGAACAGCGGAAACAGCACCACCAGCAGCAACGAGACGCCGCCGACCCACAGGAAGGGGGCCTGCCATCCGTGCCGCGCGCCGATGACGCCGCCGGCCACCACGCCGAGCACCGTGCCGACGACGGCGGCCGACTGGAAGGCGCCGAGGACGGCCGACAGGCGCGCGGCGGGGAACACGGACGCCAGCACGGCGGCGCCGACGGCGCCGTAGCCCGCTTCGCCGAGTCCGACGACGGCGCGGGCCATCAGCATCTGCGAGTGATTCTGGCTCAGGCCGACGAGCACCGTGGCCACGCACCAGATCGCCGCCATCGCGGTGATGCTCCTGACGTAGCCCCAGCGGTCGGCGAGCAGCGCCACCGGCCAGGCGGCGATGCCGACGATCAGCGGCACGATGCTGACGAGCAGGCCGAGCTGGCTGTCGTCGAGCGCCCACTCCTGCTTCAGGTCCGGCAGCACCGAGTTGATGACGCTGCGCGTCATGTAGTCGGAAATCATCAGCGCGACGATCAGCGCGAACACGGTCCACGCGTAACGTCGCGAGACGCCCTGCAGCGAAGATTCGGGTGATGGAGCGGTCAAGTGCGGGTCCGGACGCCGGTACCGGGCGGCCGGTGTAGCACCGAACCGGGCGGAACGGCAATCCTGGGATCGGGAAGCGGCCGCTCGCCGCGGCGAGCGGCGCTCATCGGAGCCGCGCGGTGTTGGTGTTACGCGGTGCCGCCGATGGTGAGGCCCTCGATGCGCAGCGTCGGCTGGCCCACGCCCACCGGAACGCTCTGGCCGTCCTTGCCGCAGGTGCCGATGCCCGGATCGAGGCCCATGTCGTTGCCGATCATCGTCACGCGCGTGAGCGCGTCCGGGCCGTTGCCGATCAGCGTGGCGCCCTTGACCGGGTGGGTGATCTTCCCGTTCTCGATCATGTACGCCTCGGCCATGCTGAACACGAACTTGCCGTTCGTGATGTCGACCTGGCCGCCGCCGAAGTTGGTGGCGTAGATGCCCTTCTTCACCGAGCGAACGATCTCGTCCGGGTCCTTGTCGCCGGCCAGCATGTACGTGTTCGTCATGCGCGGCATCGGCAGGTGCGCGAACGACTCGCGGCGGGCGTTGCCCGTCACCGGCACCTTCATCAGCCGCGCGTTCAGCGAGTCCTGGATGTAGCCGCGCAGCACGCCGTCCTCGATCAGCACCGTGTTCTGCGTCGGGTTGCCTTCGTCGTCGACGTTGAGCGACCCGCGCCGGTGGGCCAGCGTGCCGTCGTCGACGACGGTCACGCCCTTCGACGCCACGCGCTCGCCGACCTTGCCAGCGAACGCGCTCGATCCCTTGCGATTGAAGTCGCCCTCGAGCCCGTGGCCGATCGCCTCGTGCAGCAGGATGCCGGGCCATCCGGGTCCGAGCACGACCGGCATGATCCCCGCCGGGGCCGGCTTCGCGACCAGGTTCACGAGCGCCTGGTCGACCGCCTTGTTCGCGTAATCGGCCAGCAGCGCGTCGTCGAAGTAGGCGAGGTCCTGGCGTCCGCCGCCGCCGGCGAACCCCTGTTCGCGCCGTCCGCCGTCCTCGACGATCACGTTGACCGACAACCGCACCAGCGGGCGCACGTCGGCCGCGAGCACGCCGTCGCTGCGCGCGACCAGCACGACGTCGTACTCCGCGCCGAGGTTGGCCATCACCTGCTTCACCCGGCTGTCGCGCGCGCGCGCGAGCCGCTCCACCTTCTCGAGCATCCGGATCTTCGCCGCGGCGTCGAGCGACGCCACCGGATCGTGCGCGCCATAGAGCGCCGGCTGCACGCGCACGGACATCTTCGGGGCGACCTTGATCCTGCCGGCGCCGTGCCGCGCGATCGAGCGCGCCGACACCGCCGCCTCGTTCAACGCGTCGAGCGAGATGTCGTCCGAGTAGGCGAACGCGGTCTTGTCGCCCACGACCGCGCGCACGCCCACGCCCTGCTCGATGTCGAAGCTGCCGCTCTTGACGATGCCTTCCTCGAGCGAGTACGACTCCGAGCGCGTGTACTGGAAGTACAGGTCGGCGTAATCGGCACGGTGCTCGAAGATCGACGCCAGCGAGCGCTGCAGCTTCGCCTCGTCCAGGCCGTACGGGTCGAGCAGCAGCTGCTTGGCGACGGCCAGGCGGTCGAGGGCGGGATCGGAAGGCTTCATCGGTGTCCGGTCGGCAAGGGCGGCAAGGGAGGCGCGATTGTACGGACGCGCGTTCAGCAGAGGGTTCGGTGATCGAGGGCGGGCAGGGACGCCCGGCATGCGGCAATCAACTGCGGGTCGATGTCGCCGAACACAACCCCGGGCCCGTCAGGGCGATTGGCCAGCACGGTGCCCCACGGATCGATCAGCATCGAGTGGCCGTAGGTCGCCCGGCCATTCTCGTGCTTTCCACCCTGGGCCGGCGCGAGAACGTAGGCGAGGTTCTCGACGGCGCGCGCGCGCAGGAGGATTTCCCAGTGCGCCTTGCCCGTCGTCGCCGTGAAGGCGGCCGGCACGAGGATGAGGTCGGGCCGCGGCATCGCGCGGTAGAGCTCGGGAAAGCGCAGGTCGTAGCAGACCGACAGTCCGACCGTCAGGCGCGGGCCGTCGCCAGGCGCGAAGACGAAGGTCGACACGGCGCTGCCCGGCGCGATCGTCCGCGCTTCGTCGTAGGTCTCTTCGCCCTTGGTGAAACGGAACAGATGGATCTTGTCGTAGCGCGCGACCCGTTCGCCGGCCGGGCCGTAGACGAGCACGGAATTCATCACGCGGTCGGGCTCGGGCGCTTCCAGCGGCAGCGTGCCGCCGACCAGCCAGATGCCATGCCTGCGCGCCTGCTCCGCGAGGAAGTCCTGGATCGGGCCACGGCCGTCCCGCTCGCGCAGCGCGACCTTGTCGCTGTCGCCCCGGCCCATCAGGCAGAAGTACTCGGGCAACGCGACGAGCTGCGCGCCCGTGCCGGCCGCTTCCTCGATCAGCGCGGCGGCGGCGTTCAGGTTGTCTTCGACGCGCGTGCTCGAAACCATCTGCACGGCGGCGACGCGGGCGGTGAGGGTCATTTGGTGGCCTCCGTGGATTGCGACGGGGTGATGCGCGTCTGGCGCGTGATGATCGGACTGGCCCACGATCCGGTGACGTCGTACTGGAGCGCGAAGGCCCGCGACAACGGATCGCGCAGCACGAACTGGGCGAGGAACGTGCCGAGTCCAAGCACCGGGTTGACGACTCCGACCGCGAGCGCCGCGGTGCTCGCGTCGATCTCGGGCAGCACCACGATCGACAACTGCTGCGTTTCCTGGCCCAGGTCCAGCGTGCCGGACATCAGGACCGCCGCGCTCGCCCCGTTCATCCGGAAGTTGTCGGTCTTCATGATGCCGCGGTCGATCGTGGCGTCGGCGCGGATCGAGCTGAACGCGAAGCCCTCGGCGAACTGGGAGCCGCCGTCGGCCGCGAGGGTGCGGCCAATCGACTGCAGCGACAGCAGCGCGAGCAGGCGCGCGGCGTTGCCGGGATCGACCTTCAGGAAGCGGCCGTCGTCGATCGCGATGTTCAGGCGCCCTGCGAGCGTCGGGAAGTGGATGTCCAGCGGCGAACCGAGCCACTGAACGTCGCCTTCGATGCGGCCGGTGCCGCGCGACAGCGCGGCGGGGTAGCCGATGCGGGCCAGGGCGGCGCCGCCGTCGGCGGTGTCGATGGCGAACTTCAGCTGCATGCGGCGGTTGCCGCCCGCCGGCGCCGGGCCCCACTCGCCGGTGGAGGCGAGCTTCATGTCAGGGTTCGCGATGTCGAGGCGATGCAGCCGCCAGGTGCCGCTCGCGCCGCCGCCGGTGTTCTGCGCGACGAGATCCAGCCGCCCGAGCTTCATGTCGGACAGCTCGAACTGCTCGACGCTGACTTCCAGCGACGGAATCTGTTTCGGCGGGGCGCGCAGCGCCGCGACGACTTCCTCTTCCTTCCGGGAGCTGATCACCAGCTTCGACAGGCGCGCCGTGATCTGCCCCAGCGCCTGCGGATCGGAGGCCGGGCGCCAGCCGACGAAGCCCGTCGCGCCATCCGACACCACGTTGGCCGCATAGCCGCCGTCCTCCTGCCGCGTCGCGCCGAGCGTCAGGTTGCGCACCGTGTGCCCCTGAACGACGAGTTCGTCGGTGCGCAGCGCGACGAGGTCGACGCGCAGTTCGTCGTCGGCCGCGGCCGGGCGCGCGCCACGCGCCGGCGGCGTGGCGGGCGCCAGCAGGTCGGACCAGGCATCGACGTCGAGGCGCGGCATCGTGGCGATGACGAGCAGGCCGCGCTCGGGCAGGTTGGCCGGCTCGTTCACCGCGACCACGCCGCGCACGAAGCGCAACTCGCCGCTCGCGTCCGCGCGCCGGCGTTCGATGCGTACGCCGAACGCGCGACCGAGCTGCGCCTGCAGGTCGTCCCCCGTGGCCCGCGCCGTGCGCTCGATCCGCAGCGGCAGGCTCTCGGCGGCCGACTTGCGCAGCGGCGCGATGCCGTCGATGCCGAGGCCGACGAGGTCGCTGTCGATGCGCAGCTCGGTGCCGTCCTTCACGACGACCGCCGCCTGGTAGCGCGCGCTGCCGCTCGACTTGTCGAGCAGGCGTTGCACCGGGGCGAAGGGCACCGCGTCGCGCAGGCCCGCGGGCGTCGTCGTGCCGGTGGCGTTGAACACCAGCGCGCCGTCGGCGCGCGTCGACGCGTCGAGACGCGCGGCGCCGCCGAGCAGGCTGGTCGCGATATTGTCGATGCGCACGCCGCGCTCGCTGAAGTTCAGCGTGCCGCTGGTGCGCGTGAACGGCGGCAGGCCGGCGAGGGTGATGCTGTTGTTCTGGAACGCCAGGGCGCCGTCGACCCGGACGTCCGCGGCGTGCCCCAGCGGGATCAGCAGTCCGAGATCGAGCCTGGCACTGCCCTGCGCTTCGGCGCCCTCGGTGATCCCGCCGATCCAGCCGCGCACTGGACTGGCGTTCGTGTAGCGCAGCAGGTCGGCCAGCGGTCCGGTCACCTGGCCCTTCACGTCGAGCGTGGGGTCGTGCCCGAGGTTCGGGATGCGCGCAATCGCCCGCTCGATCCGCGCGCCGTAGGCGCGGCCGCGCTGCGCGGTGATCGTCATCGACGCGCGCTCGAAGACGAGGTCGGCATCGATGTCGGACAGGACCGGCCACACCGTGCCCGGTGCCGCCGGCCGCCCCGCTTCGTTCGGCGCGCCGGGGAAGAAGTCCAGCGTGGCGCCGGTCACGCGGCCGGCGATGCGGAAGTCGCCGTGCGCCGGGTCTGCGAACGGGAAGCGCGCCAGGTCGCCTTTCACCTTGTACGACCCGTCGCCCAGGCGTCCGCTCACGAGCGCGTGCCGCAGCCACGTGCGCGTGTCCGTGCCGGCCGCGGCAGGGATGTAGCGCCAGGCGGCCTCGGCATTCGCGCGCACGATGCGGCCCGCGAGATCGATCGAGCCGGGGCCCGACGGCGCCGTGCGGTACGTGCCGTTCGCCGTCACGTCGACGTCGTCGTTCGATGCCCGCAGGCTCTCGGCGCGGACCTCGAGCGTCTCGCCCTGCTTCCACTGGATGGTCCCGACCAACTGCCGCAGCGGCAGCCGCGGTTCCTCGAAGATTCCGGGGAACACCACCGCCGCTTCGGTCGAGTCGAGTTCGATCGTGCCGGCTCCCTTCTCCGTGCGCACGCTGCCGCTCAGGTTCTCGAATCCCGGCACGCCGACCTGGGAGGCGGCGTCCGCCGCCGCGGGCAGCGCCAGGCTCGACAGGCCGCTGAAGCGGGTCTTCAGGGCGAGGTCGGAAGCCGTCGCCGCCTCGCCGCTCCATGCCAGCGACAGCCCGGACAGCGTTCCGCGCAACGCATGCCGGGCCACCTTGTCGTACAGGTCGCCCGGCATCGGCAGGTGCGCGAGCACGGCGCCGAGGCTCTCGAGATCGATGCGGGAGGCTTCGATCGACGTGCGCTGCGGCTCATTGCCGGCGGCGCGCGTGCGCCGCACCTTGACGTCCATGGCCGGGAAGACCAGGCCGTCGGCCGTGCTGAACGTCGTTCCCGCAAGACCGAACTCCTGGCCGCCGCGGCCGACCGGCCACGCGTCGCCCCACTGGCGCTGCGTGATGCGACCCTGCAGGTACGCGAGGCGCAGCGGCTCGAGCTCGGGCGCGAGGCGCGTTGTTACGTCCTGCAGTGCGACGTCGGCCGTCGAGCGGACGACGTGGCCGTCGTCGAACCCCAGCCACACGCGCAGCGCCCCGAACGCCTGCTCGACCGGCACCGGCATCGAGATCAGGCGCGACAGCCAGGCCAGGTCGACGAAGTCGAGCTGGACGAACGCCTGGCCCTTCCAGCGTCCGACGTCCGACCGGCGGGTGAACGCGCCGGTCGTCATGGTTCCGCGCACGTCGATCGGGCCGGCGAACTCGGCGGTCGGCCGCGCCTGCAGCGCGAACGCGTGCGAGCCGAGCGACTGCTCGACGATCAGGTTCACGTCGTTCAGGTCGAACTGCATCGGTTCGTCGGTGCGCTCGTCGCGGTACGCGACGTGGCCGTCGCGCAGGACGACCTGTTCCTGCGCGAGCAGCCAGTCGAGCGCGGGTGCCTCCTCGGAATCGGCCTCGCCCGGCGTGATGACGAAGCCGGCAACCGTGAAGCTGCCGTCGGCCAGGCGGACGACGGACACCTCCGGCGTCAGCAGGCGCAGGGCGACGAAGCGCGGCTCCCACTGCACCAGGCTGAGCCACGAGACCGTGGCGTCGACCCGCGGCAGCGCGAGCGGCGGGCCGCCTTGCGGTCCGGTGACCTGGACGTCGTCGAGCGACAGATGCGGATTGAAGCCGCGCCAGCCCGCCTCGATCCGCGCCATCGTGACGGTGCCCCGCAGTGCGCGGCTGGCGATGTCCTCGATCTGTGGCCGCCACTGGTCGATGCGCGGCAGCACGTAGTAGCGGGTGACGAGCAGCAGCGTGCCGAACGCGAAGTAGGCCGCCACCAGCGACCAGAACGCAAAGCGCAGCGTCGCGCGCACCGCGCGCAGCGCGCCGAGGCCGTAGCGGCGGACGATGGTCTGCTCGGCGACCTCGATGCCGTGTTCGAGCTTTTCCTCGACGGCGTGCTCGACCCGGTGCGCAGTGGCACTCAGTTCGGCGGCGAGGGATGGGTGACTCGGGTGGTCGCCGCCCGGCGGCGGCGGATCCGGGCGCGGCTGGTCGGACACGAGGCTAGGGAATGGATGTGAACGGCATCGGGTGGACCTGCGCAGGCGCTCCGTAGAATGCGGACATCGATCCGGTCGCCGATCCGGTCGGGCCTGGCGCGTCCGGTCGGACGAAGACCCTGCTGGGACCGCGGCACTCTATCACAGCGACCTTCACATCCATCGGCGGTTTCGACCGCGAACAAGAGTGAAAGATCCGGACTTCCTGGCAGGGCGCGACTGGCGGGGCGAGCGCGCCGAACCCGGCGACGTGCCGTCGCTGTCGCACTTCGTCGAGCGCACGCTGCAGCGCGAGGCCGGCGCCGACGATGTGCGGCGAGCGGAGCTGCTGGCGGCCTGGGCGCAGGAAGGCTGGCCGGCGGCGCGCATGGCGAGTGAACTCGGGGACGTCGCGGCGGCGACGCCCGAGCGCGTGGCGGCGGACCTGCGGCGGCTGCGCGGGCGCGTGATCGCGTCGCTGATCGTCCGCGATGCCACCGGCGCCTGCGGGCTGCCGGAGGTCGTGTCGACCACCACCGCGCTGGCCGAACTGGCCGTGCAGCGCGCGGTCGCGGTCCACGCCCGCGAACTCGCCGAGGTGCACGGCGTGCCGACGAGCGAGGCCGGCGAGCCGCAGGACCTGCTCGTGATCGGCATGGGCAAGCTCGGCGGCGGCGAGCTGAACGTCTCGTCCGACATCGACCTGATCTTCGCTTACGACGAGGACGGCGAAACGCGTCCGCTGCCCGGCGGCGGCGACATCCGGCCGGTCAGCAACCACGAGTTCTTCATCCGCCTCGGGCGCCGCGTCATTCCGGCCATCTCGGACGTCACCGCCGACGGCTACGTGTTCCGCGTCGACATGCGGCTGCGGCCCAACGGCGACGCCGGGCCGCTCGCGGTGTCGAGCGCGATGCTCGAGGAGTACCTGATGGTCCAGGGGCGCGAGTGGGAGCGCTTCGCGTGGCTGAAGGGGCGGGTCGTGTCCGCGCCGGTGTTCGCATCGCCCGGGCAATTCGACCGGCAGGCCGGGTCGATCTTCGCGGTCGTGCGGCCCTTCGTGTTCCGCAAGTACCTCGACTTCGGCGCGATCAACGCGCTGCGCGAACTGCACGGACTGATCCGCGCCGAAAGCTCCCGGCGCAATGCCGGCCGCGAGGAACGCGCCGACAACGTCAAGCTCGGCCGCGGCGGGATCCGCGAAATCGAGTTCATCGCGCAGGCGTTCCAGATCATCCGGGCCGGGCGCGATCCCGGCCTGCGCTCGCGCTCGACCCTGGAAACGCTGGCCACGCTCGGTCGCCAGGGCGTGCTGCCGGCCGCGACGTGCGACCGGCTTGCGACGTCCTATGTGTTCCTGCGCAACCTCGAGCACGCGCTGCAGTACGTCGACGACGCACAGACCCACGCGCTGCCGCCCGACCGCGAGGCGCGCGCGCGCGTCGCGCGGCTGCTCGGCGCGGCCGGCGTCGACGCGATGCTCGGCGAGTACCGGGCCGTCCAGGACTTCGTCGACGGCGTGTTCGACACCGTGTTCTCCGAACCGGTCGAGACCACCCGCCAGGCGCCGATGCCGGCCTCGTGGAACACGCCGGGCGACGGCGACGACGCGCCCCTCGTCGACCATCTCGAGGAGCAGGGATTCCGCGACCCGCCCGGAACGGCGCAGCGGTTGCGCGGCGTGCTGAACGGGCGACGCGTGCAGGGCGCGAGCGCGGGCGCGCGCGCCGGCATCGAGCGCCTTCTGCAGCGGGCGCTTGTCTCGGCGATCGAGCTGTCGCACGGCTCCGGCGCGGCGCACGACATCGGACCGGACGAGCACTTCGCGCGCTTCGCGCAGCTCGCCGAGGTCATCGCCGGCCGCAACACCTACGTGACGCTGCTGAACCAGTTCCCGCACGCGTTCGAACGCGTCATGCGCATGCTGGCGGCCAGCCGCTGGGCGGCCGACTACCTGGTGCTCCATCCGATCCTGCTCGACGAGCTGCTCGACGAGCGCCTGCACGAACGCGAGCCCGACTGGGCCGCGTGGTCCGCCCTGGTGCGGCGCCAGCTCGACGAGGCCGACGGTGACCAGGAGCGGCAGATGAACCTGCTGCGCGATGTCCACCACGCGCAGGTGCTGCGGCTGCTGGTGGCCGACCTCGACGGCCGCCTGACGGTCGAGCGGCTCGCCGATCACCTGTCGGCGCTCGCCGACTTCACGCTCGGGCTCACGCTGGAGCGCGTGTGGACGACGATCGCCAGGCGGCACCGCGAGGTGCCGCGCTTCGCCGTGATCGGGTACGGCAAGCTCGGCGGGAAGGAGCTCGGGTACGTCTCGGACCTCGACCTGATCTTCCTGTTCGACGACGACCACCCGGATGCGCCCGACGTCTACTCGGTGCTCGCGCGCCGGCTGGTCACCTGGCTGACGGCGCAGACCTCGTCCGGCAACCTGTTCGACATCGACCTGCGGCTGCGGCCGAACGGCAACGCCGGACTGATGGTGTCCTCGCTCGACGCGTTCTCGCGCTACCAGCGCAACGAGGACGGCATGGGCGCGTGGGTGTGGGAACACCAGGCGCTGACGCGCGCGCGCCACTGCGCCGGGGACTTCGAGCTGGGGCACCGATTCGAGGCCGAGCGCGTCCACGTGCTGACGCAGGTGCGCGATCTCGCGAAGCTGAAGAGCGAAGTGCTGGCGATGCGCCAGAAGATGCTCGACGGCCACCCGAACACCAGTGCCCTGTTCGACCTGAAGCACGATCGCGGCGGCATGGTCGACATCGAGTTCATCGTCCAGTACCTGGTGCTTGCGCACTCGCACCGCCATGGCGACCTCGTCCGCAACCTCGGCAACATCGCGCTGCTGCAGATGGCCGCCGGCATGCGGCTGATCGACATGACGCTCGCGCGCGAAGTCGCCGACGCGTACCGCGCGTTCCGCGCGCTGCAGCACCGCCTGCGCCTGAACGGCGCCGAACGCGCGCGGGTCGAGCCGGCGGAGGTCGAGGCCCAGGCGGCGGCGGTGCGGCGCCTGTGGATGGACGTGTTCGGGGCGGATTGATGCGCGATGCGCTGCGCGCGCTGCCGTCGACGGTGTGGGTCCTCGGCCTCATCAGCCTGCTGAACGACGCCGCATCGGAACTGGTCTATCCGCTGCTGCCGCTGTACCTCGCGACGGTGCTCGGTGCCGGTCCGCGCGCGCTCGGGTTCATCGAGGGCGCCGCGGAGGCGACGGCGGCGCTGCTGAAGCTCGTCTCCGGCGTCTGGTACGACCGCGTGCGGCGCGCGAAGCTGTTCATGGTCGCGGGCTATGGATGCGCGGCCGTGGCACGGCCACTGCTCGCGCTCGCGGCGTCGTGGCCCATGGTGCTGGCGCTGCGCGTGCTCGACCGGTTCGGCAAGGGCCTGCGCTCGTCGCCGCGCGACGCACTGCTCGCGCGCTCGGTGCCGGCCGCCCGGCGCGGGGTCGCGTTCGGCCTGCACCGCGCGTTCGACAACGCCGGCGCCGTGATCGGTCCGCTGCTCGCCGCCGGCCTGCTCGCGCTGAACATTCCGCTGCGCGACATCCTGCTGTGGGCCGCCGTGCCGGGGGCGCTGTGCGTCGCGCTAGCCCTGTCGGTGAAGGAGCCGCGCGACGGTGCCGTGCCTGTGCCGGTCAAGCCGGACTGGACGTGGCGCGGACTGCCACCGGGGTTCCAGAGGCTTCTCCTCGCCATCTCGATCTTCACGCTCGGGCAAGCCTCCAACGCGTTCGTGATCCTGCGCGCGCACGACCTCGGGATGCCGATCGCGCAGACCGCGTTGCTGTGGGCGGTGGTGGCGGCGACGTCGACCGTGCTCGCGGTGCCGCTGTCGGCGCA
>JBFZCF010000032.1:0-14246 GCA_041308065.1 Burkholderiales bacterium
GCCGCAGCGAGGGCTTCATCCTCAGCAATCGCCGGATCCTCGCCGACCAGATGGCATTCCTGCAGACCACCCTGCCGCGCCACTCGCGCTGGGCGCACGCCTGACGATTCACGGTACGAGATGGCGCGACTGGCGTGGCGCCAGCCGGCGCCGCGGGCGAGTCGCGGTTGAGAGAACACGCTCCCCGCTGAATGCCAGCCGGCCGCGCGCGCCCGAGCGGCGGTAATCGCCGGCCAGCGTCGCCGTCGCGTCGAGCGGATCGGTTCCCTTCTCCACCAGCCAGCGATGCGTCAGTTCGTAGAGCCGCTCGGCCGGGATGGCGTGCGTCTGTCCGCACTCGTCGTGCAGCCAGCCGGCGAACTCCATGAAGCGGCTGAACGGCGCATCGGCCAGCACCAGCGGCAGCGTGTTCGTGAAACGCCCCGAATTCGCGACGAGATCCCAGTACCGCGCGAAGCGGACGAGACGCTGCACCGTCCCCGCATCGAGCGCGCCGGTCTGCATCACCTGGTAGGGCGGCGCCGGGTCGTAGACCATGCCGAACTCCGCGGTGTGCCGGGCGATCGGCGCACCTCGCAGCCGCTTCAGCAGTCCCACCTGGATCTCGTGCGGCTCCAGCGCGACCAGCCGATCGAAGCCGGCGGCGAACGACGCCAGGTCCTCGCCCGGCAGGCCGGCGATCAGGTCGACGTGCAGGTGAGCCTTCGTGTTCGCGCGCAGCCAGAGGATGTTGGCTTCGGCGGCGGCATTGTCCTGGCGCCGGGAAATCCGCTTCTGTGTCGCAACATCGAAGGTCTGGATGCCGATCTCGAACTGCAGCGTGCCGGCCGGAAAGCGCATGACCGGCGCCTTCAACGCCTCGGGCAGGTGATCCGGAACCAGTTCGAAGTGCAGGAACGGGGAGTCGTCGGGACGCGCAGCAATCAGCCCGAGGAAGAACTCGAGGATGCGCACCGAGGTCGCCACCTTGAGGTTGAACGTGCGGTCGACGAACTTGAAGTGGCGCGCGCCGCGCTCGTACAAGTGCGACAGTTCGGCCAGCAGCGGCTCGAGCGGAAAGGGCCATGCCGTCCTGTCCAGCGCGGACAGGCAGAACTCGCACTTGAACGGACAGCCGCGCGATGCCTCGACATAGACCGTCCGGTTCGCCAGGTCCGCATCGGTGTACTCGCGGTACGGCAGCGCCAGGTGTTCCAGCGGCGGCTGCTCGCCGGCGTGGACCCGGTTCAACGGCCGCGGGCCATGCAGCAGGGCCGCGGCCAGCCGCGCGAATGTCACGTCGCCCCAGCCGGTGACCACGTGGTCGGCGAGCCGGCAGATCTCTTGCGCCTCGACTTCGTGGCTCACTTCCGGCCCGCCGACGACCACGACGATGCCCGGCTCGCGCGCCTTCAGTTGCCGGATCACCTCCGCGGTCTGCAACACGTTCCAGATGTAGACGCCGAAGCCGACGATGCGGGGACGCTCGGCCAGCAGCGCGTCGACGATCGCCGGCGCCGGTGTGCGCACGACGAACTCCCGGATGACGCTGTCGTCGCGCAGCGCGCCGAGGTTCGCGCGCAGAAAGCGCAATCCGAGCGCCGCGTGGGAGTAGCGCGAGTTCAACGTCGACAGGACGATGCTTGCCATAGCGCAAGGAAGGATACCGATCGGGTGACGGCGCGCCCGGCCAGGTCAATGCGGGCGGGGTTGCGCGGCTAGACTGGAAATGTCGCTGCAGAGCCCGGAGTGGAGACATGCGCCTGACGTTCTTCGGTGCGGCCGGAGAGGTGACCGGATCCTGCCTGCTGGTGGAAGCGGACAGTGTCCGCTTCCTGGTCGACTGCGGCATGTTCCAGGGCGGCCGCGAGGCGGCCACGCGCAACCGGGCGGCGTTCGGTCGCGATCTCGGCCGGCTCGACTTCATCCTGCTGACCCACGCGCACATCGACCATTGCGGCCTGCTGCCGCGCTTCTCCGCGCCCGGTGGTCCGCAGGTCTACTGCACCAAGCCGACGGCCGACCTCGTCCCCGTCATGCTCAAGGACAGCGCCCACGTGCAGGCGGTCGGCGCCCGCAGCGCACCCTATCGGGGGCGGCGGTCGATCACCGACGCGCCGCTGTACTCGGCCGAGGACGTCGATGCGCTGGCGCTGCGCCTGAACGGCGTGCCGTACGACGTCGAGTTCCGGCCGAAGCCGTCCGTGTCGGTGACCTTCCGCAGCGCCGGCCACATCGTGGGTGCCGCCTTTGCCGAGATCCGCGTGCGCGACGGCACGCGCGAGCGCAAGCTGGTCGTGTCGGGCGACATCGGCGAAGCCTCGCCGCTGGTGGTCCGCGATCGCGCGCCACTCGTCGATGCGGATGTCCTCGTGATGGAGTCGACCTACGGCGACCGCAATCACCGCTCGCTGGCGGAGACCGAGGACGAGTTGGTCACCGTCATGGACGACATCCTGCACGTGCGCCGCGGCAACGTGATCGTCCCGGCCTTTGCGCTCGGGCGGACCCAGGAGTTCCTCGTGCTGCTGTACCGGCTGACGCAGTCCGGACGGCTGCGCGTGCCGCTGGTGTTCGTCGACTCGCCGCTGGCGACGCAGGCGAGCGCCATCACGTTCCGGCACCTCGAGGCGCTGGACGAACTGGCACACGCATTCCACCAGGCTGAGCGCGCGCGCAAGCTCCCGTTCACGCTGCGCTTCACCGAAAGCGTCGAGGACTCGATGTTCCTCAACTCGATCCGGCACGGCGCCGTGATCGTCGCCGCGAGCGGCATGTGCGATGCCGGCCGCGTGCGGCATCACCTGCGCCACAACCTGCCTCGGCGCGAATCCGGGGTCGTGATCATCGGCTTCCAGGCGGCGGGCACGCTGGGCCGCCGGCTGGTGGACGGAGCCCGGGCGGTCCGGATGTTCAACGACTCCGTGCCGGTCAAGGCAAGCGTGCACACGATCGGCGGCTTGTCGGCGCACGCCGGGCAGGACGGCCTGATCGGCTGGCTCGCAGGCGCGCACCGCAAGCCGAAGATGACCTACATCGTGCACGGCGAGCCGCAGGCGTCGCACGCGCTGTCGGCGCGGATCGCGAAGGAACTGCGCTGGGCGACCACGATCGCCGCGCCCCAGTCGTATGAAATCTGAGGAAACGGGCGCCCTGACGGCGCTGGCCGTCCGACGGGTCGGCATCGACACCTACCGGGAGAACGTCGCCTACCTGCACCGTCGCTGCCCGCTCTACCTCAGCGAAGGCTTCCAGGCGCTCGCCAAGATCGAGGTGGCGGCCAACGGCCGGTCGATCTTCGCCACGCTGAACATCGTCGACGATCCGGGCATCGTGGCCGAGCAGGAGCTCGGGCTGTCGGAAGAAGCTTTTGCGCAGCTCGGCGCCGAGGCGGGCACGCCGGTGCGCGTCGCCCACGCGCCGCCGCCGGCATCGACCTCGGCGTGGCGACGCAAGGTCGAAGGCGAGCGGCTCGGCCGCGCCGACTACCACGCGGTGATCAGCGACATCGCGCAGCACCGCTACAGCAAGATCGAACTCGCGGCCTTCGTCGTGTCGACCGGCCACTTCGACCTCGACCGCGAGGAAGTGCTGTTCCTGACCGAAGCGATGACGGCGGCGGGCCGCCGGCTCGACTGGCACGAGAAGCCGGTCGTCGACAAGCACAGCATCGGCGGCATCCCGGGCAATCGCACGTCGATGCTGATCGTGCCGATCGTCGCCGCGCACGGGATGCTGATCCCCAAGACCTCGTCCCGAGCGATCACGTCGCCCGCCGGGACGGCCGACACGATGGAGTGCCTGGCCGACGTCGAACTGCCGTTCGCGCGGCTGGAGGAAATCGTGCGCGAGTTGCGCGGCTGCCTCGCGTGGGGCGCCTCGGCCGACTTGTCGCCCGCCGACGACGTGCTGATCGCCGTCGAGCGTCCGTTGTCGCTCGATTCGCCGGGCCAGATGGTGGCCTCGATCCTGTCCAAGAAGATCGCCGCGGGGTCCACGCACCTCGTCCTCGACATTCCGCTCGGCCCGACGGCGAAGGTGCGCTCGATGCCGGCGGCGCAGCGGCTGAAGAAGCTCTTCGAGTTCGTGGCCGAACGGCTGCACCTGACGCTCGACGCCGTCATCACGGACGGCCGCCAGCCGGTCGGCTACGGCATCGGACCCGCGCTGGAAGCGCGCGACGTGATGCGCGTGCTGCGCGGCGACCCGCGGGCTCCCATGGACCTGCGGCAGAAGGCCCTGCGGCTCGCGGGCCGCGTCCTCGAGTTCGACCTCGACGTACGCGGCGGCGAAGGGTTCGCCGTCGCGCGCGACATCCTCGACTCCGGCCGCGCGCTGGCGAAAATGGAGGCGATCATCGATGCGCAGGGCCGGCGGCCGTTCGACCCCGATCGGCCCGGGCTGGCGTCGAAGACGTTCGAAGTCGCGGCCGAGCGCGACGGCGTCGTGACCGCCATCGACAACCTGCGGCTGAGCCGGCTCGCGCGACTGTCCGGCGCGCCGAAGATGCGCGGCGCCGGCGTCGACCTGTTCAGGAAGATGGGCGACGCCGTCAGCCGCGGCGATCCGCTGTATCGCGTTTACGCGGAGTACGGCTCCGACCTCGCGTTCGCGCGCGAGTGGGCGGCCCACGACAGCGGCTACGCGATCGGAGAGCCGGGCGAGCCGCCGCGCGCGTTCTCGGAGTTCTGAAATGCTGCTGCACTTCGACGACGAAGCGCTGTTTGCCGGCTCCCTCGCGCAGGCGACCGGCCTCGAAGCGCGCCAGGTGCATCGCCACCGGTTTCCCGATGGCGAACTGAAGCTGACGCTGCCCGTGCCGTTGCCCTCGGACGTGGTCGTGCTGAGGTCGCTGCACCATCCCAACGAGAAACTCGTCGAGCTCGTCCTGCTCGCCGACGCGGCCCGCGCGCTCGGCGTCCGGCGCCTGACGCTCGTGGCGCCTTACCTCGCCTACATGCGGCAGGACAAGGCCTTCCATCCCGGGGAGGCAGTGAGCCAGCTGATCATCGGCCGGCTGCTCGCGGAGCGCTTCGACACGGTCCTCACGGTCGACCCGCATCTGCACCGGATCGCGGTGCTGGAGGAGGCGGTGCCCGCGCGGCGTGCGGTCGCGCTCAGCGCCGCGCCGCTCATCGGCGCGCACTTCGCCGGCCGGATGCCGCAGCCGCTGCTGCTGGGGCCGGACGCGGAGTCCGAGCGGTGGGTAAAGGCGGCGGCCGGCGCGCAGCTGGACTACGCGGTGTGCACGAAGAGGCGCAGCGGCGACCACGACGTCCGCATCGAACTGCCCGATGTGGCGCTGCGCGGACGCCACGTCGTCCTGGTCGACGACGTCGCCAGCACCGGTGGCACGCTGATCGAATGCGCCAGGCGGACACTCGGAGCGGGGGCCGCGCGCGTCGACGCCGCCGTCACGCACGCCTTGCTGGACGCCGCCGCCGAGGCCCGCCTCGCTGCAGCCGGCATCCAGGAGCTCGTCAGCACCGACACGGTGCCGCATGCGAGCAACCGGATCGGCGTCGCCGCGCTCGTCGGGAACGCCCTGCGATGAGATCCGCCCGAGGTCCACGCGACGCCGGTCGATGAATGAAAATCGCCCGGGGCCGCGAGGCGCCGGGCGATTCCCGATGCGGGCGTCGAGGCAGTTCGCCTCGCGCCGCTTACTTCAGGTGCTTGCTGACGAACTTCGTCAGTTCGAACATCGAGGCCTGGGCCTTGCCGAACAGCGCCTTCAGCTTGTCGTCGGCGTTGATCATGCGACGGTTCACGGCGTCCTGCAGCTTGTTCTTCTTGATGTACGCCCAGATCTTGCTGGTCACTTCGGTGCGCGGCATCGGCGTGGAGCCGATGATGGCGGCGAGCGTGGCGCTCGGCGTCAGCGGCTTCATGAACGCGGCGTTCGGCTTGCGCTTGACCTTGGGCTTGGCAGCCTTCTTCGCGACCTTCTTGGCTGCGACCTTCTTGGCTGCAGCCTTCTTCGGCGCCGCTTTCTTCGCGGCCTTCTTCGCTACCTTCTTGGCCGGGGCCTTCTTGGCCGGAGCCTTCTTCGCCGCTTTCTTCGCCTTCTTCGTTGCCATCGACATTTCTCCTAGAGAAGTTCAGGTGCCACAGCGACAGCGTTCTCGAATGAAAACCGCGGAGAGCGCTCTCGTTGCGTGGTCGCGATCCTAAGCCAACCCGAACCAAATACAAGAGGGAAAAAGCACTTTTTCAGAGGGAAATTGCGTGTTCGCAACGCGTTCTCCCTCTGGAAACCGGCGCGCGACAGCGAGACCGCATACGAAAGGAGCACAATATTTTGGAAACTTGCCTCGGAAAGCACTACATCTTGTGCCTCTTGGCGGAGCGGAATCATCGTGCCGCCGCCCGCTCCAGATCCGCCAGCATCCGCTCGATCCGCGCCCCCAGCTGTTCGGTCGTCACCTGCTCGCGGAAGCGCTCCACCATCAGCGGAAACGCGAACGGCGTCGGCCGCGACAGCAGCCGGTAGCGCACTTCCTGGCTCCGCATCCGGCCGAGCGACTGCCTCAAACGCCCGAGGTCGAGTTCCTGCTCCAGGACCTCGCGCTGCGCCTGCGCCAGCAGCCTGTTGCCGGCGTCGTACTTGCTGAACACCTCGTAGAACAGGCCCGAGCTCGCCTGCAGTTGCTTTGCCGACTTCGGCGCCCCCGGATAGCCCTGGAAGATCAGTCCCGACACTCGGGCCACCTCGCGGAACCGGCGCTGCGCGAGCTCGCCCGCGTTCAGGCTGGCCAGCACGTCGTCGAGCAGGCCATCCTCGGAGAGCAGCGTGTCCCGGCGGCGCTGCCACGCCCCCATCCAGTCGATGTCGTCCGGCGAAAGCAGTTCGAAGCCGTGGTCGTTGACCGCGATCGAGAAGGTCGAAGGCGTTGCCCGCCCGATCCGGCAGGCGAGCAGCGCCGCCAACCCCATGTGCACGTGGCGACCGGCGAACGGGTAGACGAAGAGGTGCCGCCCTTCCCGCGAGCGCATCGACTCGACGACCAGCGTGTCGCGCGTCGGCACTGCCGACCATCTGGCCTGAAGCTCGATCAGCGGCCGGGCCAGCCGCATCTCGGGGCCTTCGTACCGCCCGGCCACCGCTTCCTCGAACCGCTGGAGCACGGCATCCGCGAGCTCGGTCGAAAGCGGCATCCCGGCGCCCATCCATCGCGGCACCGCGCCGCTCTTGCGCTTCGCCGGCTGCACATAGGCCGTCATCTCGTGCACGCGGACCAGTTCGAGCGCGCGGCCGCCGAACAGGAACGCGTCCCCCTTGCGCAGCCGACTGATGAAGGACTCCTCGATCGAGCCGAGGCTGCGGCCGCTCGCGAGCTTCACCAGCATCGTCGCCTCGGACACGATGGTCCCGATCGACATCCGGTGGCGCTGGCCGATGCGGGCGTTCTGGACGCGATGGACTCCGGCGTCGTCCCGCCGCACCCGGTGATAGTCGGGATACATCCGCAGCGCCTCGCCGCCGCGCCCCACGAAGTCGAGCGCCCAGTCCCATTCCTCGTCGGTGAGCCCGCGGTAGCTCCAGGTGTCGCGGACTTCGGAACGCAGTTCCGCCTCGGTGAACCCGGTTCCGAGCGCGATGGTGACCAGGTGCTGCACCAGCACGTCGAGCGGCCGCTCCGGCGCCTGCCGCGACTCGATCCGGCGCGCCGCCACCGCGTGCCGCGCGGCCGCGGCCTCGACGAGTTCGAGCGTGTTCGTCGGTACCAGCGTCACGCGCGATGCACGCCCCGGCGCGTGGCCGCTGCGCCCCGCGCGCTGAAGCAGCCGCACGACGCCCTTCGGGCTGCCGATCTGCAGCACGCGTTCGACCGGAAGGAAGTCGACGCCGAGGTCGAGGCTCGAGGTGGCAACCACCGCCTTCAGCCGGCCTTCCTTCAGCCCCAGCTCGACCCACTCGCGCACCTCCCTGGCAAGCGAGCCGTGATGCAGCGCAATCAGGCCCGCCCACTCGGGCCTGGCTCCGAGGAGCGACTGGTACCAGAGCTCGGCTTGCGAGCGTGTGTTGGTGAACACCAGCGTGGCCGACGCGCTTTCGATCTCCCGGATGATCGGCTCGAGCATCCTGAGGCCGAGGTGGCCGGCCCACGGAAAGCGGCCCGGGTCGTCAGGCAGCAACGTGTCGACGACGATCTCCTTGTCGATGCGACCCTCGACCAGCGCGCCTTCGTCGCCGTTCAGCAGCACCTGCATCGCGTGCGCGGTGTTGCCGAGCGTTGCCGATAGTCCCCACACCGGCAGCGCCGCGCGCTGGCACGCAAAGGCTCGAAGCCTTGCCAAGGCCAATTGCACCTGCACCCCGCGCTTCGTGCCGATCAGTTCGTGCCACTCGTCGACGACGACCAGGGCGATGCCGGACAGTTGCTCGCGGCTGTCGGCGCGCGACAGCATCAGGCTCAGGCTTTCGGGCGTGGTGATCAGGACCTCGGGCAGCCGCCTGGCCTGGCGCGCGCGCTCGCCGGACTCGGTGTCGCCCGTGCGGACAGCGACCGTCCAGTCGAGTCCGAGGTCGGCGAGCGGCTCGGCGAGCGCGCGCGCGGTGTCCGCGGCGAGCGCGCGCATCGGCGTCAGCCACAGCAGGCGCAGCCCGCCGCCGGACACCGCGCCGGCCAGTGCCCGGTTCAGCAAGGCGAACCAGACGGCGTAGGTCTTGCCGGATCCGGTCGTCGCGTGCAGCAGGCCCGAGCGCCCGGCGGCCACGTGGTCCCACACTTCGCGCTGGAACTCGAAGGGCTGCCAGCCGTGCGCCGCGAACCAGCCATCGCCGCTCGGAAGCGCGAGTTGTCGCCGCTCGCCGCGCTCCGTCGGCGGCGCCGGAGCCACCGCCGCCCCAGCCCCGGCAGCACGCTGCTCGCGCTCGACGCGCGCCTTCTTCGCGCGCCGCGCGCGCAGTTGCGTTCCGACATTGGGGCCCGGCGGAAGGCCCCGGCGCTGCTCTGGCACGCAGTGTCCCGGTGAGGCTGCGGAAAAAAGGAAACGCCGCCCGGAGGCGGCGTTCCGTGCTTCGGCGGCGAGGTTACTTGACGCCGAGCGTCGTCATCGCCTTCGCCAGCGTGTCGACCGACTCCTGGTGCTTGCCGGCCTTGTGCAGCGCCTCGCCTTCGGCGCGCTGCTTCTTCACCTCGGTCAACTGCGCTTCGGTGAGCTTCGGGTTCTTGGCGAGCGCCTCGTCGATCTTCTTCATGTCGGCCGGGCAGTGGAAAGCCAGCGCGGCGCCGGAGAACAACAGGGCGCCGGCGGCCAGGACGATTCTCGACTTCATGGTTGTCTCCTGGGAGGGATGGAAACCGCGCCCTGGAAGGACGCGAGCGGCCAATATAGCGAGGCGCGCCGTGCGCGTCAGCCCGGCGGGATACCGCATCCATTACCCGCGTAGACACCGGGGGCAGGCGCAGGCGGTGCGGCGCCTCTATTCCACGGCGCGACGCACGGCAACGAAGGTGAGCAACCGCACGGTGGCGTAGGCGAGCCGATAGCCGATGCGCTTCCACCATGGCCGCTGCGCCAGCGCCGGCGCCTGGACGGCCACCGACCCGAGTTCGATCGCGCGCTCCAGCTCGCCGCGCAACTGCACCGCGAAGCCCTGGTCGATGACCGCGACGTTCGCCTCGCGCGCGAGCAGCAGGCTGTACGGGTCGATGTTGCTCGATCCGACGGTCGACCAGACCTCGTCGAAGACCGCGACCTTGGCGTGCAGGAAACTCGGCGTGTACTCGTGGAGCTGAACGCCCGCCTGCACCAGTTGCCCGTACAGCGCCTGCTGCGCGTAGTGCTGCAACCGGTACTCGACACGACCCTGCAGCAGCAGCCGCACCCGCACCCCGCGCCGCGCCGCCGCGCACAGCGCCTGGGTCAGCTTCCGCCCCGGGAGGAAGTAGGCGGAAGCGATCAGGATCTCCCGGCGCGCGCCTTCGATGCCCTCGAGGTAGGCACGCTCGATGGTCCGGCGATGCTGCAGGTTGTCCCGCAGCAGCAGCGCGGCGCGCATGTTCTCCGGGAGCGGGGTCGAGGGTCCGATGTACCGCGGCGGAGCCTCACCGGGCTGCCGGTTCCCCACCGCCACCGTCCACCACAGTCGCTTCACGACGAACGCGATGAGGCCCACCAGCGGCCCCTCGCACGCCACGGCGAAGTCGTAGCGCGGGCCGATGCCGGCACCGTAGGCGCCGGGATGATGGTGGTCGTCGATGATGTTGATGCCGCCGACGAAGGCGATCCGGTCGTCCACCACGGCGATCTTGCGATGCAAGCGCCGCAGCAGTCGCCGCTCGGGGCGCCACCAGGTGCCCGGACGGAACACACGGAGCCGGACTCCGCCCGCGGCCATGCGCTCGCGCAACTGCGGGACCGCGTTCTGGGACCCGAAGGCGTCGACGAGCAGGTGGACCGCGACGCCGCGGCCGGCTGCAGCCAGCAGCGCATCGGCCACGCGCACGCCGACGGCGTCGAGCTCGAAGATGTAAGTCTCCAGGTGCACCGACGCGCGCGCGGCGTCGATCGCGGCCAGCAGGCGCGGGAAGAACTCGGCACCGCTGCGCAGCAGTTCGATCCGGTTGCCGCCGTAGACCAGCGGCCGCGTGGTGAGCGACCGCTCGAGCCGCCGTCGCGCCCACGGCGAGGCGGGGTTCACTTGACCTCGAGGTCGGCGATCAGCGGCATGTGGTCGGATCGCTGCGACCACTCCAGCCCTCGGGGCACCCTTACGTCGTGCACGTGGAGGCCGCGGACGTAGATGCGGTCGAGCATGAGCCACGGCATCACGCTCGGGAAGGTGCGCGCGACCGGCGCGCGCTTCGGCTCGCGCCACGGCATCAGGCGGTCCATCAGCCGGGGACTGCCGTTGCGGCGATTGAACTCGGATGCGGCCTCGACCACGTCGAGTTCGTCGTGCAGCACCTTGTCGGCGGTGCGCTGCCAGTCGTTGAAATCGCCGGCGATGATCAGCGGCGCGCCGGGAGGAACCTCGGAGCGGACAAAGTCGACGAGAAACGCCGCCTGCCGCACGCGGCTCCTCTTGATCAGGCCGAAGTGCGTGTTGATCAGGTGGATCTCGACCGAGCCGTTCCGGCCCTTGTAATGCGACACCGCGTGCAGCAGGCCGCGCTTCTCCAGCACGTGGTCGGAGATGTCATGGTTCAGGAACACCCCTATCTCGTGACGCGACACTATCGCGTTGCCGTGGTGCCCGTGCGGATAGACGGCGTTCATGCCGTAGGCGCGGTGCAGGTAGCTGCCGGTGCACAGGTAGTCCAGCTGCGTGCCTTCCGGATAGCCCTTGCGCCTGGCCATGCGCTCGTTGCGGTCCTGCACCTCCTGCAGGAACACGATGTCGGCGTCGATCGTGTTCAGCGCGAGCCGCACGTCGTGGATGCGAACCTTCGGCCGCAGGCCCATCACGCCCTTGTGGATGTTGTAGGTGGCGACGCGAAGCTTCATGGGGCCTTGGCGGTGGACGCCGCAGGACGCAGCGCGAAGTAGGAACCGAGCAGGTGCGGGTCGTCGAAGTGGCGGCGTCCGACGAGCGCCGTCGCGTGATGTCCCCACTGCCGCATCTGCCCGGGCGACGCGACGCCGGTGGGCCACAGCAAGTGGCGTTCGCCACGTTCCGTCCCGGGCATCAGGCCGTCGACGCCAAAGACGCTGCGCGTGCCGCCGGCCGCGCTCGGCAACGTCGTCGGGCGCCGGTCGTCGTCGAGCTGGTAGCGCACCGCCGGCTGCGCGCGCGGCTCGACCGACACCCGCTGCAGGTAGTGCGTGCCCGACTCGATGCGCAGGACGACGATCTCGTCGCGCTTCGGCGTGCGCACCGCCTGCGGCGAGAACATGCGCTCGTCGAGCGTGTCCGCCTGCGGCCGGGCGACGACGCGCTCCGTGGGAAAGAACAGGTGATTGCGCCCGCTCGGACGCATCGCGTCGTACACGAGCGGGTTGCCGTCCTTGTCGAGCGTCACGCGCCAGACCAGGCCGTCGATGCGTCCGGACAGCGGATCGAGCACGTCGCGCGCCGGACGTTCGCTGAACCAGAAGCTGTAGACGAGCTGGAGGCGTGCGCCGTCCTCGAAGAGCGCGTGAGTGACACGCGTATAGGCGACCGGCTGCTCCGGATCGACGACCGGAAGACCGGTGCTGTCCAGGCCCAGTTCGCCCGGGCGGTCGTACCCTGCTCGCACGTCGACCTCGAGCAGCGGCGCGTGCCGCACCAGCAGCGCGGTCCGGTCGAGACGCGACAGCACAGGCAGTCCGAGCGGGTCGCCCGGCACGGGAAGCGCGACTTCGGGAACCGGCCATGCGGTTCGCACGCCGAAGCGCGTCAGCCGACCTTGCACCGGCAGTTGGTCGAGCGGCAACGCGAACACGGCCCGCGTCTCCTCCTGCCAGCGGGCCTCGTTGGCGGCGACCAGCAGCTGTGTCACCGGATACAGGCCAATGACGCGCGCGCCTGCGCTGTACGCATCGGGCACCCGCGCCCGCGCTCTCAGCGAGTCGATCGACGCGGCGTCCGTCGCCCCGAGCAGCACGCGGCACCGGGCAAGATCGTCGGACGGCAGCATCGCGTTGGCGAGCTCCGCGGTCCGGCCGGCGTCGTCGAGCGTGGCGAGCCTGGCGAGCCAGGCCTTGCGCGCCGGACCGTCGAACTCTGCCCGGGGCGCGAGCGCAGCAGCGAGGCGGTCGACCCGGAGGTACGGAAAGCCGGCGATGCGTGGCGCCTCCGCGTCGCGCGCCGCGAGCGCGTCGACGCGACGATCGATGTCGGCGAACAGGCGCGCGCAGTAGCCGACGTTGTCATCGCGTTCGAGGTGGCGCGCGATCGGCTCGACGGCGTACGGGTCCGCCGGTTCGACCGTGGCGCAGCCCGCCAGCGCGACCGTCGCGCACAGCGCCAGCGCGCTAGCGCCCCGCACCCAGCGACTCGAGTCGCCGGATCGCCCCGGCATTGGTCCAGGAGAAGCAGGCGTCCGCGGCATCGCGCCACGGCAGCCAGCGGTAGCGCGTGTGCTCGGCCGGAGCCAGAACGGGTTCGAAGCGCTGAGGAACGCAGAGTCCAAAGACATGCTCCGTATTATGCGTAACGTCGGGCGCATACCGGCTGCGCCAGTGCGCGTAGATCTCGTACCGGTGAGTCACGTTCCAGTCGTCGAACGTCTCGGCCGGGGACGCGAGGCCGGTTTCCTCGGCCACCTCGCGCGCGCAGGTCGCGCGCAGCGGCTCGTCGATCGCGGCCCGGCTCCCGGTGACCGACTGCCAGAACCCCGCGTGATCGGCGCGCTCGAGGAGCAGCACGTCGAGCGCGCGCGTGTAGATCACGACGAGCACCGACTCCGGGATCTTCGGGGACGGCGCGCCGGGCGCCGTCCCGTCGGTCCACGCGTCGGCACTCATCGCCAGCGCGATCAGGCGACCCGGGGCTCCGCCGTCTTCGGCTCCGCGTTGCGCAGCCGGATGTGCAGTTCGCGCAGCTGCTTCTCGTCGACGGCGCTCGGCGCCTGCGTGAGCAGGCACTGCGCGCGCTGCGTCTTCGGGAACGCGATCACGTCGCGGATCGACTCGGCGCCCGCCATCATCGTCACGATGCGGTCGAGGCCGAAGGCGATCCCGCCGTGGGGCGGCGCGCCATACTGCAGCGCGTCGAGCAGGAAGCCGAACTTCAGCTTCGCTTCGGCGGCGTCGATCTTCAGCGCGCGGAACACCTTGCTCTGCACGTCCTCGCGGTGGATCCGCACCGACCCGCCGCCGATCTCCCAGCCGTTCAGCGCCATGTCGTAGGCCTTGGCGAGCGCCTTCGCCGGGTCGGTCGCGAGGTAGTCCTCGTGGCCTTCCTTCGGGCTCGTGAACGGGTGGTGCGCGGCGACGTAGCGGTTGGCCTCCTCGTCGTACTCGAACATCGGGAAGTCGATCACCCACAGCGGCTTCCAGCCCTCGGCCGACAGGCCGTGCGCGCGGCCGAACTCGCTGTGCCCGATCTTCGTGCGCAACGCGCCGAGCGAGTCGTAGACCACCTTCGCGCGGTCGGCCCCGAAGAAGATCACGTCGCCATCGGCCGCGCCCGTGCGCTGCAGGACCGTTGCGAGCGCGGCGTCGTTCAGGTTCTTGACGATCGGGCTCTGCAGGCCGTCGCGCCCCTTCGCCGCCTCGTTGACCTTGATGTACGCGAGGCCCTTCGCCCCGTAGATCTTCACGAACTCGGTGTAGCCGTCGATCTCCGAGCGCGGCATCTCGCCGCCGGCGGGAATGCGCAGCGCCACGAC
>JBFZCF010000033.1:0-14081 GCA_041308065.1 Burkholderiales bacterium
GGCACGGTCCACTCGAGCCCGCCGTCGGCGGCTTCCCACGGGTTGTCCGCCGCCTTCGGTCCGCCCTTGATCGACTTGATCACGACGATCACGAAGAGCAGCTGCGACAGGCCGAAGCCGAACGCGCCGACCGTCGACACCATGTTCCAGTCGGCAAACTGCATCGCGTAGTCCGCGTACCGGCGCGGCATGCCGGCCAGCCCGAGGAAGTGCTGCGGGAAAAAGGCGATGTTGAAGAAGATCACGGAGGTCCAGAAGTGCAGCTTGCCGAGCGTCTCGTCGTACATGTGGCCCGTCCACTTCGGGAGCCAGTAGTAGGTGCCGGCGAACAGCGCGAAGAGCGAACCCGCCACGAGCACGTAGTGGAAGTGCGCCACGACGTAGTAGGTGTCCTGCAGCTGGATGTCGATCGGCGCCATCGCGAGGATCAGGCCCGTGAAGCCGCCGATCGTGAACACGAAGATGAAACCGACGGCGAACAGCATCGGGGTCTCGAAGGTCATCGAGCCCCTGAACATCGTGGCGATCCAGTTGAAGACCTTCACGCCGGTCGGGATCGCGATCAGCATCGTGGCGTACATGAAGAAGAGCTGCCCGGTCACCGGCATGCCGGTCGTGAACATGTGGTGCGCCCACACGATGAACGACAGGATCGCGATCGAGGCCGTCGCGTAGACCATGGACGCGTAGCCGAACAGCGGCTTGCGCGCGAACACCGGGATGATCTGCGAGACGATGCCGAACGCCGGCAGGATCATGATGTAGACCTCGGGATGCCCGAAGAACCAGAATATGTGCTGGTACATCACCGGGTCGCCGCCGCCGGCCGCGTTGAAGAAGCTCGTGCCGAAGTGGCGGTCGGTCAGCGTCATCGTGATGGCGCCCGCGAGCACGGGCATCACGGCGATCAGCAGGTAGGCGGTGATCAGCCAGGTCCAGACGAACATCGGCATCTTCATCAGCGTCATGCCCGGCGCGCGCATGTTGAGCACCGTCGTGATGATGTTGATCGAACCCATGATCGAGCTCGCGCCCATGATGTGCAGCGCGAAGATCGCGAGGTCCATGCCCGGGCCCATCTGCACCGTGAGCGGCGCGTAGAGCGTCCACCCCGCGGCGGTGGCGCCGCCCGGCACGAAGAACGACACGACGATCAGCAGCGCGGCGGGCGGCAGCAGCCAGAAGCTGAAGTTGTTCATCCGCGCGAACGCCATGTCGGGCGCGCCGATCTGCAGCGGGATCATCCAGTTCGCGAAGCCGACGAACGCCGGCATGATCGCGCCGAACACCATGATCACGCCGTGCATCGTCGTGAGCTGGTTGAAGAACTCCGGCCTCCAGAACTGCAGCCCCGGCTGGAAGAGTTCCGCGCGGATGCCCAGCGCCAGGATGCCGCCGATGAAGAACATCGTCATGCTGAACCACAGGTACATCGTGCCGATGTCCTTGTGGTTGGTCGCGAACACCCAGCGGCGCCACCCGTGGGGATGGTCGTGCGCGTGGTCGTGGTGGCCGGCGTGGCCTGCAGCGGGATTCGGGATGACGGCGCTCATCGGTGCTCCTGGAACTGTATTGGTCTTCGCTGCGTCGCGTTACTTGCGCGCCGCCTTGAACTCGGCCGGCTGGATCTCGCCCGACTTGTTGCCGAACGCGTTCTTCGTGTAGGTCGCCACCGCCGCCAGTTCGACGTCGGAGAGCGTCTTCCACGAAGGCATCGCGTTCTTGCCCTTCAGCAGGATCGCGATCTGGTCCGCCTTGGCCTCGACGACCTTGCTGCCTGCGAGCGCCGGGAAGGCGCCGGCGACGCCGAGGCCGTTCGCCTGGTGGCACGCCTGGCAGTTGGCCTGGTAGACCTTTTCGCCGCGCGCGATCAGCTCGGCCGGCGTCCACTGCTTGTCGGGATCATCGGCCAGGGCGGCCATCTGCTTCTTGCGGCCGTCGACCCACGCCGTGTACTCCTGCGCCGTGACCACCTTGACGGCGATCGGCATGAACGCGTGGTCCTTGCCGCACAGTTCGGCGCACTGCCCGTAGTACGTGCCGGTCTTCTCCGCACGGAACCAGGTGTCGCGCGCGAAGCCGGGAATCGCATCCTGCTTCACGCCGAAGGCCGGGACCCACCACGCGTGGATGACGTCGTTGGCGGTGGTGATGATGCGGACCTTCTTGTCGACCGGGACGACCAGCGGCTCGGTGACCTCGAGCAGGTAGGTGGGGCCCTTGGCTTCCGCGCCTTCGATCTGCCCGCGGGGCGTGGCGAGCTCCGACAGGAAGGAGATGCCCTCGCCCTCGCCGCGGATGTAGTCGTAGCCCCACTTCCATTGGTAGCCGGTGACCTTGATCGTGAGGTCGGAGTTGCTCGTGTCTTTCATCGCCACCACGGTCCGGGTCGCGGGCAGCGCCATGATGATGACGATGATGAAGGGGATGACGGTCCAGACGATCTCGACCGTGGTGCTCTCGTGGAAGTTGGCCGCCACCGCGCCCTTGGACTTCCGGTGCTTCCAGATCGAATAGAACATCACGCTGAACACCGCGACGAAGATCAGCGCGCAGATGATCATCATCATGTCGTGCAGGCCGTAGATCTGCCGGGCGATCTCCGTGACCGGGGTCTGCAGGTTGAAGCGGGACGTCGGCGTGTAGGGGGCCGGCGTCGCGGCATGGACCAGGCCGGAAGCGGCGGCCGCGAGCGCGGCCAACGCGAGCTTGTTCAACTTGGATGTCTTCATTGCGTGTTTCGTCCCCTGGCTTGCCCTTGCCCTACGTTTCCCGCCAAGACCGGCCCCGTTGCCGGTCAGGCCTGCGTGCCCTTCAATGCCGTCCGCAGTTCGCGCGCCAGCACTGCGCGCTTCTCGTCAATCAGGTGGCTGCCGATCTCGACCTGCTCGCCACGCGACGCCAGCCGAACCCGCACGCTGGCGCCCAAGCCCTTGCCCCGCTCCTCCACCTCGACCCGCACCCGCCGTGGATCGAACTCCCATCGGCGGTGCCGGTCCGCCTCGACGCGCTCCACCGTGAGCCGGTCGCCCGCCAGCTCGATCCGCTCGACGTCCGCGGCGTGCCGCCCATGGCAAAGGAAGGCCGCCGCAACGGCCACTAGCTCGAGGCCGACGAACGGAAGAACCATCCAGAGCCCCAGCGCGGCGAACACCGCGCCGAAGACGAGCGAGACGGCAACCAGCGATCCGAACACGGCCGCCAGTTGCGTTGGACTGGCCGAACAGTTTCGCTTGATCAACCACGTCATCCCGGCTCCCGCGACCCTCAACCGGCCATCCGCCGGCGTTCGCCGGTCTGAACATGCGTTGACCCAGCGCAAGCGGGCCGCATTATAGCCACGGGGTATTCGCCGACGGTACGGTTTTGATGCGCCTGCCCCGCCCGCTGCACCCGCTGCCGCGCGCCCCGCGGAGAACGCGCGCTCAGCCTAGGCCTTCGGAGGAATGCGAAGGTTCTGGCCCGGATAGATCTTGTCCGGATGGGCCAGCATCGGCTTGTTCGCCTCGAAGATGCGTGGATACTCATTGGCGTTGCCGTAGAACTCCTTCGCGATCTTCGACAGCGTGTCGCCCTTGACCACCGTGTAGAACTGCGCCGGCGGCTGGGAGAGGTCGACCGTCATCTTGTCCTCGACGCCTGCCACGCTGTGCACGTTGCCCGCGGCGAGGATCACCTTCTCCTTCGTCTCCTGGTCCTTCGCCACTCCGTAGACCTTGGCGATGCCTGTGGCGCCGTCGAACGTGACTGTGAGCGCGGTCACAGTGAGCCCCAACTTGTTGATGTAGTTCTCGATCGCGCCGCCTGCCTCGCGGTTCGCCTCGGCCAGCACCGCGGGATCCGCCTTCGCCGGAGCCGCCTGCACCTCCTGCACCTTCTTGCCAAACAGTTTCTCGCCAGCATCCTTGAAGAAAGAAATCAGGCTCATTGCTACCTCCGTCCAGTGATCACTTCTGACATGGTGCGGTCAGCGCCGCGAGTTCCTGCGCCCCGCCAGATCCGCCCGCAGCGCTTCGACGCTTACGCCTGTCGTCTTCAAGCGCGGCGCCGGCTTCCACGCATGGCCGTATACGACTTCGAACGTTAACCGAATTCGGCCATCTTCCCCGGCCTGGGCGTTCAGCGCGTCGAGCAGGCTTCTCGCCAGTCGCCCCGGCGGCAATCCGCCGGCGCGGTCGTCCCTCGGATTGCCTCCGAGCGCGCGGACTTCGGCGAGCAGATCGCGGGCGGAACGGTACGTGAGCGTCAGCACTTCGGCGTCCATCACGGGGTCGGCCAGTCCGCTGGCCGCCATCATGTCGCCAAAGTCGTGCATGTCGATGAAGGGCATCGGCCGGACGCCGGGCAGCGCACTGCGGCAGGCTGCCCGCAGTTCCTTCAGCGTGTCGGGCCCGAAGCACGAGAAGAGCAGCAGTCCGTCGACGCGCAGCACCCGCCTCCACTCCGGAAACAGCGTGTGCGGTTCCGGGTGCCAGTGCAGCATCAGGTTCGAGAAGACGAGGTCGGCCGACTCGTCGGCCAGCGGCAGGCGCCCCGCGTCAGCGGCGACGAAGAGCGAGCTCTGCCCGCCCAGCCAGCGCGGCAGCCAGTCGCGTGCTCCGCTGTCGCGCTGCCGCAGCATCCCTTCCGACAAGTCGAGCCCCACGACCTGCGCCGACGGGTAGCGCGCGGACAGGAGCCCGGTGGCGCCGCCGGCGCCGCAGCCGACGTCCAGCACGCGTTGCGGCGACAGCCGTATGTACTGCAGCCGGTCGAGCAGACGCTGGCCAATCTCGCGCGGCAGCGCGTCGTGCTCACGGAAGCGACGCGCGCGCAGATCGAATTGCCGGCGGACGGTTGCGACACGCGCCGGCACGCGCGGCAAGGCCGCCGGTGTCGGGGTCAGTGCGGAAGTGCCGGGGCCGGGAGCCATGGGCCGGCCAGTATAGGCATCGGACGGCTATCGTCGCGTCACCTCCCGCCGCTGGTGCGTGTTCCGCATGCCTTTCTTCAACCGGCTGTTCCGGCCGTCCTGCGCCGTGTGCTCGCTCGCGCCCGGACCGATCTGCGTCGACTGCGAAGCGGACTTCTTTCCCGCCGGTCGGCGCCGGTGCGCAGTGTGCGCGATCCGGCTGCACGGAGGCGGCCTCGTCTGCGGACGCTGCCTGGCGTCCCCGCCGAGCTTTCACCGCGCGACCGCTCTAGCCGACTACGCGCCGCCCGTCGACGCCATGGTGATGGCGCTGAAGTTCCGGGCGCGGCTCGAACTCGCCTCGGTATTCGGCGGCCTCCTCGCGCAACGCCTTGCCGTCACCGAGAGTGCCCTCGTCATCCCCGTGCCCCTCGCATTCGAGCGCCTGTCCGAACGCGGCTTCAACCAGTCGCTGCAGATCGCGCGGGCCTTCTGCCGGGCCAGCGGCGCGCGCCTTGGAGCGGACGTCGTTCGCCGCATCAGGCATGCCCCGCCGCAGCAGACCCTGGCGCTCGACGAGCGCCGCCGCAACGTCCGCGGAGCCTTCGACCTGGCCGGCGACGTGCGCAACCGCGACGTGCTCGTCGTCGACGACGTGATGACCAGCGGCAGTACGATGGACGAAGTCGCGCGGCTGCTCGCATCCGCCGGCGCGGCACAGGTCCACGCGCTCGTGGTCGCTCGCACTCCCTGACCCATGTTCAACATCGTCCTCGTCGAACCCGAGATCCCGCCCAACACCGGAAACGTGATCCGGCTCGCGGCCAACACCGGCGCGCAGCTGCACCTCGTCGAGCCGCTCGGGTTCGGCATGTCGGACAAGCAGCTGCGCCGGGCGGGGCTCGACTACCACGAGTTCGCGAGCGTGAAGGTGCACCGGGACTTCGACAGCCTGCTGCGCGCGGAGCAGCCGCCGGCTGACCGGCTATTCGCCCTCTCCACCCACGGCGCGCGGCGGGTCGACGACGTCGCTTGCGCGGCGGGCGACTGGTTCATCTTCGGCTGCGAGACGCGCGGCCTCGATCCGGCACTCCGGCAGCGCTTCCTGCCGGACCGGCTTCTGCGCCTGCCAATGCGGCCGGGCAATCGCAGCCTCAACCTGTCGAACGCCGTCGCCGTCGTCGTCTACGAGGCGTGGCGCCAGCTGGGCTATTCGGGGGGGCGCTGACGCTGCTAGGCGCGGCCGGTGTCCGCCTGCGCCGGGTGCGTCTTCGCGATCGCCGCCCCGTGCAGCTGGAGCAGATCGAACAGCAGCGCCGGCGAGCGTTCGACGATCAGCAGGTCCCAGTCGGCGCGACGGATGAACCCCTCCTGCGCGCAGTGTTCGAGGAAGCGCAGCAGCGCGTCGAAGTAGCCCTCGACGTTGACGACACCGACGGGCTTGGCCTGCAGGCGCAATTGCAGCCAGGTCACCATCTCGAACATTTCCTCGAGGGTGCCGTAGCCGCCGGGCAGGACGATGAATGCGTCGCTGCGGTCCGCCATGATGCGCTTGCGCTCGTGCATCGAGTCGACGACGATCAGTTCGGTGAGATCCTGATGCGCGACCTCGGGCCGCATCAGGTGGTGGGGGATGACGCCCGTTACCCGGCCGCCGCGGGCGAGCATCGCGTCGGCGAGGGCGCCCATCAGGCCGACATGGCCGCCACCGTACACAAGGCCCACGTCGCGTGCGACGAGCACCCTCGCAAGCTCGCGGGCGGCCTGCTCGTACTCGGGCAGCTGGCCGGCCTGCGAGCCGCAGAACACGCAAACTGACTTCAGGGTCATCGCTGCACTGCTTCCCTCTTCGGCTCGCGCGCGAGCAGGCGATCGAGCGCCTGCGGCGGCGAGAGCAATCCGTCCAGTACCGCGCACACGGCTTCGGTGATCGGCATCTCGACCCCTGCCGCCCGCGCGCGTCCGCGCACGGCGTGTGCCGAATGCACGCCCTCGGCGACGTGGCCCAGCCTTCCAACCGCCTCGTCCTTCGTGGCGCCTCTCCCCAGCTCCAGCCCGACGCGGCGGTTGCGTGACAGATCGCCCGTGGCCGTCAGGATCAGGTCGCCGACGCCGGTCAGCCCCATGAAGGTGTCGGGCCGGCCGCCGAGGGCGCAACCGAGACGAGTCATCTCCGCGAGGCCCCGCGTGATCAGCGCGGCCCGCGCGTTCAGTCCGAGTTCCAGCGCATCGCAGATGCCGGTCGCGATCGCGAGGACGTTCTTCACGGCGCCGCCGACTTCCACGCCGACGACGTCGTCGGTGGAATAGATCCGCAGCGCGCCGCCGTGCAGCGCGTCGGTGACCAGGCGGCAGAACCCGGCCGGGCCCGCCGCCGCAAGCGCGGTCGGAAGGCCGCGGGCGACTTCCTGCGCGAAGCTCGGCCCGGACAGCGGTCCGGCGCTCTCGTGATCCCCGATCTCCTCGAGCACGATCTCGTGCGCGAGCCGGCCGCTGGCCCTTTCAAAGCCCTTGCAGAGCCAGACCACCGGAGGCAGGCGTCCTTCCGCTCGGCAGGCCTGCAGGATTCCGCGCAGCGCGTCGGTCGGGGTGGCGATGATCAGCAGGCCGCCGCGCGCGTGATGCAGGGCTGCGCCGAAGGAGGACGTCAGGCCGACCTGGTCCGGCAGCGAAACGCCGGGAAGGTAGCGCCGGTTCTCGCGGTCGGCGCGCATCGCGGCGCACTGCGCCTCGTCCCTCGCGTAGAGAAGGACCGCGTGGCGCGCCGCCGCCGCACAGGCAACCGCGGTGCCCCACGCGCCTGCGCCGAGCACCGCGATGTTCATTTCAGCCTGCGAGTCAGGCGTTGGCGGCGGCGCCGTTGCCGCTGGCGCCCGCAGCCTGCTGCGCCAGGGCAGCCATCTTCTGGTTGTAGAACGCCTCGAAGTTCACCTCGGCCAGGTGGACCGGCGGCAGGCCGGTCCGCGTGATCAGGTCCGCGATGTTGGAGCGCAGGTAAGGGTAGATGATGCTCGGGCAGACGACGCCGAGGATGGGGCCCATCTGCTCGGCCGGGATGTTGCGCATCTCGAAGATGCCGCCCTGCTTGCCTTCCACCAGGAACAGGACCTTGTCCTTCGACTTGGCGGTGGCCGTGACCCGGACCACGACCTCATGCACGCCTTCGATCACGATCGAGTTGCTGACTTCGAGCTGCACGTCCACCGCCGGCGCCTCCGCCTCCAGGAAGATCTGGGGCGCGTTCGGCATTTCGAGCGACGCGTCCTTCAGGTAGACGCGTTGAAGCTGGAACACCGGGGCGTTGCCGGCGGCGGGAGTCGTGTCCGTCATTGTTCGTCCTTGCGTGGGGGCGCGCGACGTCGGCCGCGAGCCCGGTTTGAAAAGGTTGGCGGTGATCCGATCGGTGCGGTCAGCCCGCCAGCAGCGGCACGAGCTTGCCGTCGCGGTCGAGGGCGGACAAGTCGTCGAAGCCGCCGACGTGGGTGTCTCCAATGTAGATCTGCGGAACGGTCCGTCGACCGGTGCGCGCGACCATCTCGTCCCGCCGCGCGGGTTCCAGGTCGACGCGGACCTTCTCGATTTCCGTCACGCCTCGCGCCTTCAGCAGCGCTTCGGCGCGCTGGCAGTAGGGGCAGACCGCGGTGCTGTACATCACCACCCGTGCACTCATGAAAACTCCCGTCAGCTCCGGATCGGAAGGCCTGCCTCGCGCCACGCGGCCACACCGCCGGCAAGCACGTAGACCTCGCCATAGCCGCTCGCACGCAACTGGGCGGCCGCCCTGCCAGCGCGACTGCTGGTGGCGCAGACGACGATCAGAGGCTTGTCCTTCTTGATGTCACGCATCTTCTGGTCGAACTTGTCGGCCGGAATGTTGCGTGCGCCCGGCAGCGAACCCGTCGCGAACTCCTCGGGCGTGCGGACGTCGACGACCACGGCGTTGCGGCTGTTTATCAGTTGCGTGGCCTGCAGCGTGGAGAGCGCAGGTCCTGCCGCGCGGCTGCGCACGAACGGCCACACGAGCATGGCGCCGCTGATGAACGCGATCGCGATGAGAAAGATGTTGTCGAGGAGGAACTGCACGGGAGGCCGTTCAGAGAAAGAGGCGAATTATAGAATAGGCCTTCACTTCTTCCCGAGTTCCCGCCGCTCCCATGTACAAGCTCGTGCTGCTGCGTCACGGCGAAAGCCAGTGGAATCTCGACAACCGGTTCACCGGCTGGACCGACGTCGACCTGACCGAGAACGGGTGTCGCGAGGCCCGGGCCGCGGGCGAGCTGCTGAAGCGCGAGGGCTACGCCTTCGACATCGCGTACACCTCCGTGCTGAAGCGGGCCATCCGCACGCTCTGGATCGGTCTCGACGCGATGGACCTGATGTGGCTGCCCGTCGTGCACTCCTGGCGGCTCAACGAGCGCCACTATGGCGCGCTGCAGGGCCTGAACAAGGCCGAGACGGCGGCGCGTTTCGGCGAGGAACAGGTGCTGGTCTGGCGACGCGCCTACGCGATCGCGCCCGAGCCGCTGCTGCCGGGCGATCCGCGCTGGGCCGGCAGCGATCCCCGCTACAGGCACCTGAAACCCGAGGAGATTCCGGCCACGGAGTGCCTGAAGGACACCGTGGCGCGAGTCGTTCCGTTCTGGAAGGACTCGATCGCACCGGCGCTGACGCGCGGACGCCGCGTGCTCGTCGCCGCGCACGGAAACTCGTTGCGTGCGCTGATCAAGTACCTCGACAGTGTTTCCGATGAGGACATCGTCGGCATCAACATCCCGACGGCGCGCCCCCTCGTCTACGAACTCGATGCCGATCTGCGCCCGCTCAGGCACTACTACCTCGGCGATGCCGCCGAGATCGAGCGCGCCATGGCCGCAGTTGCGGCGCAGGGCAAGGCGAAGCGCTGAACTCGCGGATTGACGCGGAGCCTCTTGTCTCCCTTCGTCCGCGCGCTTCTGCTTTGCTGGGTCGTGGCATTGGTGTCGCCCGCCGGCGCCGCCGACGCCCCTGCGAAGGGCGCCCGCAAGGCCGAACGGCCAGCGCCGAAGGCGCCCCCCCGGAAGGTCCCCAAGCCCCCAGGGCCCGACCTGCCCGCAAGCCCGCAGCGCCAGCGCGAATTGCGGGGAGAGCAGCAGGACCTGAAACAGCAGCTCGGCAGGCTCAAGCGGCAGCTGATGGCGTCGGAAGCATCGCGCACGGAGGCGGCGGACGCGCTCGCCGCGTCCGAGGCAGCCATCTCGAAGACCAACCGGCGCCTGCGCGAACTCGGCGACGAGCGAGCGCACGTAGAACGACAGATCGAGAGCCTTCAGCAGCGCAGCCGGTCAGTCACGGCTGACCAGACCCGTCAGCAGGCCCAACTCGCCGAGACCCTGCGCCAGCATTACCAGCTGACGCTGCGCGATCCCTTGCAGGCGTTCCTGGCGGGAGACAACCCGGCCGACCTCGCGCGCGATGCCGAGTACTACGGTTACCTCAGTCGAGCTGCCTCGGCCAGGATCGGCGAGTTGCAGCAGCGCCAGACGGAGCTGGAGCAACTGGAAGAAGAATCAAAGCAGAAGCGCGATGAACTGGCAAAAATCGCCGACGATGAGAGCAGTAACAAGGCGGCGCTGGTCGCCGAGCAGGCGCGCCGGAAGCAGGCCATGGAACGCCTGTCGAAGCAGATCGCCGCGCAGCGCCAATCGATCGACAAACTGGAGCGGGATGAAAGGAGGCTGGCGGCACTGATCGACCAGTTGTCCAGGGTGCTGGCGGAGCAGGCCCGCCGGGACGCCGAGCGCGAGGCCGCGCGCAAGGCCAGGGAGAGCACGCCCAAGGGGAGCGCCGCCCCACGCCCGCCGGTCCCGCCTCCTACCCGGACGGCGCCGGCGCAACCCGACGCCGAGCCGCCCGCCGGCAGCCAGTTCGCCCAGATGCGCGGACGCCTGCCAATGCCCGTCGCCGGCGAGGTCACGGGCCGATTCGGTGCTCCGCGCAAGGTGGAGGGCGCGGGCACGGCCCCGACTTGGAAAGGGATATTCATCCGGGCTGCGGCCGGCACCGGGGTGCGGGCAGTGGCCGTCGGGCAGGTCGTCTTCGCTGACTGGCTGCGCGGCTTCGGCAACCTGATGGTGATCGACCATGGAGATGGTTTCCTCTCGGTCTACGGAAACAACGAGAGCCTGCTACGGAACGTCGGCGACCGGGTTGCTGTCGGAGACGTTGTGGCTGCAGTGGGTAACACGGGTGGCATCGAGCAGACGGGCCTATACTTTGAACTCCGTTTTCAAGGGCGCCCTTTTGATCCGCTCAGATGGGTTGCCGCGCGCTAGCGTGGTTCGGTGGGTTCCCTTATTTCCGGTTTCCCGGGGGTGGCATGGCTGGTAAGGCTCGCAGTGTTGCGTTGATCGGCGTAGGCGCGGTCGCCGGCGTCCTCGTGTCCCTCGGGATTTCCGCCTATGCGTTCCGCGACTCCCGCGGTCCCATACCGCTGGAGGAGATCCGGGCATTCACCGACGTCTTCGGTGCCGTCAAGGCCAACTACGTCGAGCCGGTCGACGACAAGAAGCTCATGCAGGAAGCCATCTCCGGCATGCTTGCCGGGCTGGATCCGCACTCCGCCTACCTGGACGCCGACGCGTTCAAGGACATGCAGAGCAGCACGCAGGGCGAGTTCGGCGGCCTCGGTATCGAGGTCGGCGCAGAGGACGGCATCATCAAGGTCATCTCTCCGATCGACGACACGCCGGCTTCGCGCGCGGGCATCAAGGCCGGCGACCTGATCGTGAAGATCGACGACAAGGTGACCCGCGGCATGACGCTGCCCGAGGCCGTCAAGCTGATGCGCGGCAAGCCGCGCACGCCGATCGTGCTGACGATCGCCCGCAAGAACGAGGACAAGCCGCTCGAGTTCAAGCTGATCCGCGACGTCATCCGCGTGCAGTCGGTGAAGGCGAAGATGATCGAGCCCGGCTACGGCTTCGTGCGCGTTTCGCAGTTCCAGGAGCGCACGACCGACGACTTGGTCAAGGCCATCAACGACCTGTACAAGCAGGGGCCGCTGAAGGGGCTGGTGCTCGACCTGCGCAACGACCCGGGCGGCCTGCTGCATACCGCCATCGGCGTGTCGGCCGCGTTCCTGCCGCCCAAGGCGCTGGTGGTTTCCACCGACGGCCGCACCGACGAGAACCGCCGCAAGTTCCTGGCCTCGCCGGAGGACTATCTGCGCGGCCGCGGCGAGGACATGCTGGCGAAGCTGCCGCCGCAGATCAAGAGCGTTCCCTTGACCGTGCTGATCAACGGCGCATCGGCGTCCGCTTCCGAGATCGTCGCCGGCGCGCTGCAGGATCACAAGCGGGCCACGGTGATCGGCACGCAGAGCTTTGGCAAGGGATCGGTGCAGACCATCATTCCGCTGCGCATGGACCGCGACAATCCCGCGGCGATCAAGCTGACGACGGCGCGTTACTACACCCCGAGCGGACGTTCGATCCAGGCCAAGGGCATCGTCCCCGACCTGACGGTGGAAGACACGGCGGAAGGCAACTTCGCCGGATTCAACGTGCGCGAGGCCGACCTGATGCGCCACCTGGAGGACAGCAAGGCCCAGGATGCGGTCAAGCGCGCGACCACGCCATCGGGTGCCGCGACGCCAGCCACCCCTGCGGTCCCGTCGACGGAAGCCAAGACACCGGCGCGCCGATACGACTTCGGCAGCCCCGAAGACTTCCAGTTGCAGCAGGCGATGAATCACCTGAAGGGCAAGACCGTGCAGGTCGCGAAGCCGAAGGAAGCCGTGGCCACGGCGCCGGCACGCTGACGGGCGTTGCTCGACCCGACGGGCCGCCGAGCGGCCCGTTTTTCTTTCCATGACCGACCAGGAACTGCTCCGCTACTCGCGCCACATCCTGCTCAACGAGATCGGCGTCGAGGGGCAGCAGCGGCTGCGCCAGGCTTCGATACTCGTGATCGGCGCCGGCGGCCTCGGGTCTCCCGCCGCCTTCTACCTGGCCTCCGCCGGCGTGGCGCGCATCACGCTGGTCGACGGCGACCGCGTCGATCTCACGAACCTGCAACGGCAGATCCTGCACACGACCGAACGCATCGGGACGCCGAAGGCCACCTCCGGGCAGGCCGCACTCGCGGCGATCAACGCCGACGTGCAGGTGGTCCCGGTGACTCAGCGCGCCGACCAGGATGCGCTGGCCGATCTCGTGAGCACGGCGACCGTCGTGCTCGATTGTTCCGACAACTTCGCGACCCGGCACGCGCTGAACCGGGCGTGCGTCACGCATCGCAAGCCGCTCGTGTCCGGCGCCGCGATCCGCTTCGACGGCCAGGTCGCTGTGTTCGACCTGCGGCACGATGCGTCGCCCTGCTACGCGTGCCTGTTTCCGCCCGGGGACGGCGAAGACGAGCTCTGCGCGGTGATGGGGGTATTCGCTCCGCTGACCGGAATCATCGGCACCACCCAGGCGGCGGAGGCCCTGAAGCTGGCCGCCGGCATCGGCGAGTCGCTCGAGGGGCGCCTGCTGATGCTCGACGCGCTGTCGATGCGCTGGCATTCGGTGCGGGTGAAGCGCGACCCCGCCTGCCCGGTGTGCGGCGGACGATGAAACGCGCGGTGCGGAGGGATGGCTAGGCCAGCAGCGCCGGCAACTGGGCTTCGAGCCCGTCGGCGGGGGCCTTGCGGAAGCCGGTCTTGGCGAAGCGGTGCCAGCGCCCGATCACGAAGGCGACGACCAGCGACGCGCGCGATGCCGGATCGAACGACTCGGGCAGTTCGTGCTCGGTGACGGCGAGCCGGTAGCTCTGCTTCAGCGACGACTCGATCCGCTCGAACATCTGGTTCATGCGCTCCTGCAGGCGCTCGTTCTCGTTCACGAGCGCGTCGCCGATCAGCACGCGGGTCATGCCGCGGTTGGTCTGGGCGAAGTCGAGCAGCATCGCGATGATCGACCGAGCCTGCTTGAGGCCCGACGTCTCCTTCGCGCTGATCTCGTTGATCAGTCCGAAGACCGTGGTCTCGATGAATTCGATCAGGCCTTCGAACATCTGGGCCTTGCTCGCGAAGTGCCGGTAGAGCGCCGCTTCCGAGACATCGAGGCGAGCCGCCAGCGCCGCCGTCGTGACCTTCTCTGCCTTCGGATCCTCCAGCATGGCGGCCAGCGTCTGCAGGATCTGCAGCTTGCGCGCACCGGGCTTGCGCGGG
>JBFZCF010000034.1:0-13987 GCA_041308065.1 Burkholderiales bacterium
GGGCGTCGCGCACCGCACGCCGGTGATGACCTCCCGCACGGCCGACGCCCTCGCCGGCGGCACGCTGTTCTTCAAGTGCGAGAACCTGCAGCGCATGGGAGCGTTCAAGTTCCGCGGCGCCTACAACGCGCTCGCGCAGTTCACGCCCGAACAGCGCCGCGCCGGCGTCATCGCATTCTCGTCAGGCAACCACGCGCAGGCGATCGCGCTGTCGGCGCGCCTGCTCGGCATGCCGGCCGCCATCGTGATGCCGAAGGATGCGCCGCAGATGAAGATCGACGCCACCCGCGGCTACGGGGCGGAGGTCCTGCTGTACGACCGTTACACCGAGAACCGCGAGGCGCTCGGCGCGAAGATCGCCGAGGAGCGCGGCATGACGCTGATCCCGCCGTACGATCACCCGCACGTGATGGCGGGGCAGGGCACGGCGGCGCTCGAACTGATCGAAGAAGTCGGCACGCTCGACCTGCTGTTCGTCTGCGTCGGCGGCGGCGGCCTCATCTCGGGCTGCGCGACGGCGGCGAAGCACCGGCTGCCGGACTGCGCGGTCATCGGAGTCGAGCCGGAAGCCGGCAACGACGTGCAGCAGAGCCTCGCCCGCGGCGAGATCGTGCACATCGACGTGCCGCGCACCATCGCCGACGGCGCGCAGACGCAGCACGCCGGCCGCTATACGTTCCCGGTGATCCAGGCGCTGGTCGACCGGGTCGTCACCGTCACCGACGACCAGCTGGTGAAGGCGATGCGCTTCTTCGGCGAGCGGATGAAGATCATCGTCGAGCCGACCGGCTGCCTCGGCGCCGCCGCCGCGCTCGACAACGTGGTCGACGTGCGCGGCAAGCGGGTCGGCGTGATCCTCAGCGGCGGCAACATCGACCTGCGCCGCTACGCCGAACTGGTCGCGCCGGCGCGCTAGCGCGGCAGCCGCGGATACAGCGGGCCCGTGCCCTCGTCCACGGCGCGGATCAGCCCGCACGCGATGCGCGGCCCGGAGTTGCCCGCCGGCTGCGACGTGTAGTCGTCCGGGTTCGCGTGGATGACGACCGCGCGGCCGACGACCGAGTTCGGGCCCGGCGCGACCGTCAGCAGCTTCGTTTCGAAGACGTAGGTGGCGTTGCCTTCGGAGTCCGACCTCAGGTTCTCCAGGTCTCCGGCATGGCGCTCGGCCTTGCCGTGATGCCCGTGCGGCTTGCCTCCCGGATTGAAGTGGCCGCCGGCGCTCATGAAGTCGGCCGACGAGCAGTCGCCCTTCTCGTGCACGTGGAAGCCGAACTCGCCGCTTCCACGCAGGCCGCGCACGTCAGCGCGCACCAGCACGCCGCCGCCGCTCTCGACGAACGACACCGAGCCCCAGACCGGGTTGCCCTTCGCGGCCTCGAGCTGGGCCACGGCACGCGGACCCTGCGCCTCCAAGCTTTCGCATCCGGCCGCCAGGACCACTGACGCCACTGCCGCCGCCATCGCCAATCGTTTCATGTCGCGCTCCGTGCCCGGACGAGCGGGCGATGGTAGCGGCAAACAGGCGCGCAGCAGCGACGTGAACGCGTCGCGGCCTTGCTCACGGCGGGTCCGGTGCGGCAGGCCGTCCTAGCCGGCGCGCCCGACGATCTGCGCGGTGGCGATCAGTTCCTCGAGCAGGGCCATCGACGCCAGGCCGGAGGAAGCGAACGGGTCGAGCACCGGCCGGTCCGAGTACTTCAGCAGCAGCGACGGGTTCACCTTGGTCAGGTTCACCTGGCCCATCGTCCAGCCGGCGAACTTCCGCTCGGCGACTTCCTCGTAGTGCAGCAGCGCGATATCGCGATGGCGCGCGTCGCGCACGATCTTGTTGTACAGCGCGTTGACCGCGTCGCGCCCGCCCTCGAGCACCTGCATGTAGACGTCGCCGCCGTGGCACAGCACGCCGGTGATCCCGAGCGCCGGGTTGTGCTGGCGCGACGACGCCAGGATCGACTCGATGATGTCCTGCGTGACCGCCTCGGCGGCGCGACTGGCGTACAGCAGACGAACGAGCATCGGACTTCTCCGTGGATCAGGTGTTCTTGCCGTTGAGCAGCGAGAGGAATTCCCGGCGCAGGTTCGGATCCTTCAGGAACGAACCGCGCATGACGCTGTTGATCATCTTGGAGTCCGCCTCCTTCACGCCGCGCCACTGCATGCAGAAGTGATCCGCCTCCATCACGATGGCGAGCCCGTCGGGCTGCATGGCGTCCTGCAGCAGGTCGGCGAGGTGCGTCACCGCCTCTTCCTGGATCTGCGGCCGGCTCATCACCCAGTCGGCCAGCCGCACGTACTTCGACAGGCCGATCAGGTTGGAGTACTCGTTCGGCATCACGCCGATCCACACCTTGCCGAGGATCGGGCACAGGTGGTGCGAGCACGCGCTGCGCACGGTGATCGGGCCGACGATCATCAGCTCGTTCAGCCGCTCCACGTTGGGGAACTCGGTGACCGGCGGCCGCTCCGCGTAGCGGCCGCGGAACACTTCGGTCAGGTACATCTTGGCGACCCGGCGCGCGGTCTCGCGCGTGTTGTGGTCGCCCTGGGTGTCGATCACGAGGCTCTCCAGCACGCCAAGCATCTTTGCCTCGACCTCGGAGTGCAGCGCTTCCATCTCGCCGGGCTCGATGAAGCGGGCGATGTTGTCGTTGGCGTGAAAGCGCTCGCGCGCCTGCTTGATCCGCTCGCGGATGCGGACCGAAACCGGCACGCCGTCGTCGCGGTCGTCGGGCGGTGGAGGGGAGATGTCGCTCATGGGAGTCGGCCGCAGGCTACCGGGAAGCCGATGCTAGCCCGGAATGCGCCCGCCCGCGCCGCGGCGCCGTGCGTCGGGGACTCACTCGGGCGGCACCGCGCCCTTGCGCTCGACGATCATCCGGTACTGCTCCGGCTCGCGGTGGCGGGCGAAATTGAACGTGGTCGACTTGTACGAGTTGCACAGGTCGAGGTCGCAGCGCGCGATCGCCAGCTCGTCGCCGGTGGTCGTGCAGGCGGCGACGATCTCGCCGCTCGGCGCGACGATGATCGAGTTGCCGATCTGCTCGACGCCTTCCTCGTTGCCGGCCTTTGCCACGCCCACCACCCAGGTGCCATTCTGGTAGGCGCCCGACTGCATCACCAGCTCGTTGTGGAAGTGCGAGAGCGCGTCGTGCTCGGGCGCCGGCGGGTTGTGCACCGGCGTGTTGTAGCCGAGCAGCACCATCTCCACGCCCTGCAGGCCCATCACGCGGTAGGTCTCCGGCCAGCGGCGGTCGTTGCAGATCGCCATGCCGAACAGGCCCGTGGCGCCCTCGCCGAAGGCCCAGCGCACCACCGGCCAGCCGAGGTCGCCGACCTCGAAGTAGCGCTTCTCTAGGTGCTGGAAGCGCCGCCACGGCTCGTGCTCCGCGTGCCCGGGCAGGTGGATCTTGCGGTACTTGGAGATCTCCCGGCCCTGCTTGTCGACCAGGATCGACGTGTTGAAGCGCCGCGTCCGGTCGTCCTCGTCGGCGAGCTCGGCGTAGCCGAGGTAGAAGCCGATGCCGAGCCTGCGCGCGGCGTCGAACAACGGCTGCGTCTCCGGGCCCGGCATGGCGCGCTCGAAGAACGCGTCGACCTCGGCCTGCTGCGCGAAATACCAGCGCGGGAAGAACGTCGTCAGCGCAAGCTCCGGGAACACCACGAGGTCGCAGCCGTGGCGCTTCGCGTCGCCCATCAGCGCGAGCATGCGCTCGACGACCTGCGCGCGCGTCTCGCTGCGCGCGATGGGGCCCAACTGGGCGGCGCCGACGGTGACGATGCGGGCCATGGCCGGACTCCTACGCCGCGAGCTCGAGCACAGTGTGCAGCAGCACGTCGGCCCCGGCCGCGAGGTGCACCGGCTCGGTGTGCTCGGCCGGGTTGTGGCTGATGCCCTTGACCGACGGCACGAAGATCATCGCGGTGGGGCAGATGCGCGCCAGCATCTGCGCGTCGTGGCCGGCGCCGGAGGTCATCGGGCGGCACGAGTGGCCGAGCCGCTGCGCGGTGCGCGCGACCAGCGCGGCAATGCCCTTGTCGAACTGCACCGGCGCGAAGCGCGCCAGCGAGTGCGTCTCGATCTTCACGCCCTCGTCGCGCGCCAGCTGCTCGAGGAACGCGGCCAGCCGCGCCTCGGACTGCTTCAGCACGTCGTCGTCGGTGTTGCGCAGGTCGACGGTCACGCGCGCGCGCGCGGCGACGACGTTGGTGAGGTTCGGGTGCAGCGTGATCGCCCCGACCGTGCCGACCTGGCGGCCGCCGATCTCCTTGACCAGGTTGCGCACGAAGACGCCGATCGCCGCCGCGCAGTAGCCGGCGTCGTGCCGCATCCGCATCGGCGTGGTGCCGGCGTGGTTCGACTGGCCGGTGACCAGCACCTCGGTCCACGAGATGCCCTGCAGGTCCTCGACTGCGCCGATCGTGATGCCTTCGAGGTCGAGCACCGGGCCCTGCTCGACGTGCAGCTCGACGAAGGCGTGCGGCCGGTACAGCGGGATCGGCGCGTCGCCGAGGTAGCCGATACGCTCGAGTTCGTCGCGGAACACCTTGCCGTCGATGCCCCGGGTGGCGTACAGCTCGTCGAGCGGCATCCCGCCGACGTAGGCGAGCGAGCCCGCCATGTCCGGGTGGAAGCGCGCGCCTTCCTCGTCGGTGAACACGCCGACCACGAACGGCCGCCGCGTCACGAGCCCGGCGTCGTTCAGCGTCTGCACGACCTCCAGGCCGCCGAGCACGCCGAGGTTGCCGTCGTAGCGGCCGCCGGTGCGCACGGTGTCGATGTGCGAGCCGCACATCACCGGCGCGCAGCTGTCGACGCCCTCGGCCCCCTTGCGCAGCCCGAAGAGGTTGCCGATCGGGTCGACGCGCACCTCGAGGCCGAGCTCGCGCATCCAGCCGGCGACGAGGTCGCGGCCCGCCTTGTCCTCGTCGGTCAGCGCGAGCCGGCAGCAGCTGCCGTCGGCGGTCGCGCCGATCTCGGCGAGCCGGTTCAGTCGGTCCATCAGGCGGGTCGGGTTGATCCGCAGCTGTTCAGCCTTCATCGAGCACCTCCTCGGCCGTGCGCCCGACCACCTCGAGGTAGATGCGGGCATCGGTGTCGCCTTCGCTGCCGAGCAGCAGCACGCGCGACTGATCGTCCAGCGCCAGCGTGGACCGGATCTCCGGATAGTCCGCCGCCGCCAGCAACGCCGCGAGTCCGGTGCCGCCCGTCTCGCCCGCGACGATCGCGGGCTCGCCCGTGGCGGGGAACGCTAGCGCGCGCATCGCGGCGAGCGCGTAGGCATCGTCCACGGCGACCGCGGCGTTGGCTCCGTGATGCAGGATCTCCCACGCGAGTTCGGACACTTCGCCGCACGCCAGACCCGCCATCACCGTGTCGAGCGAGCCGCCGACCACAACCGGTCGGCCCGCGGCCAGGCTCTGGTAGACGCAGTCGGCGCGCGTGGGCTCGACCACGACGAACGACGGCCGGCGCGCCTCCCAGCGCAGCCAGAAGCTGGCGCAGATCGCCGCCGCCAGCGCGCCGACGCCCGCCTGCGCGAACACGTGGGTCGGCGGCGTGTCGCCGAACGCCTGCGCGACCTCGGCCGCCATCACGCCGTAGCCGTGCATCACGTCGAGCGGAATGTCGCGGTAGCCCGGGTAGGACGTGTCCGACACGACGGTCCAGCCCTCCGCGGCGGCCGTCGCCGCGGCGTGGCGCACGGCGTCGTCGTAGTTGCCCCTGACCTCGCGCACCTCGGCGCCGTAGTGCGCGATCGCGTCGCGCCGGCCCTGGCTCACGTGCTCGTGCACGAAGATCACGCAGCGGCAGCCGAAGAGCCGCGCGCCCCAGGCGACCGAGCGGCCGTGGTTGCCGTCGGTCGCGCAGGTGACCGTCGCCGGGCCGACGATGCCGGCGAACTCGCGGGACAGCAGGTCGCGCGACCCGATGTCCGTGCGGCCTGTCGCGGCCGCGACCGTTTTCCTCAGCACGTTGGCGACGGCATAGGCGCCGCCGAGCGCCTTGAAGCTGCGCAGGCCGAAGCGGCCGCGTTCGTCCTTGTAGTGGATCGCGCCGACGCCGAGCGAGCGCGCCAGTGCCGGCAGCTCCACCAGCGGCGTGGGCGCGTAGCCGGGCCAGCTCGAGATCTCGGCAAGCGCCGCGCTGAAGCCCGAGTGGCTCAGCACCGCGGAGCGCGCGGCGCCGTAGTGCTCGGCGGCCGGCGCCGCGGCCGGATTGCGAACGGCGCGCGCTTCGTGCTTCATGCTGCCCCCTTGGCGCTGCTCGCCGCGGGCGGTTGCCGCAGGTGGCACGCCACCCATTGCCCGGGCGCGACCAGCTGCAGCGGCGGCTCATCGACCTTGCAGCGCGCCTCGACGTACGGGCAGCGCGTGTGGAAGCGGCAGCCGGGCGGCGGGTTGATCGGGCTCGGAACGTCGCCGCCCAGCACGCGGCGCTGCTTGCGGCGCGTGGGGTCCGGCACCGGCACCGCCTCGAGCAGCGCCTCGGTGTACGGGTGCTGCGGCCGCGTGAAGATCGCCTTCTTCGGCGCGATCTCGACGATCTTGCCGAGGTACATCACCGCCACGCGGTGGCTGATGTGCTCGACGACGGCGAGGTCGTGCGCGACGAACAGGTAGGAGAGGTGGAACTCCTTCTGCAGGTCCATCAGCAGGTTGATCACCTGCGCCTGCACCGACACGTCGAGCGCGGACACCGGCTCGTCGCAGACGATCAGCTTCGGCTGCACCGACAGCGCGCGCGCGATGCCAAGCCGCTGGCGCTGGCCGCCGGAGAACTCGAACGGGAACTTCACCATCTGGTCGGCCCGCAGTCCGACGCGCTCGAAGAGCTGCGCCACGCGCTCGCGCGCGGCGGCGCCCGTCAGGCGCTCGAAGTTGCGCAACGGCTCGGCGACGATGTCGGCGGCGCGGATGCGCGGGTTCAGCGACGAGTACGGGTCCTGGAACACGGCCTGCAGCTCGCGCCGCACCGGTCGCATCTCGGAGGCGGACAGCTTCTCGATGCGGCGGCCGCGCCAGAGGATCTCGCCCGAGGTCGGATCCTGCAGCCGCAGGATCAGCTTGCCCGTGGTCGACTTGCCGCAGCCCGACTCGCCGACCAGCCCCAGCGTCTCGCCGCCCGCGATCGAGAAGCCGACGCCGTCGACCGCGTGCACCTTGCCGCTGGATGCGCCGAACAGGCCCGGCTTGGTCGGGTAGTACTTGCGCAGGTCGCGCACTTCGAGCAGCACTTCGTTGCCGGCGGTCGAGGGCGCGCTCATGCCGTCGCCTCCGTCGCCCTCGCGGAGCGCGGCGCGGCGACCGGGTTCCAGCACGCCGCCCAGTGGCCGGGCGCGTGCAGCTCCAGCGGCGGGACCTCGCGCGAGCAGCGCTCGGTGGCGTTCGTGCAGCGCGGCGCGAACAGGCAACCGGGGGCGGGGTCCTTCAGCGACGGCACCATGCCCGGGATCTCGACCAGCCGCTTGCCGGTCTCGTTGACCGAGTCGCCGAGGTGCGGCATCGAACCGAGCAGCCCGCGTGTGTACGGATGGCGCGGCGCGGCGAACAGTTCCCCGATCGGCGCTTCCTCGACCTTGCGGCCGGCATACATCACGACGACGCGGTGGGCGATCTCGGCGACGACGCCGAGGTCGTGCGTGATCAGGATGACCGACGCGCCGGTCTCGTCGCGCAGCTCGTGCATCAGCTCGAGGATCTGGGCCTGGATGGTGACGTCGAGCGCAGTCGTCGGCTCGTCGGCGATCAGCAGCCGCGGGCCGCAGGCGAGCGCCATCGCGATCATCACGCGCTGGCGCATGCCGCCCGACAGCTCGTGCGGATACTGCGCGAGGCGCCGCTCGGCTTCCGGGATGCGGACCTTGCGCAGCATCTCGGCCGCGCGCACGAGCGCCGCCTTTTCCGTCATGCCCCGGTGCAGCACCAGCGCCTCGGAGATCTGGCGGCCGATGGTCAGCACCGGATTGAGCGACGTCATCGGCTCCTGGAAGATCATCGAGATCGCGTTGCCGCGGACCTTGCGCATCTCCGGCTCGGACAGCTCGAGCAGGTTGCGGCCTTCGAACTCGATGCGGCCGCCGGCGATGCGGGCCGGCGGCATCGGCAGCAGGCGCAGGATCGACATCGCCGTCACGCTCTTGCCGCAGCCAGACTCGCCGACGATCGCCAGCGTCTCGCCGGGCATCACGTCGAAGCTGACGCCGTCGACCGCGCGCACGACGCCGTCGCGCGTGTGGAAGTGCGTCTTCAGGTCCTGGACGCGCAGCAGCGGTTGGAGTGATGCCACGGGAGCACCCTCACTCATGGCTGGGGGAGCACGAGGGGGCAGGCCCAGCCCCCTCGTTCCTGAATGCTCGCCCGGCGCATGGATGCCGAGCGATGCGCGCTTCGAAGCTGCGGAAATCGATCATGTTCATCTGTCCCCGAAGCTATATGCGCCTCGCCAGCCTCGGATCCAGCGCATCGCGCAGGCCGTCACCGAGAAGATTCACCGACAGCACCGTCAGCGACAGGAACAGGCCCGGGAACAGCAGGATGGTCGGCGCGACCTGGATCAGGCTCCTCGCCTCGGCCATGATGTTGCCCCAGCTCGGGATGTTGGGCGGGGTGCCGGCGCCGATGAACGACAGGATGGCCTCGGTGATCATCGCCGAGGCCCAGATGTAGGTCGCCTGCACCAGCAGCGGCGCGAGCGTGTTCGGCAGGATGTGGCGCATCAGGATCGCGGGCAGCCGCGTGCCGGACGCGATCGCCGCCTCGACGTACGGCTGCTCGCGCAGCGTCAGCACCAGCGAGCGCACGAGGCGCACCACGCGCGGCACCTCGGCGATCGCGATGGCGATGATGACGTTCTCGAGGCTGGCGCGCGTCAGCGAGATCAGCGCGATCGCCAGCAGCACCGACGGGATCGACATCAGGCCGTCCATCACGCGCATCACCACGGCGTCGAGCCAGCGCAGGTAGCCGGTGACCAGCCCGATGGCGAGTCCGATCGTCGTCGCCAGCAGCGCCACCGCGAGCCCCACGGTCAGCGACACGCGGGTCCCGTAGATGACGCGGCTGTAGACGTCGCGCCCCAGCATGTCGGTGCCGAACCAGTGCTCTTCGCTCATCGGACGCAGGCGGCGGATCGGCGACAGCGCCTGCGGGTCGATCGTGCCGAGCCACGCCGCGAAGATCGCGACCAGCATCATCAGCACCAGCACGATCGCGCCGGCGATCGCGGTCGGGTGCCGGCGCAGCGCATCCTTGAAGCGCTGGATCGTCGGCGAAACCGACTTCGGCGCGGCGATGGCCTCGGCGATGGCGGCCATGCTAGTAGCGGATCCGCGGGTCGAACAGCGAGTAGCTGAGGTCGACCAGCAGGTTGACCAGCACGTAGACCGCCGAGAACAGCAGCGTCACGCCCTGGATGATCGGGTAGTCGCGCCGCAGGATGGCGTCGACCGTCAGGCGCCCGAGCCCGGGAATCGCGAACACCGTCTCGGTCACGACCACGCCGCCGATCAGCAGCGCGATGCCGATGCCGATGATGGTGACGATCGGCACCGCGGCGTTCTTCAGCGCGTGGCGGACGAGCACCGTGCCGGGCGCGAGGCCCTTGGCGGTGGCGGTCCGCACGTAGTCCTGCGAGAGCACGTCGAGCATCGTCGCCCGCGTGATGCGGGCGATCAGCGCCATGTACACGAGGCCGAGCGCGAGGCTCGGCAGGATCATGTGCCGGATGAACGGCACGAAACCTTCGGTGATGCTGCGGTAGCCCTGGACAGGCAGCCACTCGAGCCACACCGAGAAGGTGAAGATCAGGCCGTAGGCGATCACGAACACCGGCACCGAGAATCCCAGCACCGAGACCGCCATCACGATGCGATCGATCCAGCCGCCGGCGCGCGCCGCGGCCAGCACGCCGAGCGGCACCGCGAGGCCCACCGCGACGATCAGCGTGCACAGCGTCAGCGCCAGCGTCGGCTCGATCCGTTGCCCGATCAGCGTCGACACCGGCAACTGCGTGAAGATCGACACGCCGAGGTCGCCGCGCGCGAGATCGCCGAGCCAGCTGCCGAACCGGACCAGGTAGGGCTGGTCGAGGCCGAGCTGGGCGCGGATCTTCGCGATGTCCTCCTCGGTGGCGATGTCGCCGGCGATGACGGCCGCCGGGTCGCCCGGGCTGAGGTACAGCAGCGAGAAGACGAACAGCGCCACGATGGCCATCACGGGGATGGTCGCGAGCAGGCGTTTGAGCGCGTAGCGGAGCATGCGGGGGAGCGGGACCTGCAGATGTCCCGGCGAACCGGGACCGTATCACGGCGAAAACGAAATCGCCCCGGCTTGCGCCGGGGCGAGATTCAGGCAGGCGTTACTTCTTCTCCACGTTCCAGATGAACGTCACCGGCGAGATGATCACGCCGGACAGGTTGCTGCGGTACGCGGTCGGGATGATGAACTGCGCGGTCGGCACGTAGGGCACCGTCTCGAACGCGCGCTTCTGCATGTCCTCGGCGATCTTCTTCTGGGCGGCCACGTCCGGCGCGTTGAACCACGCGTCGCGCAGCTCCTCGAGCCTGGCGTCGGTGGGCCATCCGAACCAGGACTTCTCGCCGGCGCCGCGCAGCGGCGAGTTGAGTGCCGGCGTCGTGATGTCCGGACCCACGAACCAGGTGTGGAAGACGCTCCAGCCGCCCTTCTCCACCGGCTCCTTCGAGCCCCGGCGCGTGATCAGCGTGCCCCAGTCGCTGGCCGCCAGTTCGACGTTCAGGCCGATCTTCTTCAGGATGTCCTGCGTGACGAGTGCCTGCGCATGCACGATCGGCTGGTCGGTGGCCGACATCAGGATGACCTTCTCGCCCTTGTAGCCGGCCTCCTTGACCAGCGCCTTCGCCTTGTCGAAGTCGCGCTTGCCGGTCAGTGCCTCCGAGCCCGCGGTGTTCGCCATCGGCGTGCCGCAGGTGAAGAACGACGCGCACGGCTTGCCGTTCTTCGGGTCGCCGGCGATGGCGATCGCGTAGTCGTTCTGGTTGACGACCATCTGCACGGCCTGGCGCATCTTCACGTTGTTGAACGGCGGCTGCAGGTGGTTGAAGCGCAGCAGGCCGATCGAGCCGAGAGGATCGACGCTCTCGACCTTGACGTCCTTGTTCTTCGCCAGCACCGGGATCAGGTCGGTCGGGACCTGCTGCCACCAGTCGACCTCGCCGCTGTTGAGCGCGGCGGCGGCGGTGGCCGCGTCCGGGATGTAGATCCACTCGACGCGGTCGACCTTCACGACCTTGCCGCCGGCGCCCCAGGACGGCGCTTCCTTGCGCGGCACGTAGTCGGTGTTCTTCACGTACACGACCTTGTTGCCCGGAACCCACTGCTCCTTGACCATCTTGAACGGGCCGGAGCCTGTCGGATCGGTGATCGCGGTGTTCGCGTCGGTCTTCGCGATGCGCTCGGGCATGATGAACGGCACGTTCGACGACGGCTTGGCGAGCGACTCGAGCACGTACGCGAACGGCTTCTTCAGCTTCAGTCGGAACGTCTTGTCGTTGACCACCGTCCACGACTCGGTCATCTCGGCGAGCCGCTGGCCGAAGACGTCGCGCTTGGCCCAGCGTTCGACCGAGGCGATGCAGTCGGCCGACTTCACCGGCGCGCCATCGTGGAACTTCAGGCCGTCGCGCAGCGTGAACGTGTAGGTCAGGTTGTCCTTGCTGACCTCCCACTTGTCCACCATCTGCGGCTGGACCTGGAACTTCGCGTCGGTCGCGAACAGCACGTCGTACACCATGTAGCCATGGTTGCGCGTGATGTAGGCGGTGGTGGTGATCGGATCGAGGATCCGCAGGTCCGCCTCCGGCACGAACTTCAGCACCTTGCCCTGCGCCAGGGCGGGCGAGGAAAACACAACGCTGGCGGTCATCGCCAGTCCGAGCGCCAGGGCAAGCCCGTGACGCTGCCAACGGGTGGTACGCATGCTCATCACTTACGTCTCCTCCTCAGAAGTGAAACAGGGACCGATCGCCCGGCACTGCGTTCGGCGCAACAGGGCGTCTTCAACGCAAGAAACGTTCCAGAGCGAGCGCGGACGGTCCATCACTCGGCGGCAGCGCGCGGGGTTCGTGGCCCCGTCTGCAGCGTATCCACCAAAGCGGTGCACGGATGCGCCGTCTGCGTGCAGCGCGCGAGCGCCGCGATTTGCCGAGCGTGAAGCGAAGGGACAGACTACACGGAGCCGAACGACAAGGGAAACATGCCAGCAAGCAGCGTAGTTCTACGTGGCGGATTGGTGATCGACGGGACCGGCGCGCCGGCGCGGCGCGCCGACGTCGTGCTGCGCGATGGCGTGATCGCGGGATTCGACGCCGCTGCTGCCGGGGCAGGGGCCGAGGTGATCGACCTCCACGGCCTGGCGGTCGCGCCCGGGTTCATCGACGTCCACACGCACGACGACCGCCTGCTGCTCGTCGACCCGTCGATGACGCCCAAGCTCAGCCAGGGCGTCACGACGGTCGTGACCGGCAACTGCGGCGTCAGCCTGGCGCCGCTCGGCAACCGGGCGGCGGTGCCGCCGCTGAACCTCGTCGCCGCCGATGCGGCCGAGCTGCCGTCGCAGCGCTTCGGCTCCTTCCGCGACTACTTCGCGGCGCTCGAGGCGCAGCCGCCCGCGATCAACTGCGCCGCGCTCGTCGGCCACACGACCCTGCGCGTGATGGCGATGAGCGCGCTCGACCGGCCCGCGACGCCTGCCGAGATCGCCGCGATGCAGGCCGGCGTCGCCGAGGCGCTGGCGGCGGGCGCGATCGGCGCGTCGACGGGCACCTACTACGCGCCCGCGAATGCCGCCACCGCCGACGAGATCCGCCAGGTGTTCGAGCCGCTGCGCGGCACCGGCGCGCTGATCGCCTCGCACATCCGCGACGAGGGCGAGCGCGTGCTCGAGTCGATGACCGAGGCGATGGAGATCGCCGGCCACCTCGGCGTGAGGCAGGTGCTCTCGCACCACAAGGTGATCGGCCGCGCGAACTTCGGCCGCTCGCGCGAGACCCTCGCGCTGCTCGACGAGGCGCGCCGCACGCGCGACGTGTGCCTCGACTGCTACCCGTACACCGCGTCGTCGACGGTGCTGCGCAAGGACGCCGCCGCGCAGGCGCAGCGGGTGCTGATCGCGTGGTCGAAGGCGCGGCCCGAGGCCGCCGGACGCTACCTCGACGAGCTCGCCGCCGCCGACGGCCTCGCGGTCGACGCCATGATCGACGCGCTGCAGCCCGCCGGCGCGATCTACTTCTCGATGGACGAGGCCGACGTCGAACGCATCCTCGCGCATCCCGGGACGATGATCGGCTCCGACGGCCTGCCGCACGACGCGTTTCCGCACCCGCGGCTGTGGGGAGCGTTCCCGCGCGTGCTCGGGCACTACGCCCGGCAGCGCCACCTGTTCACGCTGGAAGAGGCGGTGCACCGGATGACCGGCCTGCCGGCCGACCGCTTTCGCCTGGCCGGGCGCGGTCGCATCGCGCCGGGACTGGCGGCGGACCTCGTCGCGTTCGATCCCGCCCGCATCGCCGACGCCGCCACCTTTGCGCAGCCCAGGACGCCGGCCGCCGGCATCCACTCCGTGTACGTGAGCGGCGCACTGGCGTGGCACGCCGGACGCGCCACGGGCGCGCGCGCGGGCCGCGTGCTCCGGCGCGCCCACTGAAGCACCCGACCAGCCTCGCCCGATGAAGATCGTCGCCGCCCGCCTCAATCACGAGACCAACACCTTCTCGACGGTGCCGACGCCGCTCGCCTCGTTCGGCCCGGACGGGCCGACCTTTGGCGAGGCCGCGCATCGCCAGGCGCGGGGCGGGCGCACCGCGCTCGGCGCGTTCATCGAGGCGGCCGAGCGGCGCGGCGCGGACGTGACCGTCGCCGTCAATGCCACCGCGAATCCCAGCGGTCGCGTCGACGCCGCCGCGTACGAGCGGCTCGCGGGCGCGATCGTCGATGCAGTGCGCGCGGGCTG
>JBFZCF010000035.1:0-14031 GCA_041308065.1 Burkholderiales bacterium
TGAACTCGTTCCACCAGCCTTCGCCGTAGGCGTCGGCGAAGCCGATGAAGCCCGCCGTCTTCACGCCCTGCTCCAGCATGTGCGAAACGATGACGAACGCCATCTGCTGGTCGTTCTGCGGCGTCTTGAAGACCCAGCGCCGCTTGGCGTCGACCGGGTCGACGATGCGGGCCGATGCGGCCATCGAGATCATCGGCGTCTCGGTTTCGGCCACGACGTCGATCATCGCCAGCGAGTTCGGCGTGATCGTGGAACCGACGATCACGTCGACCTTGTCTTCGGTGATCAGCTTGCGGGTGTTCTTCACCGCGGTCGTCGTGTCCGACGCGTCGTCGAGGACGATGTACTGGACCTTCTTGCCGCCAATCGTCTGCGGCATCAGGGCGAACGTGTTGCGCTCCGGGATGCCGAGCGATGCCGCCGGGCCCGTTGCGGAAACGTTCACGCCGACCTTGATGTCCTGCGCCAACGCCGCGCTGGCACCAACGGCGGCCAGGAGGGTGGCCAACAGCCTGGTGGTGAATTTCATGAGTCTCCTCTTCTCTTATGAATGGAACGGTGGCCGGAGGAAGGTGAGCCGGGCCAACGCGGTGGGGAAGCGAATGAGAACAAAATCAGACCCTTTCAACAAGCAGGGCGATTCCCTGCCCGACGCCGATGCACATCGTGGCGAGCGCGTAGCGGCCGCCGGTGGCGGCCAGCTGGCGCGCGGCGGTCAGCGTGATCCTCGCCCCGGACGCGCCGAGCGGGTGCCCGAGCGCGATCGCGCCGCCGTTCGGGTTCACGTGCGCCGCGTCGTCCGCCAGGCCGAGTCGGCGGGTGACGGCCAGGCCCTGCGCGGCGAAAGCCTCGTTCAGCTCGATCACGTCGATGTCCGTGATCTTCAGTCCGTGCCGCGCCAGCAGCTTCTCGGATGCGGGCGCGGGCCCGATGCCCATGATCCGCGGCGCAACGCCGGCCGTTGCCGCCCCGCGGATGCGGGCGATCGGCGTCAGTCCGTACTTCGCGACGGCGGCCTCACCGGCGATCAGCGTCGCGATGGCGCCGTCGTTGACGCCCGAGGCGTTGCCCGCGGTCACCGTGCCGTCCGGCTTCACGATCGGCGCGAGCTTCGCCAGCGCCTCCAGCGTCGTTTCGCGCGGATGCTCGTCCGCGGCGACCACCGTGTCGCCCTTGCGGCCCCGGACCGTCACCGGCGCGATCTCGCCCTGGAAGTAGCCGCGCGCCTGCGCCGCGGCACAGCGCTGCTGCGATCGCAGCGCGAACGCATCCTGGTCGGCGCGCGCGATGCCGAACTCCGCGGCCACGTTCTCGGCGGTCTCGGGCATCGAGTCGATGCCGTACTGCTTCTTCATCAGCGGATTGACGAAGCGCCAGCCGATCGTCGTGTCGTACACCGCATTCGCCCGCGCGAAGGCGCTGTCGGCCTTCGGCATCACGAACGGAGCGCGCGTCATGCTCTCGACGCCGCCGGCGATCATCAGTCCGGCCTCGCCCGCCGCGATGGCGCGGGCGCAGATCGCGATCGCCTCCATGCTCGATCCGCACAGGCGGTTCACGGTCGCGGCCGGCACGTCGACCGGCAGGCCGGCGAGCAGCAGCGCCATGCGCGCCACGTTGCGGTTGTCCTCGCCGGCCTGGTTGGCGCAGCCGTAATAGACATCGTCGACCGCGGCCCAGTCGACGCCCGGGTTACGCTCCACCAGTGCCCTCAGCGGGATCGCGGCCAGGTCGTCGGCGCGCACCGACGCGAGCGCGCCGCCGTAGCGGCCGATCGGCGTGCGGATGCCGTCACACAGGAAGACGTCGTTCATGCGATCGCTTTCAGGGAAGGAGCGCCCGCCGCGCGCCGGCGGCGCGGCCGTGTCGATGGCGCATCGCCGAGTCGCACGCGGCCGATGCCACCGAGAAACAAGTCTGCGACGAGCGGCGCCATGCCGGAATACGTCAGCGGGCCGCTGTCCTTCAGCCAGGTGAAGGTCCAGTTGATCATGCCGAACAGGATCATCGTCAGCGGCTTGGCGAGTCCGGCGCGCGTTGCCTCGGGCGCGAGCGGCGCGATCACCGCCGCGAAGCCGTCGACGACCTTGCGCTGGCGCGCGAGCACGCGGCCGCGGTGCGCGCGCGCGAGGTACTTCACGTCCTGCACCAGCACGCGATGGCGCGCCGCCGAGTGCTCGTACTCGGCCATGAAGGCTTCGACCAGCCGCCGCAGGTGCGCCGCCGGCGGCAGCTGCCGTGCCGCGACCTCGTCGACGATCGTCGCCAGCCGGTCGACGTAGGACAGTGCGATGTCGGCAAGCAGGTCTTCCTTGTCGCGGTAGTAGTGATACATCAGCGCCTTCGAGATGCCGCAGGCGCGCGCGAGGTCCGCAATCGACGCGGACGCGTAGCCCTTGTCGGCGAACAGCCGCGTCGCGGCGTCGCGGATCGCCGCGCGCTGCGCGTCGAAGCCGGCCGCCTTGGTGCGCGCCATCGGCTCAGCGCTCGTCGTACGAGATCAGCACCCGCTCGGAGAGCGGATACGACTGGCAGGTGAGCACGAACCCCGCCGCGACCTCGTGCGGCTCGAGCGCGTAGTTCTTCGCCATCTTCACCTGGCCCTCGAGCAGCTTGCCGCGGCAGGTGCTGCACATGCCGCCCTTGCACGAGTACGGCAGGTCGAGGCCGGACGCGCGGCCGGCGTCGAGGATCGAGTGCTGGCCCGGATGGAAGTCGATCTCGCGACGCACGCCGTCGATCACGATGCCGATGCGCGCCTGCGCGGCGTCGGCGTCGTCCACCGGCGCCGTCGTCGCGGCACCCGGCACGCCGAAGCGCTCGACGTGGACATGGGCCCGCGGCACGCCGGCCTCGACCAGCGCGTGCTCGACGTCGTCGATCATCGTCGCCGGTCCGCACACGAAGGCCTCGTCGATCGAGTCGACCGGCAGCAGCGTCGCCAGGAAGGCCCGCGCCTTCGCGCCGTCGAGCCGGCCGTTGAACAGCTCGATGTCCTGCTCCTCGCGCGAGAACACGTTGAACAGCGCGAAGCGCGTCAGGTAGCGGTCCTTCAGGTCCTCGAGCGCCTCGTGGAACATCACGGAGGCCTGCCGGCGGTTGCCGTAGACGAGCGTGAAGCGCGACCGCGGCTCGCGCGCCAGCGTCGTGCGGATCAGCGACAGCACCGGCGTGATGCCGCTGCCGGCGACGAACGCGACGTAGTGCTTGTCGTGCTCGGGTGACAACGGCGTGAAGAAGCGGCCTTCGGGCGTCATCACGTCGATCGCATCGCCGGGCTGCAGCGCCTCGTTGGCCCAGACCGAGAAGCGCCCGCCCGGCACCTTCTTCACGGCCACGCGCAGTTCGCCGTCGTCGCATCCGGAGCACACGGAGTACGAACGCCGCAGTTCCTCGCCGTCGAGCGTCGCGCGCAGCGCGAGGTGCTGGCCTTGCGTGAACCGGTACTCGTCGGCAAGCCCGTCGGGCACGTCGAACTTCAGGCTGACGCACTCGGGTGTCTCGCGCCGGACCTCCGCGATGCGGAGTGGATGGAATCGTGGGGTCATCTAGAGGGGTTTGAAGTATTCGAAGGGCTCGCGGCAGGCGCGGCAGCGGTACAGCGCCTTGCATGCGGTGGATCCGAACTGCGACAGGCGCTCGGTGTCGGCGCTGCCGCAGCGCGGGCAGGCCACGCGCGGCACGAAGGACAAGGGCTGCACGCCGCCCACCGGCCGCTCGCCCGGCGGCGCGATGCCGTAGGCGCGCAGCCGCTCGCGCGCGTCCTCGGCGATCCAGTCGGTGCTCCACGCGGGCGACAGCTGCTGGCGCACGCGGACGTCGCGCGCTCCGGCGGCCGACAACGCCTCGCGGATCGAGCGCTCGATCACCTCGGTCGCCGGGCAGCCGGAGTAGGTCGGCGTCACGACGACGTCGACGCCTTCCTCCACCGCCTGCACGTCCCGCACGATGCCGAGCTCGGTCACGGAGATCGCGGGGATCTCCGGGTCCGGCACGCGGGCGAGGATGTCCCAGGCCTGGGCGGTCGTCAGCATCACCAGGTTCCGCCGGGATAGGCGCGCTGCAGGTACTGCATCTCGGCCAGCAGGTGGCCGAAGTGCTCGCTGTGCATGCCGAGCTTGCCGCGCGTCAGGAACGGGGTGCGGGCGGGGACCTTCAGGGTCGCCACTTCCAGCACCGGCGTGACGGCGGCGGTCCACGCCGGCTCGAGCGACGGCCAGGCGGGTCCGACCGACGTCGCCACCGCGACGTCGTCGGTCGGCGTCGCGCTGAAGAACTCGGCGGTGTACGGCCACAGCACGTCGACCGCGGCCTGCATCCGGCGATGCGACTCCTCGGTGCCGTCGCCGAGCCGGATCACCCAGTCGGACGCGTGCTGCACGTGGTAACGCGTCTCCTTCAGGCTCTTGGCGGCGATCGCGGCGAGTTCCGTGTCGCTCGACTTCGCGAGCGCCTGATAGAGCTCCCTCTGCCATGCCGCGACGAGGAAGTTGCGCAGGATGGTCCGGCCGAAGTCGCCATTGGGCAACTCGACGATCGTCAGGTTGCGGAACTCGGGCTCGCGCCGCAGGAATGCCAGCTGGTCCTCGTCGCGCCCCTGCCCTTCGAGCGCGCCCGCGTGCGTCAGCATCAGGCGCGCCTGGCCGACGAGGTCCAGCGCGATGTTGGTCAGCGCGATGTCTTCCTCGATCACCGGCCCGTGGCCGCACCACTCGGCCAGACGCTGGCCGAGGATCAGCGAGGTGTCGGCGATGCGCAGGACGTAGTCGAGGTGCGCGGGAAGGGTCTTGGTGGCGGAGGTCATCGCGGCGCCTACATGTGGTTGACTTCGTCGGGCAGCGTGTAGAAGGTCGGGTGCCGGTAGATCTTGTCCTCGGCCGGGTCGAACATCTCGGGCTTGGCGTCCGGGTCGCTGGCGACGATGTGATCGGCGCGCACCACCCAGATGCTTACGCCTTCCATGCGTCGCGTGTAGACGTCGCGCGCGTTCTGCAGCGCCATGCGCGCGTCCGGCGCGTGCACGCTGCCGCAGTGCTTGTGGTCGAGGCCGTTCTTGCTGCGGATGAACACCTCCCAGAGAGGCCACTGGCGGCTTGCTTCGGTCATCTGATTTCCCCTCGTTCTATGCGGCGAGCCGGTCACGCCGGCGCTGTTTCTCGGCGTGCGCCAGGGCCGCTTCACGCACCCACGCGCCGTCTTCCCATGCCTGCACGCGGTCGGCGAGGCGTTCGCGGTTGCACTGGCCGTGGCCGTTGACCACGTTCCAGAACTCGCTCCAGTCGATCGTCCCGAAGTCCCAGTGGCCGCGCTCCTCGTTGAAGCGCAGGTCCGGATCCGGGAGCGTGATGCCGAGCACCCTGGCCTGCGGCACGGTGGCGTCGACGAACTTCTGCCGCAGGTCGTCGTTGCTGATGCGCTTGATGCCCCACCTGATCGAGTCGCCCGAGTGCACGGAGTCCTTGTCGTGCGGGCCGAACATCATCAGCGACGGCCACCACCAGCGGTTCACCGCGTCCTGCACCATCGCGCGCTGATCTGCGGTGCCCTTCATCATCGTCAGCAGCAGGTCGTAGCCCTGGCGCTGGTGGAAGGACTCCTCCTTGCAGATGCGGATCATGGCGCGCGCGTACGGGCCGTACGAGCAGCGGCACAGCGGGATCTGGTTCATGATCGCCGCGCCGTCGACCAGCCAGCCGATCACGCCGATGTCGGCCCAGTTCAGCGTCGGGTAGTTGAAGATCGACGAGTACTTGGCCTTGCCCGAGTGCAGCGCGTCGACGAGATCGTCGCGCGCCACGCCGAGCGTCTCGGCCGCCGCGTACAGGTACATGCCGTGTCCGCCCTCGTCCTGCACCTTGGCGAGCAGGATGGCCTTGCGCTTGAGCGTGGGCGCGCGCGTGATCCAGTTGCCCTCGGGCAGCATGCCGACGATCTCGCTGTGGGCGTGCTGGCTGATCTGGCGCACGAGGGTCTTGCGATACCCCTCGGGCATCCAGTCCTTCGCCTCGACGAACTCCCCGCGCGCGACCCGTGCGTCGAACTCGGCTTCGTACGCGGCGTCGCGCTGCTGATCGACGAGCGAACGCGGGCCGCCGCGCACCGCGTCGTCGCGGTCCGGGGACGGAATGTCCATCGCCTGTGTGTACATGGCTGCTCCTTCCTGCTGCGGGCGTCACTGCTTCGGGCGGCGATCGATGATCCGCTTCGCCTTGCCCACCGATCGTTCGAGCCCCATCGGCGACGCCAGCGCGACTTCCGCCGAGATCCCGATGTAGGCCTTGATGTTGTGTTCGAGTTTCTGCGCGGCGGCGTGGCGCGCCTCGTGGCTGCCGTTGGCCAGGCCCGTTCCCATCTCGACGTGGACCGTCAGTTCGTCGAGGTTGCCGGGCCGCGTCACCTCGAGCGTGTAGTACGGCTCGAGTTCGGGCTGCCTCAGGATCAGGTCCTCGATCTGCGTCGGGAACAGGTTCACGCCGCGGATGATCAGCATGTCGTCCGAGCGGCCGGTGATCTTCTCGATGCGTCGCATCGACCGCGCGGTGGGCGGCAGCAGCCGCGTCAGGTCGCGCGTGCGGTAGCGGATCATCGGCAGCGCTTCCTTGGTGAGCGACGTGAAGACCAGTTCGCCCTTCTCGCCCTCGGGCAGCACCTCGCCGGTGTCCGGATCGATGATCTCCGGATAGAAGTGATCCTCCCAGACCGTGAGGCCGTCCTTGGTCTCGACGCACTCCTGCGCGACCCCGGGGCCGATGATCTCGGACAGGCCGTAGATGTCGATCGCGTCGAGCGAGGTCTTCGCCTCGATCGCGTCGCGCATCGCGGGCGTCCACGGCTCGGCGCCGAAGATGCCGATCTTCAGCGACGACTTCTTCGGGTCGACCCCCTGCCGCTCCATCTCCTCGGCGATCGCCAGCATGTACGAGGGCGTCACCATGATGATGTCGGGCTTGAAGTCCTGGATGACCTGCACCTGCCGCTCGGTCATGCCGCCGGAGATCGGGATGACCGTGCAGCCCAGCCGCTCCGCGCCGTAGTGCGCGCCGAGCCCGCCCGTGAACAGCCCGTAGCCGTACGACACGTGGACGATGTCGCCCGCGCGCCCGCCCGCCGCGCGGATGGAACGCGCCATCACGGTCGCCCAGGTGTCGATGTCCTTCGCCGTGTAGCCGACCACGGTCGGCTTGCCGGTCGTGCCGCTCGACGCGTGCAGCCGCGACACCTTCTCGCGCGGCACCGCGAACATCCCGAACGGGTAGTTGTCGCGCAGGTCCTTCTTCAGGGTGAACGGAAACTTCGCCAGGTCCGCCAGCGTCTTCAGGTCGGACGGCTTCACGCCGGCCGCGTCGAACGTCGCGCGGTAGTGCGGCACGTTCTCGTAGGCGTGGGCGAGCGACCAGCGCAGGCGTTCGAGCTGCAGCGCCTGCAGCTCGGAACGGCTGGCGCGCTCGATCGGCTCGAGCTCGGACGGGTGCGGCTTCTTCGACGGCATCGCGTGGCTCCCGTTCAGAGGTTCACGACCGGCTTGCCCTTGATCGTGTGCGAGCGGCCGCGCATCACGACCACGGTCTTGCCGTGCTGGTTGGTGACCTTGATGTCGTACACGCCGGTGCGGCCGGTGCGCGAGACCTCGTGGCACTCGGCGACGAGGCGGTCGCCCTCGTGGGCCGGGGCCAGGAAGTCGACGACGATGCCCGAGGCCACCGTCATCTCGTTGTAGCTGTTGCAGCCGAAGGCGAACGCCGAGTCCGCGAGCGTCGTGATCAGCCCGCCATGGCAGATCCGGAAGCCGTTGAGCATCTCGGGCCGCACGATCATCGAGACCCGCGCGAAGCCCGGACCGACCTCCTCGACCTGCATGCCCATCGCCTTCGACGCGGCGTCGTTCTCGAACATGCCGTGCCGCACGGCCTCCGCGATCGCGTGGGGGTCCATGTCGCTCCTGGTTGCGTGCTGCTGTTGTGCCGTTGCGTGCTTCATCCGTGGAACCCCGCGCCGGTGTAGCCCTTGCGGGTGATCAGCGCGGAGGTGCGGTAGCGCTCCTCGCCGTAGTGCTCGCGCAGGTTGGCGAGCGCGCGCGCGAACACCTGCAGCCCGACCTGTTCAGACCACTCCATCGGCCCGCGCGGATAGTTGACGCCGTAGCGCATCGCGACGTCGATCGCGTCCGCGCTGCAGATGCCGTGCGCCACCGCGTCCGCGGCCTCATTGACCAGCATCGCGTTCAGCCGCAGCACTACAAGTCCGGCCACGTCGTCGAGCGGTGAGCACTCGAATCCCGCGAGGCCGAGTGTCGCGCACACGGTGCGGAACGCGCCCATGCCGCACTGGTCGGCGCGCGCCAGGCCGAGCCGCGGCGTGGTCGCGTAGTCGAGCGCGAGGTCGAACAGCACGAGGTGCTCGTGCGCGTCTTCCATCGCGCGGCGCGTCGCCGGCCGGCCGTCGGTCATCATCACGTGCGCCGGTCCGATCTCGAGCCAGCCCGACGACGGCAGCTGCGCCTCGCGCGGTCCCTGCACGCGGACCACGTCGATGCCGGCCCGCTCCAGCCGCGTGATGATCGGGGTCGCGATCCCGAGCGAGCCGACGGCGATGACGCGCCTGACCGGCTCGGCACCGGACTCGACCGCGGGCGCCGGCTTCGCGGCACCGGCCCGGTAGTCGTAGATGCCGCGCCCGGTCTTGCGGCCCAGCCGTCCCGCGCGCACGAGTTCCTGCTGCGCCAGCGACGGCGCGTAGCGTCGCTCGCCGAAGGTCGCGTCGAACACGGACTTCGTCACGGCGAAGTTGACGTCGTGGCCGATCAGGTCCATCAGCTCGAACGGGCCCATCGGGAAGCCGCCGCAGTCGCGCACGATGGCGTCGATCGTGGCGGGATCTGCCGCGCCCTCGGTGTAGGCGCGCCACGCCTCGCCGTAGAAGGGCCGCGCGATGCGGTTGACGATGAAGCCCGGCGTCGACTTCGCGTACGCGGCGTGCTTGCCCCACGCCTCCGACGTGCGGAAGACGCGCTGCGCGACCTCCGGCGCGGTCTCCACTCCGCTGATCACCTCGACCAGCCGCATGCGCGTCGGCGGGTTGAAGAAGTGCATCCCGACCACGCGCTCCGGCCGCTTCAGCCCGGCGGCCATCGCGGTGACCGACAGCGACGACGTGTTGGTGGCGAGAATGCAGTGCGCGCCGACGATGCCTTCGAGGTCGCGGAACAGGCCGCGCTTGACCTCCATGTCCTCGACGATCGCCTCGATCACGAGGCCGCACTCGGCGAGCTCGGGCAGCGTGGCGGCACGCAGGCGCGCCGGGATCGCGACGGCGTGCTCTGCCGGCACCTTGCCCTTGTCGGCGAGCGCCTGCAGCGCACTGGCGGCCTGCGCGATCGCACGCTCCACTGCGCCGGGCTGCGCATCGACCATCAGCACGCGATGGCCGGCCTGTGCCGCGACCTGCGCGATGCCGGCGCCCATCGCGCCGGCGCCGATGACGCCAACCACCACGCTGCGGTCGAGGGCCTGGTCGGTCATCCGATCCTCACTGTCGGCGCTCACTGTCCACACTCAATGTCCAAGGAAACGCGGCGGGCGTTTTTCCATGAAGGCGGCCACGCCTTCGCGATAGTCGTCCGACCCCCCGAGTTCGCGCTGGAAGTCGCATTCGACGTCGAGCGCCGCCGCCAGCGGCAGCTGCATCGCGCCCTCCATCGCCTGGCGCGTGCGCACATAGCCGCGGGTCGGGCCGGCGGCGAGCTGCTTCGCGACGGACATCACGGTGGGCATCAGTGCGTCGTCCTCGATGCAGCGCCAGATCAGGCCCCACGCCTCGGCCTGCGCGGCCGGAAGCTTGTCGCCGAGCAGCGCGAGCCCCATCGCCCGCGCCGGACCGACCAGCCGCGGCAGCCACCAGGTGCCGCCGCAGTCGGGCACGAGGCCGATCTTCGCGAACGACTGGATGAACGCGGCCGACTTCGCGGCGAACACGAGGTCGCACGCGAACGGGATGTTGGCGCCCGCGCCGGCCGCCACGCCGTTGACCGCGCAGATCGTCGGCATGTCGAGCGCGCGCAGCCGCAGCAGCAGCGGCTTGTAGTAGGTCGCGATCGAGGTGCCGAGGTCGACCGGCGCCGCGCCGGGCGCCACCGCGCGGTCCGACAGGTCCTGCCCCGCACAGAAGCCCCGCCCCGCGCCGGTCAGCACGAAGCAGCGGACCTCCGGGTCGGCGACGACGGCGTCGAGCGCGGCGCGCACTTCGCCGTGCATCGCGGTCGTGAAACTGTTCAGCCGGTCGGGCCGGTTGAGCGTCAGCGTTGCCACACCGTCCGCCACATCGAGGCGGACAGTCTCGAACGAATGCACCATCGGGAATGTCTCCTCGGCCGGGCCTGGCGCGTGCTGTCGAGAGCCGCCGCCATTTCGTTGACCGGCCGTTCAATCGATAGTACCGTCGGTCGTTCCCGCAAGACAAGTCTCGGGGCGGCCCCGCAGCACGCACCACGCCGCCGGCCCCGTTGTTGCCCTCTTGTTGCCTTCGAATTGCCCTGGAGGTTCCGTTGACCCATCCCCTATTCGAGAAGCACCGCGCCACCCTCGACGGCGCGCTCTCCGCCATCCGCACCCGCGGCTTCTGGTCGCCGTACCCCGAGCAGCCGAGCCCCAAGGTCTACGGTGAAACGGCGCACGACGACGGCAAGGCGAAGGCCGCCGCGTACGCAGGCACGAGGTTCGAGCTCGAGCAGCCCGGCATCACCGGCTGGATCGCCACCGAGCAGTCGCCGTACGGCGTGCCGCTCGACGTGAAGTATCCGAAGTGCGATCCGCAGGCGCTGGTCGACGCCGGCCTCGCCGCGATGGCCGCGTGGCAGAAGTTCGGCGTCGACGGCCGCACCGGCGTGTGCCTCGAGGCGCTCGCCCGCATCAACAAGGCCAGCTTCGAGATCGGCTACGCGGTGATGCACACCACGGGCCAGGGCTGGATGATGGCGTTCCAGGCCGGCGGCCCGCACGCGCAGGATCGCGGGCTCGAGGCGGTGGCGTACGCGTACCGCGCGATGAGCGAGGTGCCCGCCGAGGCGCGCTGGGAGAAGCCGCAGGGCAAGAACCCGCCGATCGTGATGGAGAAGCGCTTCGAGGTCGTCGGCCGCGGCGTCGCGCTGGTGATCGGCTGCGGCACCTTCCCGACGTGGAACACGTACCCCGGCCTGTTCGCCGCGCTCGTCACCGGCAATCCGGTGATCGTGAAGCCGCACCCCAACGCGGTGCTGCCGGCGGCGATCAGCGTGAAGATCATCCGCGACGTGCTGCAGGAAAGCGGACTCGATCCGAACCTCGTGACGCTCGCCGTCACCGATGATCCGAAGCAGACGCAGGCGCTGGCGACCAACCCCGCCGTGAGGTCGATCGACTTCACCGGCAGCAACGCCTTCGGCCGCTGGCTGATGGACCACGCGCGGCAGGCGCAGGTCTACGCGGAACTCGCCGGCGTGAACAACGTCGTGATCGAGTCGACCGACAGCTACAAGGCGATGCTGCGCAACCTCGCGTTCACGCTGAGCCTGTACTCCGGTCAGATGTGCACGACGACGCAGGACATCTTCGTGCCGGCCGGCGGGATCGAGACTGACGAAGGGCACAAGAGCTTCGACCAGATCGCAGCCGACCTCGGCGCGGCGGTCAGCAAGTTCCTGGCCGATCCCGCGGTGGCCACCGCCGTCCTCGGCGCAATCCAGTCACCCGACACGCTCGCGCGCATCGATGAAGCGGCGCAGCTCGCGGAGGTCGTGCTGCCGTCGAGGAAGATCGACCATCCCGACTTCCCCAATGCGAACGTGCGCACGCCGATGCTGCTGAAGAGCGATGCCGTGAACGAAGCGGTGTTCATGCAGGAGCGCTTCGGCCCGATCAGCTTCGTCGTGAAGGCGCGCGACTGGAAGGCCGCCGTCGCGCTTTCCGAACGCGCGGTGAAGGAGCACGGCGCGCTGACCGTGGGCCTGTACTCGATGAACCAGGAGGTCGTCGACGCGATGACCGAGGCGACATTGCGCGCCGGCGTCTCGCTGTCGATCAACCTGACCGGCAACGTGTACGTGAACCAGTCCGCCGCCTTCTCGGACTTCCACGCGACCGGCGCGAACCCGGCTGCGAACGCGAGCTACACCGACTCGGCGTTCGTCGCCAACCGGTTCCGCGTCGTGCAGCGGCGCTGGCACGCGGCGGTCTAGCGCTTAGCGACCCGCTGGTTGATTCGTAGGCGAACGGGCCAGTCGAGCGCGTTCGATCGAACACCAAAGGGGATCGTCTCCTGGGGCTCCTGCGCCTGGGCGGGCGTGGCCAGTCAGCCGGGTGGCGGGCCGAGCACCCCATACGCCGGAAGGCACTCTGCACGCGCACACGCGGGCATCACTCCGAAAGCTGCGGGCCCGCAAGAAGCTCAGCAGAGCAGCGGGCGACCGCCGCCGAGTCGCGCGGAGTGGCGGTGCCCCGCAGCGCGGTCGGCGCGCAGGTGACTTCAGTGCGCAGGTGACGCGAGCGCGCCGAAGTACCTCAGCGCCGCACCGGCCGGCCCGCCGCGCTGCGCCGCCGGGCGCACTCGTGCAGGAAGTTGGAGACCACAGGCCCGCTGTCCAGCAGGTCGCCCTTGTGCGAGGCGTGGAATTCCGGGTGCCACTGGACGCCCATGACGAAGCTCGATCCGGTCCACCGCACGGCCTCGATGACGCCGTCGGCCGGGGATCGGGCCTCGACCACCAGGCCGTTGCCCAGTTGCTTGATGCACTGGTGATGGATGCTGTTGACGCGCAGCCGCGCGTCGCCGCCGTAGAGCCGGCTCAGCAGGGAGTCCGGCTGGAGCTCGACGTCGTGATGCAGCGTGTCGTAGAGCGCCGTGTCGACGTGCCGGATCGCCTCGGGCAGTTCGGTCGGGATGTCCTGGTACAGCGAACCGTTGAGCGCGACGTTGATCAGCTGCAGGCCGCGGCAGATGCCCAGCACCGGCTTCTGCTCGAAGACGAAGGCCCACAGCATCTCGACCTCGTACATGTCCCGCACGCGGTCGCCGTTCCACTCCGGCCGCAGCGGCTGCTCGTGGTACGTCTCCGGGCTGACATCGGCGCCTCCCTGCAGGACCAGGCCGTCGAGCGACTTGACGTAGTCGCGCATCGACACGCTGGAGCGCCGCAGGCTCGATTGCGCTTCCAGCGTCGGCACCATGAACACGAGCGCGCCGTGCGCCATCAGCCAGTGCGCAACCGAAGTCTCGAGATACTGCAGGGTCTTGCCGCGAAAGCCGAGCGCCGCCGCGCCTTCGGGATGCAGGATGCGGGCCGACACGCCGATGCGCAGCGGCGGCTGGATCGCCGCCGACTGCAGCGACGGCTCGACCTTCGACGCCGGGCCGCCTACGCCCCGGTCCTGAAGTACTGGCTCTGCTTCCACATCAGGTCCGCTAGGGATTCGGTCTGGGCGTACTGCTCGCGCATCCAGCGCGCGTCGTTCAGGCGCTCGCGCGCCCAGAGCGCGACCTGGTCGAGCGCCGCGGACGACTGCAGTTCCTGGGCGTCGACTGCCAGCTTCTCGCAGGTCGCCACGATGTCCTGGTGGATCGTCACGTGCTCGCGCGTGGCCGGATCGATGATGAGGCCGTCCATGCCGAAACGGCAGGCCTGGAAACGGTTGTAGCTGTAGGTGAGGTACAGGTCGTCGTCGACGACGATCGGGCGTTCGATCAGCAGCCGCCGGGCGAGCGCCTGCACGTAGGCGGCCAGCGCGGCCGCCTTCTCGACCGTCAGCGGGGTGTCGAACACCCGCACCTCGATCGTGCCGTACTCGGGCTTCGGCCGGATGTCCCAGTAGAAGTCCTTCATGCTCTCGACCACCTTGACGTCGCGCACCTTGTCGAAGAAACGGCGACGAGGCGGCCAGCGCGATGACGTGCGGGACGTAGCGGCCGAGCGCGTGCAGCAGGTACATCGCGCTGTCGCCGTCGGTGCAGCCGATGTGCACGTGCTGGCCGAAGATCGTGAACTGCTTCGCAAGATAGCCGTAC
>JBFZCF010000036.1:0-13621 GCA_041308065.1 Burkholderiales bacterium
CCGAGGTGGCCGATGCGGAAGATCTTGCCGGACACCTTGCCCAGGCCCTGGCCGAGCGACATGTTGAAGCGCTCGAGCACGATCCTGCGGAACGCGTCGGCGTTGTGGCCCTCGGGCATCAGCACCGCGGTCAGCGACGAGCTGTACTCGGCCGGGTTGACGCACAGGATCTCGAGGCCCCAGGCGCGCACCGCGCGCCGCGTCGCCTCGGCGAAGCGGTCGTGGCGCGCGAAGACGTTGGGCAGGCCCTCGGCAAACAGCATGTCGAGCGCCTCGTGCAGGCCGTAGAGCAGGTTGGTCGCGGGCGTGTACGGGAAGTAGCCGGTGGCGTTCGCCGCCAGCATCTCCTTCCAGTCCCAGTAGGAACGTGGCAGTTTCGCGTTCGCCGAGGCGTCCATCGCCTTGCGGCTGACCGCGTTGAACGACAGCCCCGGCGGCAGCATCAGGCCCTTCTGCGAGCCGCCGACCGTGACGTCGACGCCCCACTCGTCGTGGCGGTAGTCGATCGAGCCGAGCGACGAGATGGTGTCGACCAGCAGCAGGGCGGGATGGCCGGCGCGGTCGATCGCGGCGCGGATCGACGGAACGTTCGTCGTCACGCCGGTCGAGGTCTCGTTGTGCACGACGCACACCGCCTTGATGGCGTGTCCCGTGTCGGCGCGGAGTCGCTTTTCGATCTCGCTCGCCGCCACACCCTGGCGCCAGTCGCCGGGCAGGAAGTCCACGACAAGCTGCAGCCGCTCGGCGAGCTTCTTCCACAGCGTCGCGAACTGGCCGGTCTCGGCCATCATCACGCGATCGCCGGGCGACAGCGTGTTGACCAGCGCCGACTCCCACGCGCCGGTGCCGCTCGCGGGATAGATGATGACGTCCTGCTCGGTCTGGAACACCTTCTTCATCCCGGCGAGCACGGTCTTGCCGAGCTTGCCGAACTCGGGGCCGCGGTGATCGATCGTCGGATGGTCGATCGCGCGCAGCACGCGGTCCGGGACATTGGTCGGTCCGGGAATCTGCAGGAAGTGGCGACCGGAATGATGGCTGTCGAGTTCGAGCATGGAGTCTGGCCGGGCGGCCCGATTTGGTATACAAAACGCATCCTAACCAAATCCCGCGGTCGGCCGCAAGCCCGGCCAACCGGTGTGCTGGCGCGGGACTATGCTTTCTCAGAGCGGAAATACGTGAAAGCGCCGTCCCGATGACCGGTTGGGCGTTTTCCTTGTACGCATTGTTCGGTATACCAAAGTGAACGCACCAGACAACCTGACCCCGGTCCCGCTGGCCCCGCCAGCGGCTGCCGGCGGCGCCTCGACGCTCGCCGACGCGCTCGCCGACCGCCTCCGCGAAATGATCATCGAGGGCGAACTGCCGCCCGGCACGCGCCTGAACGAGCGCGCGCTGTGCGACCGGCTGGGCGCGTCGCGCACGCCGCTGCGCGAGGCGTTCCGCCTGCTCGCCGCCGAGCATCTGGTCGAACTGCAGCCCAATCGCGGCGCGCAGGTCGTCTCGCTGTCCGACGACGACATCCGCGAGAGCTTCGAAGTGATGGGTGCGCTCGAGGCACTCGCCGGCGAACTCGCGTGCCGCCAAGTGACGCCGGGGGAGGTCGCCGAGGTGAAGGCACTGACCTTCGAGATGCTCGCGTGCCACGCACGCCGCGACCTGCCGGCGTATTACCGGTTCAACCGGCTGATCCACCAGTGCATCAACCGGGCGGCGCGCAACGCCTTGCTGACGCAGGTGTACTCGAACCTGAACCAGCGCATCGAGAACCTGCGCTTTCGCTCGAACTTCGACCAGCTGAAGTGGGACAAGGCGGCGCGCGAGCACTCCGACATGGTGGAGGCGCTCGAGGCCCGCGACGGCGCGCGGCTAGGCGCCATCCTGCGGCACCACCTGCAGGAGAAGTGCCAGGCGGTGCTCGAAGGCCGGCGCGCGGAGCGGGACGCGCTGAACGCGGAGGCTGCGGAATGAACGCGCCCCTGGCCCGCCCGCTGGTGTTCCACCCGCCCGGCGACAACGAACTCGCGCGACGGCTGCGTGGCGCGGTGCGGGGCGAAGTGCTGTTCGACCGCGCTTCGCGCGGCCGCTATTCGACCGACGCGTCGATCTACCAGGTCGAGCCGATCGGCGTGCTGGTCCCGCACGCGCACGAGGACGTGCGCGTCGCGGTCGACGTCTGTCGCCAGCTCGGCGTGCCGCTGCTCCCGCGCGGCGGCGGCAGTTCGCAGTGCGGCCAGACCGTGGGCGCGGCGCTCGTGATCGACCACAGCAAGTTCCTGAACGGCGTCGTGGCGTTCGATCGCGACGCGATGACCGTGACGGTGGAGCCGGGCATCGTGCTCGACGCGCTGAACGCCTGGCTCAAGCCGCACGGTGTCTGGTTCCCGGTCGACGTCAGCACGTCGGCGCAGGCGACCATCGGCGGCATGGCCGGCAACAACTCGTGCGGCTCGCGTTCGATCTTCTACGGCAACATGGTGCACAACGTCGTCGCGGCCGACGCGCTGCTCGCCGACGGCACCGAGGCGTGGCTTGGTCCCGACGCGCAGATGAGCGGGGCGCCGCCGCGGCTGCAGGCGCTGATGGATGGCCTGCGCGGCATTGCCGAGCGCGAGCGCGACGAGATCGAACGACAGGTGCCGAAGGTGATGCGCCGCGTCGGCGGCTACAACCTCGACGTCTTCCACCCGCAGAGCGAGCGCCCGTACACGGCCGACGGCAGCGTCAACTGGTCGCACCTGCTGGTGGGCAGCGAAGGCACGCTCGCGTGGACGCGCACGCTGACGCTGAAGCTCGCGCCGCTGCCCAAGCACAAGGCGCTCGGCGTCGTCAGTTTCCCGACGCTGTACCGCGCGATGGAGCTGACGAAGCACATCGTCAGGCTCGGGCCGGCCGCGGTCGAACTGGTCGACCGCACGATGATCGAGCTGGCGCGCAGCAATCCCGCCTTCCGGCCGGTCATCGACGCGGCGCTGGTCGGCGAGCCCGACGCGATCCTGCTGGTCGAGTTCGTCGGCGAGGATGCCGACGCCCCGCGGCGCCGGCTGGAGGATCTCGTCACGCTGATGAGCGATCTCGGGCTGCCGGGGCAGGTGGTGCGGATGCCGGAGGCCGGCCCGCAGAAGGCGCTGTGGGACGTGCGCAAGGCGGGCCTGAACATCATGATGAGCATGAAGGGCGACGGCAAGCCGGTATCCTTCATCGAGGACTGCGCGGTGCCGCTCGAGCACCTGGCCGACTACGTGGCGCGGCTCACCGAAGTGTTCGAGCGCAACGGCACGCGCGGCACCTGGTACGCGCACGCGTCGGTCGGCACGCTGCACGTGCGCCCGATCCTCGACATGCGGCAGGGTGGGCCGAATGGGGGAGCGCAGAAGATGCGCGCGATCGCGGAGGAAGCCGCCGCGATGGTGCGGCACTACAAGGGCGCGTACTCCGGCGAGCACGGCGACGGCCTGGTGCGCACCGAGTGGGTCGCGTGGCAGTTCGGCGCGCGGCTGACGCGTGCGTTCGAGGAAGTGAAGGCGCTGTTCGATCCCGACGGCCTGATGAACCCCGGCAAGATCGTCCGCGGCACGAAGATGGACGACGCCAGCCTGTTCCGCTATCCGGCTGGCTACGCGCCGGTGAAGCTCGACACCGCGCTCGACTGGTCGGCGTGGAACGTGCAGGCGAACCCGGTGACCGAGCAGGTGAGTGCGCCGGGCACCGGCGGCGATCCGGCGCAGGGCTTCGCCAAGGCGGTCGAGATGTGCAACAACAACGGCCACTGCCGCAAGTTCGACGCCGGCACGATGTGCCCGAGCTTCCGCGTCACGCGCGACGAGGAGCACTCGACGCGCGGCCGCGCGAACACGCTGCGGCTGGCGGTGTCGGGCCAGCTCGGCACCGACTTCGCCAACGAGGCCGTGCGCGAGGCGCTCGCGCTGTGCGTCAGCTGCAAGGGCTGCAAGCGCGACTGCCCGACCGGCGTCGACATGGCGAAGATGAAGATCGAGTTCGCGTACCACTGGCAGAAGAAGCACGGGCTGACGCTGAAGGACCGGCTGGTCGCGACGATGCCGAAGTGGGCGCCCTGGGCCGCGCGCTTCCCGTTCGTCGCCAACCTGCGCGACGCGCTGCCGGGCGCGGCGCGCCTGTCCGAACGCATCGCGGGCCTTTCGGCGCAGCGCACGCTGCCGCAGTGGCGCGGCGACACCTTCCTGTCGAGCAAGGCGGCGCAGGCCGCGGCGGACGACGCGCCCGATGTCGTGCTGCTGGTCGACACCTTCAACAACTACCACGAGCCGGAGAACGCGCACGCGGCGCTGCGCGTGCTGCAGGCGGCCGGCTACCGCGTCGCGGTCGCACGCGCCGCGGCGGGCGACGCCGAACGCGACCGCCCGCTGTGCTGCGGCCGCACGTATCTCGGCGCGGGCCTCGTCGACGAGGCGAAGCGCGAGGCGCGCCGGATGGTCGAGGCGCTCGCGCCGCACGTGGCCAACGGCGCGACCGTCGTCGGCCTCGAGCCGTCGTGCCTGCTGTCGCTGCGCGACGAGTTCCTCGTGATGGGCCTGGGCGACGCAGCGGAGAAACTGTCGGCGCGCGCGCTGATGATCGAGGAGTTCCTGGCGCGCGAGGCGAAGGCGGGCCGGCTGCAGCTGCCGCTGAAGGCGCTGGCGCACAAGCGCGCGCTCGTGCACGGTCACTGCCACCAGAAGGCGTTCGACGTCATGCCGCCCGTCGTCGCGGTGCTGAAGCTGATCCCCGACCTGCAGGTCGAGGTGATCGAGTCGAGCTGCTGCGGCATGGCCGGCAGCTTCGGCTACGAAGCGGCGCACTACGACGTGTCGATGAAGATGGCGGAGCAGTCGCTGCTGCCGGCCGTCCGCAAGGCGGGCGCCGACACGGTCATCGTCGCCGACGGCACCAGCTGCCGGCACCAGATCGCCGACGGCACCCGCGCCACCGGCGCGCGCGAAGCGCTGCACGTGGTCCGCGTGCTGGCGCAGGCCCTGGCATGAGAGCGCACGGCCGCTCCGAAGCGCTCATCCCGGAGCGCGCAGCGCGGAGGGTGGACCAGTGAGCGGCGACATCGAGCTGGTTGTTCCCGCGCGGCGGCGCGACCTCGGCGGCTTCGAGGTCGGCCGAGTGCTGCCGGCGGGGCGACGGCGCATGGTGGGTCCGTTCATCTTCTTCGATCACATCGGACCGGCGGCGCTGCGGCCGCCGCTGCCGCGGTCGATGGACGTCCGGCCGCACCCGCACATCGGCCTGTCGACGGTCACCTACCTCTTCGACGGGGAGATCACGCATCGCGACTCGCTCGGCTGCGAGCAGGTGATCCGGCCTGCGGAGGTCAACTGGATGACCGCCGGCCGTGGCATCTCGCACTCGGAACGGTTCGAGGGGATGCGCGAGCGCGGCGGCGTGCTGCACGGCATCCAGGCGTGGGTCGCACTGCCCGCCGGGCATGAGGAAGTCGACCCGGCGTTCGAGCACTACGCGCGCGACAGCCTGCCGCTGCTCGATGGCGAGGGTTGGAGCGCCCGCGTGATCGCCGGCGAGCTGATCGGTGCGCGCAGCGCGGTGCGGACGCACTCGCCGCTGATGTACGCCCACCTCGAGCTCGCCGCTGGGGCGCGGTTCACGGTGCCCACGTTCGCTTCGGAGCGCGCCGTGTTCGTTGCGCAGGGCGCGGTCGAGGTCGGCGGACAAGCCTGCGCGCCGGCGCAGATGCTGGTGCTCGGACGCGACGCGACGCCGGCGATCGTCGCTCGCGAAGCCAGCAAGCTGATGCTGCTCGGCGGCGAGCCCGTCGGCCCGCGTTACATCTGGTGGAACTTCGTGTCGTCGCGGCGCGAGCGTCTCGAGCAGGCGCGGGACGACTGGCAGGCCGGCCGCTTCGCGCTGCCCGTGGGCGATGACCGGGAATGGATCCCCGCGCCGAACGACCCGATGCCGGCGCCTGCCGCGCTGCCGTAAACCGGGGTCAGACCTCCCATTCCCGGTTAGTCATCGGCGTCGAACCTGCGTTCGACGCCGGCCAGCCCGAGCGCACGCAGTGGCTGCACGGCGCTCAGGACGCTTGGTGCGATCATTGCGGCAGCAGACCTATCCACCGGATTCCCGACCCATGCAAGCGATGGAGCATCGCCAACAGCTCGACGGGCTTCGGTTCTTCGCGTTCCTCGCTGTGTTCATGATCCACAGCGATGTCGAGAACTTCTGGTGGGGCAGTTACGGGGTCTCGCTGTTCTTCGTGATCAGCGGATTCCTGATCACCCGGATCCTGATCGCGTCGCAGGACCGGCCGCGCGGCCAGGCGCTCAAGGCCTTCTACGTGCGCCGCGCCTTGCGCATCTTCCCCGCCTACTACCTGGTGCTGGGAGTGGCGGCCCTTACGGTCGGCATCGCGTACCTGTGGACGTACGTTCTCTACGTGATGAACTGGGGGATCTTCTTCTACACGTGGATCGAGCCCGCGCTGGTGGACCGTCCGTGGGATCCCGTGCGGATGTATGGCGTCCACTTCTGGTCGCTGTGTGTCGAGGAGCAGTTCTATCTGATCTTTCCGCTGCTGTTTACGTTCCTGCGGCCGGGACCCACGCGGCTGCGCTGGTTGCTCGCGCTGTGGGCAGCCAGCATCGGCTTCCGATTTCTCTTCGCAATGTTGCTGCCAAAGTCGGCGTATGGCCTGATTCCGCTGGTCTGCGGCGAGTACCTGGTCGCGGGTGCGGTGGGCGCCGTGGTGTTCGCGGAGACGTCGGCGGCCGCCGAACGGATACGCGCTGCCGCCCGGCAGTGGCTGTTTCCCGCCGGCCTCGCGCTGGTGGCGGCATTGTTTGCGCTGTACGGGCCGGAGTCACCGTCGATCGACCACGTCCTGCACCCGCCGCACATGCAGACGCTGCTGGCGCTCGGCTTCCTCGCGATGGTGCTTGGATTGTGGGAAACGGACAATCGGTGGGTGCTTGGATTCTTCAAATTCGCACCCTTCCGTTTCCTCGGCAAGATCAGCTACGGCCTGTATCTGATCCACCTATTCATGTGGCCCCTCCATGACTGGCTCTCCGCGCGCTACGCCGTGCTGGGCGAGGTGCCGCCCCTGGCGGCGCGGTTCGGACTGACGGTCCTGCTGGCGACGGCGATGTGGCACCTGTTCGAGGCGCCGATCCTGAAGCTCAAGGCAAGATTCCAGTATTGATCGCTGCTCCCGATCGCCAGCAGCCACCGTGCATCACGGCGGGCACGGGCAGCATCGGGGCTCCGTCGGCTTCGCCGTCGGCGCCGACGCGCCTTTCGCCGTCGCCGCACGGGGCGCCGAAGTCCCGTCCCTGAACAGCGCCAGGTTGATGGCGTCGGCCATCGCCTTGTAGCCGGCATCGTTCGGGTGCAGATTGTCGCCACTGTCGAAAGCCGGAAGGATCCTGCTCGGATTGCCCGGGTCGCGTATCGCCTTGTCGAAGTCGATCACTGCGTCGTAGGCCTTGCTGGTCCTGATCCATTGGTTGACGACCTGGCGCTGCGCTTCGCCAACGTCCGTGTAGTAGAGCCCCGGCATGAACGCCTGGAACGGCGTCAGCGTCCCTCCGTACACCTTGAGGCCCATCGCACGCGCGCGAACGATGATCTGGCGATGCGCGGCAATGACTTGCTCGGGAGTCACGGCGCCGGGAAACCCGATGTCGTTGATGCCCAGCAGGACGATCAGGTAGCGCGCGCCGGACTGCACGAGCACGTCGCGATCGAGGCGCGCCAGTGCGTTCGAGCCGTCCATGTCATGCAGGAGCCGGTTGCCGGTGATGCCCGCATTGAGTACCGCCACCTTGCTGCCGCCCCTTTGCGCATGCAGCCGCTCCGCCAGACGATTCGGCCAGCGCTTGTTGGCGTCTGGAGTCGACTGGTATCCGTCGGTGATCGAGTCGCCAAGCGTGACGATGGCCCTGGTACTTTTGGCGGCGCCGACCTCGACGCCCGTGAGGAAGTAGACGGACTGGGTCGTGGTCGCCGTGGGCAGGTTGTCCGCTCCGGTGAAATCCCCCTCGGCCGAAACATAGGTCGTCTGCAGGCCCTCCGTGTGCTCGGTCGACGCAACCTGGCTGCCCGCGACGTAGATGCTGACCGCGAGGTCGCCAAGGTCGGGCACCGCAAGACTCACGGGATCGCTGACGGCCAGCGCGCCGGGCGGGATCGCCATGGACGGCAGGCCGTTGAATGTGAGCGTCCGGTCCGACCCTGCGACGATCGCTGCACCCGAGCTGCGCAGCGCCACATGCGCCGAACTGATCACCAGCGGACCGGAGCCGAACGCGTTCGACAGGCGCACACGCACCTGTTTGCCGCCGATGCTTACGCGCACGATCTGGCGGATGGTCTGGCCTTTGAACTCGACGGGACTGCCAGCGGCCTGCGGGCTTGCGCTCCATGTACCCACCCAGCGGATGTCGCGTGTGGCGTCCTTCGCAGTGGTTGCAGGCGCAATGGCCATGCCGGCTACGGCCAGCATCGTCGCTCCAAGGGCGGCGAGCACCCGCCGGAAGACTGCCGGTGAAAGCCCTGAGCGACGGGTCGGTTTCAACGTTCGTTCGTGTATCGGGTGCGGGTGTGTAAGGGACACGATGGCCTCGAAGAGATGGCAAGCGGCCTGCTGCGCGGCCACGCGCCTGGAGTGTGGAGTCAAGGGCCGTCCGAAGCTCCGACGTCAGGTGGCCATGCCGCGGATCGGGCTGACCTATGCGTGATCATGACGGCGGCCATGTCAGACGCGTCGCACGCGTCCAAGACGCCCGGTTGTTCGATGCTCTGATGGTCGAAGATACTCCTTGCCGCCACGGCGCGCTGCCGGACACCGCTGGATCGCTGCAGCCGTTTTCTCTGTTGCCCCGGCGCGGTGTGCCGTTCTTGCTGCGCGTCGACCCCGGGGACACAATCCGATCGGCGCGGACACTCCGCCGCTCCACCTGGAACAGGAACCGCGCACGTCCCGCCTCCCGCGCATGAACACTTCGGATCGGCAACCTGTCCTGATCACCGGCGCCAGTGGCTTCATCGGGGTGCATCTCGCGCGCCTGCTGGTCGCGCGCGGCCGCGCGGTCTCCTGCCTGGTGCGCCCGACGTCGCAGGTCGAGGAACTGCTGGCCGCGGGCGCCGAACTCGTCACTGGAGACGTCAGTGATCGCGCGAGTGTCTCGCGGGCCGTGGCGTTGTCGAACGCCCAGGTCGTGTTCCACCTCGCGGGGCTCGGGCGGGCGATGTCTGCGGCCGACTTCATGCGCGTGAACGCCGAGGGTGCCGAGACGGTTGCGGCGGCGTGCGCCGAGCAGGCGGAGCGCCCGGTGCTCCTGCTCGTTTCGTCGCTCGCTGCCGCGGGGCCCTCCAGGGAGGCGCCGAAAGTGGAAAGCGATCCGTCGTTGCCGGTTTCGGACTATGGGCGCAGCAAGTTCGCCGGCGAGCAGGCGGCCGCTCGTTACGCCGGCGTGTTGCCCATCACGATTGTCCGGCCGTGCGCCGTGTTCGGCGCGGGCGACCGCGGGATGTACGAAGTATTCAGGCCCGTCGCTCGATCCGGCATCCACGTCGTGTGCGGGCACGGCGACCGGCGCATTTCGCTGATTGCCGTGGCGGACCTCGTCGAATGCATCGTCCTCGCCGCGGAGAAAGGCGAGCGCCTGGTGCCGGACGCCTCGGGGCGCGGCATCTACTTCGCCGGCGCGGAGGATCTCTCGCAGGTCGAACTCGGAGCCGCGATCGCGCAAGCGCTGGGGAAGAGGGTGCCTCGCACTCTTCGTGTCCCGGGAGGTTTGATGCGGGTGGCCGGCTTCTGTGGCGACGTCGCCACGCGAGTCCGTCGGCACCCGGGCTGGGTCAGCAGCGACAAGATGTCGGAATTGCTCGCCGGTTCGTGGACCTGCTCGCCGGCCAAGGCGCAGCGGCAGCTGGGCTGGTCGCCCGCGGCCCCGCTGGCCGATCGACTCCGCGAGACCGCGCAGTGGTACCTCGACGCCCGCTGGCTCTAGGACCTTATCGGATCTCATAGCGCCCGGTCGTAGATCCGGTAGGTCTTGGCGAGCTTCGTCCCCGCGCGCCTCAGCGTGCCGCGCGAACTCGCGTTGCTCTCGAGCACCCACGAAAACTCCCAGCCCGTGAGGCCCCACGGCTTGGCCGCCTCCACCAGGCGATCGAGCAGCACGATGCCGAAGCCCGACTGCTGGAACTCGGGCAGCATCGTCACGGTCAGTGCTCGCGCGACGTTGATCCGCTTCTTCCCCCACATCAACCGGAACAGGCCGAACGGAAACAGCCGGCCATTGAGCTTGCGGATGATCTGGTTGTAGTCGAGCAGTGCGAGCACGGCGCCGACGGTCTTTCCCCCGGCCATCGCAAAGGCCACGAATTCCGGGGCGATGATGTGCCGCAGCTCCGCTGCGATGTGCTTCACTTCGCCCTCCTGCAGCGGGGTGAAGCCCCAGGTGCCCTCGAGCGCGCTGTTGTAGAGATCGAGGTAGGTCCGGATCTCCTCGTCGAACCGTGACGGGTCCAGCCACCGCACCGTCAGGCCCCCGCCTTCGAGCGCCGCCATCACCGCGGGTTTGTAGCGTTCGACCAGCTGCGCGAGGATCGCAGCGTCCATCTCGTAGGCGTAGAGGTCCTGCGACTTGGCGAACCCGCAGGCCTCGATCAGGGCCGCGTAATGCGGCGGGTTATAGGTCATCAGGAACACCGGCGGTCTGTCGAAACCGTCGATGAGCAGTCCGCAGGTGTAGTTGAGCGACGGGTTCACGGGCCCGCGCCAGACGGTCATGCCCCGCTCCAGCAGCCACGCGCGCCCGGCGTCGAAGAGCGCGTGAGCGGCTGCGGTGTCGTCGATGCACTCGAAGAATCCGAAGAACCCCCGCCGTTCGTTGTACTTCCGGTTGTGGACGTGGTTGACGAAGACGGCGACGCGGCCGACGGCCTTGCCGCGCCGCTCGGCGAGAAGCGTCACCATCTCCGCGTTGTCGAAGAACGGGTGGCGTCCCCATCCGAGGAGGAGGCGCTCCTGCGCAAGGATGGGCGGGACCCAGTTCGGGTCGCCCGCGTAGACCGTCCACGGCAGCCGTTGAAAGCGTCGCCGATCCCGCCAGGATGTCACCGCCCGGACCGTGACCGCATCGTTCATTGCAGCGCCCGGTCTTCCATCACCCGTCGACAGACGTTTGCGATGTTCGCCGCCGCGGAGTTGTTCTGCACGGGCAGCAGCTTGCGCAACTCGTCCATCGGGAAGTCCGAATGCGTTTCCTTGCCGAGGGCGAGGCCGACGAACACCGTCGATGAATACCGGGTGATGAGCACGTCGCAGTTGGCGATCATCTCTTCCGCGCTGCCGCTGCGGAAAGCCATCGCTCCAGGGGCGTACCGCTTGACCTCGCTCTCGGCGCGGGCCATGTCCTCGTTGGGGTGGAACTTGAAGATGATCGGGCGCCCGTTGGCGATCCTGCAAGCGTCCAGGATGAAGGACTTCCGATCCTCGCCGCGGAAGATCTCCCGCAGCGGCGATGTGCACACGAGCACGTAGTGGCGGTGGGGAAAGGCGTTGGTTCGGTAGCGCTCGCAATTGTCGAAGTTCGGGATGCCGGTCACCACGATCTTCGCGGCGTTCGCGCCCTTGCGGACGAAGAAGTCGCGATACCCGTCGCTCGCAACGCAGAATGCGCGGTAGGCGTCGCTCAGCCCCGTAGCGGCGGTGCCCGCGATCCAGCGCGGAAGCCAGCGATGGCGCTGCACCAGGCGGAAACTGCGGTCTTCCGGATCGGTGATGCCTTCCTGGACCAGAACGATCCTGCGATCGCGGATGTTGTCCTGCACGAAGACATCGGAGCATGTCACCACGAGGTCGTAGGCGTCGCGACGGCCTCGATAGTCGATCGCCAGATGCTGCTCCTCGAGGTATTGCCGGCAGCGCCTCGCAAGCTTGTCACCGATGATGGTGAACTCGAGCCGTTTCAGTCGCCGCAGAGCCTCGAGCGCTCCATCGCAGTAGAAGGGCGTGAAGGCGTGTTCGTACTCGGCGAGATGCCGCGAGATGTCGTGCATCTGCGTCGTCTGGTTCATCGATCCGCAGATGAACAGGATGCGCTTGCCCACCGTCACGCCTCCCCATCCCAGCGGGTCTTGAACGTTCCCGCGACGAACACGATTGCGGCAAAGCCGGCGGCGATTCCCGCCATCCGCAGGGTGGCCGGATCATCGGCGAAGATCATCGCCGCGCGCAGTGCCTCGTTCACGTAGTAGAGCGGCAGCAGCCTGGCGAACGACTGCAGGAAGGCCGGCATCATCTCCACCGGGAAGAAGGTGCCCGACAGGAACATCATCGGAAAGAGGAAGGCGTTGCCGACCGCCGACGCGCTTTCCGCCTCCTTCGCGAACGGGGTGAGCAGCATGCCGATGCCGACGAAGGCGATCACTTCGATCACGACGATGAGCGGGAGCCAGGCGCCGATGTGCAGCCGGACGTCGAAGACCGCGTAGCTGACGAGGAGGATCGCGACCGTCGAAGCGACGGAGAGAATGAGCTGGTACAGGATGCTCGAGACGAGCCAGTCGGTGCGCGTGATCGGCGTCGTCGCGAGCTTGCGCAGGATGCCTTTCTGCCGCAACTCGGCGTTCATGTTGAGCGCATTTCCCAGGGACGAGGTCATGATCGCCATTGCGATGATGCCCGGGACGAAGAACTCGATGAAGCGGTACTGCTCGGAGAGGATCGACGTCGCGACGAGCGTGATGAAAGGCGGCGTGCCGGTCATCTTCTGGTTCATCGCGGCCACGATCGTCTCGAGCGCCTGGATCTTGGCGTTCACCGAGGTCGAACTCGGATCGTGGATGTACCGCAACGGCACGGACACGCTCGCATCCCGTGCGCCGAGCCGCCTTGCCTCCATGGCGGCGAAATCTTCGGGAATCACCAGCACCAGGTTGTGCTTGTGTTGCCTGGCGTATTGCGCTGCGTCGACGCCGTCCGGAACCGGGGTGATCCTGAACGTCTGATCCGTCGAGAGGGCATCGATCAGCCTGGCCGACGCTGCGCTGCGGCTCAAGTCCTGCACCGGAAGGTTGAAATCGAGATGTTCCGGCGTGGTGAATATCGTTCCGAAGACCAGCACGAGGATCACTGGGAACGCGAACGTGAAGAACATCGCCGATCTTTCCCGGTAGAAGCTCCTGAGCCGGACGACCAGGTTGGCGGCGATGATCCTCGGCGTCATCTGGAACCCCTGCCCGCGGTGTCCGGGCGATGCTCCTCGGTGAGCTTGAGGAACACCTCTTCCAGGTTCGGCTTGCGCACGTCGATGCCGCGGAGGGAAAGTCCGGCCCGTTCGATTTCCCCGAGGATGGCGCGCACGTCGTCGGCGTCCTTGACCTGCACGCAGATGCTTGCACCGCTCATCTGCGTGGGCTCGAAGCCCATCTTCCGGATCAGGGCCGGCGCCGCTGCGTCACTCGACTCCAGGGTGAGCCGCAAGTGATCGCCGTGTTTCTCCGTGAGGCGCGCCGGCGAGTCGGCGGCCACGATCCTGCCTTTCGAGATGATCGCCACGGTGTCGGCGAGGAGTTCTGCCTCCTCCATGTAGTGGGTCGTTAGAAAGACGGTCTTCCCACGGTC
>JBFZCF010000037.1:0-13531 GCA_041308065.1 Burkholderiales bacterium
ACTGGCGGCGGCCGAGGCCGGCAAGCGCCTGATGCTGGCGAACAAGGAAGCGATCGTCAGCGCCGGCGCGCTGCTGATGGGCGCGGTGCGGCGCGGCGGCGCCGAACTGCTGCCTGTCGACAGCGAACACAATGCGATCCACCAGTGCCTGGCCGGCGTGCGCGAGGCCGAGCGCGACGGCGCGCGCCTGGTGCTCACGGCGTCGGGCGGCCCGTTCCGCAGCCGCTTCGATCTGGATGCGGTCACGCCCGACGAGGCGTGCGCGCATCCCAACTGGGTGATGGGCCGGAAGATCTCGGTCGACTCGGCCACGCTGATGAACAAGGGCCTCGAGGTGATCGAGGCGAGCTGGCTGTTCGACATGCCGGTCGAGCGCATCGACGTGGTGATCCACCCGCAGAGCGTGATCCACTCGATGGTCGAGTTCCCGGACGGCTCGGTGCTGGCGCAGATGGGCACGCCCGACATGCGCACTCCGCTGGCCTACGCGCTGGCGTGGCCGGAACGGGTGACGAGCGGCGCGCAGCGCCTGGACTTCACCCGACTGGGGGAACTGACGTTCGAGGCGCCGGATCTGCGGCGTTTTCCCTGCCTCGGGTTTGCCTACATGGCGCTGCGCCATGGGCGCGCGGCGAGCGCCGTACTGAACGCCGCCAATGAAGTCGCGGTCCAAGCCTTTCTCGAGGGCCGCTTGCGGTTCACCGCAATCGCGGCGACGATCGAGCGGGTCCTCGAGGCCTACGACCCGGCGCAGCCGTCCGGTATCGACGAAGTCCTGGAGATCGACCGCCGCGCGCGCGAAGTCGCGACCGGCATGCTGCCGAACTGAGAGCCCGAGCCGCAATGACGCTACTGACGACCATCGCCGCATTCCTGATCACGCTCGGCATCCTGATCGTGGTCCACGAGTACGGGCACTACTGGGTCGCCCGCAAGTGCGGAGTGAAGGTGCTGCGCTTCTCGATCGGTTTCGGACGGCCGATCAAGCGCTGGGTGCGGGGTGACGACCGGACCGAGTGGGTGATCGCCGCGATGCCCCTCGGCGGCTACGTGCGCATGCTCGACGAGCGCGACCCCGATTGCGCGCCCATCGCCGCCGCCGATCTGCCGCGCAGCTTCAACCGGCAGTCAGTGTGGCGGCGCATCGCCATCGTGCTCGCCGGTCCCGCGGCCAATCTGCTGCTCGCGATCGCCGTCTACTGGCTGCTGAACGTGGTCGGCGTGATGGAGCCCCAGGCGCTGCTCGGCCCACCGCCGGCTGCCACCGCGGCATCGCAGGCGGGCGTCGAGGCGGGCGACCGCGTGATCGACGTCGACGGCAAGCCGGTGCGGTCGTGGAACGAACTGAGGTGGGTCCTGCTGCAGCGCGCGGTCGGGGCCAGGCCCATCGCGCTGGAGGTCGAGAGCACCGACACGTCGCGCCGAACCGTCACGCTGGACGCGTCAGGGGTCGTCACCGAGGACCTCGACGGGGACGTCATCGCCCGGCTCGGCATCGTGCCTTACAGCGGACCGCCCCGTGTCGGCCGCGTCGCGCAGGGCAGCGCTGCCGCCAGTGCCGGACTGCTCGCCGGCGACCGCATCGTCGCGGCCGGCGGCGACCCGATCACTTCGGCGCGCGCGCTGATCGAACGGGTGCGGGCGTCGGCGGACAAGGCGCTCGAACTGACGGTCGAACGCGATGGAGACCCGGTCCGGATCCTCGTGACGCCGAGCCGCGTGACCGACGACACCGGCGCGTCGTTCGGACGCATGGGGGCGGAACTGAACGACCGTCCGCCGCTCATCAAGGTGCAGTACGGTCCGCTCGAAAGCATCGGACTCGCCGCCGGCAAGACGGTCGACACCGCCGTGTTCTCGTTGAAGATGCTGGGCAAGATGGTGACCGGCGAGGCATCGTGGAAAAACCTCTCCGGACCGGTCACCATCGCCGACTACGCGGGACAGACCGCGCGCATCGGCATGGCCGCGTTCCTGAGCTTTCTCGCTCTTGTTTCCATCAGCCTCGCGGTGCTCAACCTCCTGCCCATTCCGATGCTCGATGGAGGGCACTTACTGTATTATTTGATCGAAATTCTCAAGGGCAGCCCGCCAGCGGAGTGGGTCGTCGAGTGGGGCCAGCGTGCCGGGATTGCCGTACTCGGACTGTTGACGATGCTGGCGCTCTACAACGACTTGATACGGCTGCTCTCCTGATCTGCGCCCACGCCTTCGCACTGGAACCGGAAGTTGAATCGTCGCGTGTCTACTCGGCGCCGCGTGCCTGCAGCCCTGCGCCGTGTTGCCGCCGCGGTGCTGGCCGCGTTCTGCATCAACGCCACGGCGCAGGAGTTCACGGTCCGCGACATCCGTGTCGAGGGCGTGCAGCGCACCGAGGCCGGAACCGTCTTCAGTTACCTGCCGGTGCGCGTCGGCGACCGCTTCGATCCTGAGCGGGGCTCGCAGGCCATTCGCGCGCTGTATGCCAGCGGACTCTTCAAGGACGTGAAGCTCGAGGTCGACGGCGACGTGCTGGTCGTCGTGGTCGAGGAGCGTCCGGCCGTCGCGGCCGTCGAACTCGCCGGCGTCAAGGAATTCGACAAGGACCAGGTCGTCAAGTCCCTGCGCGATGTCGGCCTCGCGGAAGGCCGCATATTCGACCGCTCGCTGCTGGAGCGGTCCGAGCAGGAGCTGCGGCGCCAGTACCTGTCGCGCGGCCTGTATGGCGTCGAAGTCAAGACGACGGTGACGCCGATCGAGCGCAACCGCGTCAACGTCTCGATGGTCGTGAACGAAGGCGACATCGCCCGCATCCGGTCGATCACGTTCACGGGCAACAACGTCTTCAGCGACTCGACGCTGCGCGACGCGATGGAACTGACGACGCCCAACTGGCTGTCCTGGTACTCGAAGCGCGACCAGTACTCGCGCCAGAAGCTCGGCGCCGACCTCGAATCGATCCGGTCCTTCTACCTGAACCGCGGCTTCCTCGACTTCCGGATCGAGTCGACGCAGGTCTCGATCAGTCCGGACAGGAACGACATCTTCATCAACGTCAACCTGTTCGAGGGCGAGCGCTACACGGTCTCGGGCGTCAAGCTGTCCGGCGAACTGCTCGGGCTCGAGGAGGAACTGACCGCCCTGATCGACGTGAAGCCGGGCGAGACGTTCAACGCCGAGAAGATCAACGCGATCGCCAAGCGGATCACCGACCGGATGGCGACGCTGGGCTACGCGTTCGCCACGGCCAACCCGATGCCGGAGCCGGACAAGGAGAACCGCACGGTCGCCTTCACGATCGTGGTCGACCCGGGTCGCCGCGTCTACGTGCGCCGCGTGAACATCGGCGGCAACACGCGCACGAAGGACGAAGTCATCCGCCGCGAGATGCGGCAGTACGAGTCGGCGTGGTTCGACTCCGAGAAGGTCCGCCTGTCGCGCGACCGCATCGACCGGCTCGGCTTCTTCGAGTCGGTGAAGGTCGAGACGCCCGCGGTGCCGAGCGCGCCCGACCAGGTCGACGTCAACGTCACGGTCAAGGAACGCGCCACCGGGAACATCCAGCTCGGCGCCGGCTACTCGAGCACCGAGGGCGTGGTACTCACGGCCGGCCTGGCGCAGCAGAACCTGTTCGGCAGCGGCAACGCGCTGTCGCTCGAGATCAACACCAGCAAGGCGAACCGCGTCATCTCGATCGCCCACACCGACCCCTACGTCACCACCGAGGGCATCAGCCGCTCGGTCGAGCTGTTCAGCCGCACGTCGGACCTTGCCGAGCTCGGCCTGTCCAGCGTGGGCTATTCCACGCATGGCATGGGCCTCGTGTACGGGGTGCCGTTCACCGAGTACGACCGCATCTTCTTCGGCTTGCGCTGGGAGAGGACGACGATCGACCTGACGCCGTTCTCGCCGATCCGCTATGTCGAGTACGTGCGGCAGTTCGGCGAGACCTCCGACACGCTGGCGTTCACCACCGGCTGGTCGCGGGACAACCGGGACAACCTGCTGGTGCCGCAGCGTGGCAACTACCAGCGCGCCTTCGCCGAGGTCGGCCTGCCCGTGCTCGACCTGCAGTACTACCGGCTCAGTTACCAGTACCAGCAGTTCTGGCCGCTGTTCAGCAAGGTCACGCTGGCGATGAACACCGAGATCGGCTACGGCGACGGCTACTCCGGCGATCCCTACCCGTTCTTCAAGAATTTCTACGTCGGCGGCATCGGCAGCGTGCGCGGCTACGAAGGCGGCAGCCTCGGCCCGACCGACATCGACGGCAATCCGCTGGGCGGCAACCGGCGTTTCAACGCCTCGTTCGAGGCGCTGGTGCCGCTGCCAGGCGCCGACCGCACGCTGCGCGCTCTGGCGTTCCTCGACATGGGCCAGGTCTGGGGGCAGTCGGTGTTCTGTCCCGACGGTTCAGCGCCGGTGTTCTCCCCGACGACGCCCGTTGTCTGTCCGACCGCCGGCAACCCGATCTACCGGAACCAGAAGATCGACCTCGGCGACCTGCGGTACTCGGTCGGCATCGGCATCGCGTGGATTTCCCCGCTCGGTCCGCTGAAGCTGTCGTACGCCTATCCGCTCAACGACAAGCCGGGCGACCGACTGCAGCGCTTCCAGTTCCAGATCGGAACGGGGTTCTGATATGGCAGAATCCTCCGCTTCGAAGGAGTCAGGATGATGACGAAACAAGGGGTTGCGGCGCTGGTCGCCGTCGCGCTGATGGCCTCGACGCCGCTTGCGGTTGCCCAGGAAGCGAAGATCGGGGTCGTCGTCCTTGAACGCATCCTGCGCGACTCGGCGGCGGCCAAGGCGGCACAGCAGAAGCTCGAAGCAGAGTTCGCGAAGCGGGATCGCGAGCTGCAGGACATGGGCGCCCGCCTCAAGACCGGAGCCGAACGTTTCGAGAAGGACGCGCCGGTGATGACCGAGACCGACCGGGTGCGCCGCCAGCGCGAACTGGCCGAGCTGGACCGTGAGTTCCAGCGCAAGCAGCGCGAGTTCCGCGAGGACTTCAACCAGCGGCGCAACGAGGAGCTGCAGTCGATCATCGAGCGCACCAACCGCATCATTCGGCAGATGGCGGAGCAGGACAAGTACGACCTGATCGTCCAGGAAGCGGTGTACTTCAACCCCCGCATCGACATCACCGAGAAGGTCCTGCGGGCCTTGAACAACGGCGCGAAGTAGGCGCCATGGCGGCGACCGCCCAGTCGCTGGCCGACCTGAATGCCGCGATCGGCCGCGCCAGCGGCGGCCGCCTGGCAGCGACCATCCAGGGGTGCGCCGATATCCGCGTCGACGGACTCGCGCCGCTCGCTGCCGCGGATGCCACCGATCTCGCCTTCCTGGCCAATCCCCGCTATCGCCATGACGCGTTGACGACGCGCGCCGCGGCGGTCGTGCTGTCGCCCGAGAGCGCGCGGCAGCTCGCCGCCGCCGGCCAGCCCCTGCCCGTGCTCGTCGTCGTCGACCAGCCGTACGCGTGGTTCGCGTACGCGGCGCAGTTGCTGCGCCCGACCGAGGCGGTGCCGCCAGGCGTGGCGGCCACCGCGACCGTCGAGCCGTCGGCCCAGGTGGACCCGACGGCGTGCGTCGAGGCTGGCGCGTTCGTCGGCGCGCGCGCGTCGATCGGCGCGGGCGCGCGCATCGGAGCGGGCGCGGTGGTTGCTGCGGACGCCGTCGTCGGCGCCGGTTCGCGCCTTCATCCGCGTGCGGTCGTGCTCGACGGCTGCCGCCTGGGCCAGCGCTGCATCGTGGCGAGCGGCGCCGTCATCGGCGCCGACGGCTTCGGCTTCGCGCCGCTCGACGGCCGCTGGATCAAGATCCCGCAGGCCGGCGCCGTCGTGATCGGCGACGACGTCGAGATCGGCGCCAACACGACGGTCGATCGCGGCACGATGGGCGACACCGTGATCGAGGAGGGCGTCAAGCTCGACAACCAGATCCAGGTCGCGCACAACTGCGTCATCGGCGCGCACACGGTGATCGCCGGCTGCGTCGGCATCGCCGGCAGCGCGCGCATCGGCCGCGGCTGCCAGATCGGCGGCGCGGCGATGATCGCCGGCCACATCACGATCGCGGACGGCTGCGCGATCGGCCCCGGCACGCTGGTGGCCAGTTCACTGACGGAGCCGGGCCACTACACCGGTTTCTTCCCCCTGATGAAGAATCGCGACTGGGAACGCGCGGCGGCCATCATTCGCAACCTCGATGACCTCCGCGACCGGCTGCGGCAACTCGAGTCGCAGCTGCGGCAAGGAAGGCAATCATGAAACTGGACATCGAAGAGATCATGCGGAAGCTTCCGCATCGATACCCGTTCATCCTCGTCGACCGCGTGCTCGAGCTCGTCCCGGGCGAGCGCGTCGTCGCGCTGAAGAACGTCACCATCAACGAGCCCTTCTTCATGGGCCACTTTCCGGGGCACCCGGTGATGCCGGGCGTGCTGATCATCGAGTCGCTGGCGCAGGCCTGCGCGATCCTCGCCTTCGTGACGCTGCAGGCGAAGCAAGGCGACGGGACGCTCTTCTACTTCGCGGGCATCGACGCGGCGCGCTTCAAGAAGCCGGTCATTCCCGGCGACCAGCTGCGCCTCGAGGCCGAGATGGGGCGCGTCAAGCGGGGCGTCGGCAAGTTCACCGGCCGGGCACTGGTCGACGGGCAGGTCGTGTGCGAGACGGAGATGATGTGCGCGGTCCGCAACAGGAGCGAGGTCGCGTGATGGCGAAGGTCCATCCGACCGCGGTCGTCGACCCGAAGGCCGAGCTCGCGGACGGCGTCGAGGTGGGGCCGTACTGCGTCGTCGGCCCCCGGGTGAAGCTGGGGGCCGCCACGGTGCTCGAGTCGCACGTGGTCGTCGGCGGCCGCACGACGATCGGCCGCGGCAACCGGTTCTTCCCGTTCTGCGCGATCGGCGGGGCGCCGCAGGACAAGAAGTACGGGGGCGAGGACACCGAGCTCGTCATCGGCGACGGCAACACGGTGCGCGAGCACTGCACCTTCAGCCTCGGAACGGCGCAGGGCGGCGGCGTCACGCGGATCGGCTCCGACAACTGGATCATGGCGTCGGTGCACGTGGCCCACGACTGCCTCGTCGGCGATCACACGATCCTCGCCAACAACGTCACCCTAGCCGGTCACGTGACGCTGGGCGACTGGGTGATCCTCGGCGGACTGTCCGGACTGCACCAGTTCTGCAGCATGGGCGCGCACGCGATGGCCGGCGGCGGCTCGATCATCCTGCGCGACATCCCGCCCTACGTGATCTGCAACGGCAACCCGTGCGCGCCGCACGGCATCAACACCGAGGGCCTGAAGCGGCGGGGCTTCGACCCGGACACCATCAACCTGCTGCGACGCGCCTACAAGCTCGTCTATCGCGACGGCAAGACAGTGGCCGAGGCCGTGGCGGCGCTCGACGCCCTGATCGCCGAAGCACCTGCCTCGGCGTCGGCGCTCGCGCTGCTGCGCGACTTCGTGCGCGACTCCCCCAGGGGCATCATCCGCTGATGAGCGCCCCTGCCAGCCTCGCCTTCGTCGCCGGCGAGGCGTCGGGCGACCTGCTGGCAGCCGGCGTGCTCGCCGAGCTGAAGCGCCGCGACCCGACACTCGCGCTCGCCGGCGTCGGCGGCGACCGCATGATCGCGGCCGGCTTCGATGCCTGGGAGCACGTGCGCGCGCTGTCGGTGCGGGGCTACGTCGAGGTCATCCGGCACCTGCCGCGGCTGCTGCGGCTGCGCAGCGACCTGCTGCGCCGGATCACCGACCTGCGGCCGCGCGTCTTCGTCGGCATCGACGCGCCGGACTTCAACCTCGGTCTCGAGGAAAGGCTGCGCGCGCGCGGGATCCGGGTCGTGCACATGGTCAGCCCGTCGGTCTGGGCGTGGCGGCGCGAGCGGATCGAGCAGGTGCGGCGCGCGGTCGACCGGATGCTGCTGGTCTTTCCGTTCGAGCAGGCGCTGTACGACGAAGCCGGCATCCCGGCGACGTACGTCGGGCATCCCCTCGCGGCGATGATCCCGCTCGTCCCCGATGCGGCCGCGGCGCGCGCAAGGCTCGGGCTCGCGCCCGACGCGCCGATCGTCGCGGTCCTGCCGGGTTCCCGGCCGGACGAGATCCGCTATCTCGGCACCGTGTTCGTCGCGGCGATGGCGCGGATGAAGAGCGCGCGGCCGGCGTTGAGCTTCGTGCTGCCGGTCGCCGACCCCTCGCTGCGGCCGCTGATCGACGCCGCGCTGCGCGAGCATCCGCAACTCGCGTCGGGCGTGACGCTCACGGCCGGCCGCTCGCACGACTGCCTGGAGGCATGCGACGTCGTCCTCGTGGCGAGCGGAACCGCGACCCTCGAAGCCGCGCTGTACAAGCGCCCGATGGTGATCTCGTACCGCATGCCCGCGCTGTCGGCGTGGATCATGCGGCGCAAGGGCTACATCCCGTACGTCGGCCTGCCCAACATCATGGCGAACGAGTTCGTCGTGCCCGAACTGCTGCAGGAAGCGGCGACGCCCGAGGCGCTCGCGGCCGCGGTACTCGACCTGCTCGGCGACACCGCGCGCTGCACGCGCCTCGCGGAGCGGTTCACCGAGATGCACCACGCGCTGAGGCGCGACACCGTCGGGCTGGCCGCCGACGCGATCCTCGCCGAGGCGAACCGATGACCCGGCGCCCGCGGGCCAGCCTCGATCTGTTCGAGCAGGTGGCGCTGGCGAGCGGGCGCGTCTGCGGCATCGACGAGGCGGGCCGCGGACCGCTGGCCGGCCCGGTCGTGGCGGCCGCGGTGATCCTCGATTGCGCGCGTCCCATCGACGGCCTGCGCGACTCGAAGGTGCTGAGCACCGGGCGGCGCGACGAACTCGCGCTGCGCATCCGCGAGCAGGCCGTCGCGTTCGCCGTGGCGGAGGCGAGCGTCGAGGAGATCGACACGCTGAACATCCTGCAGGCGACGCTGCTGGCGATGCGGCGCGCCGTCGATGCCTTGCAGGTGGCCGCCGAATACGCGCTCGTCGACGGCAACCAGATGCCGCGGCTGGCGATTCCCGGGCGCGCCATCGTCGCCGGCGATGCGCTGGAACCGGCGATCTCCGCGGCGTCGATTCTCGCCAAGACCGCCCGCGACGCGATGATGCGGGGGTTCGATGCGCAGCACCCCGGTTACGGCTTCGCGCAGCACATGGGGTACGGCACGCCGGACCACCTCGAGTGCCTGCACCGCCTTGGCCCGTGTCTGCTGCACCGGCGCAGCTTCGCGCCGGTGCGGGGTCTCCTCGGAGGTGCGTCCGATGCGCATCACGTCACCTGACAACCCGATCGTTCGCCGGTTGCGGCGCCTGGCCGATTCCGCGCGCGCCTGCCGCGACGCGGGGCGCACGCTGGCCGAGGGCATCCACGTGATCGAAGCGGCCCTCGCGGCCGGCGTCCCGATCCACACGCTGGCAACCCGCGGTTCGCCGTCGGTCGCGGTGGCGACGCTGGTCGAGCGCGTCGAGACGGGCAGCGCGGCCGGGCTGAAGCGGATCGAACTCGGCGCTGCGCTCTACGACGCGATCTCGCCGGTGGAGCATGGGGCCGGCGTCATGGCCGAGATCGGCACTCCCGCCGTCGACGAGTCCCCGCTGCTCGGCGAGGACGCCGTCTTTCTCGACGCTGTGCAGGACCCGGGCAACGTCGGCACGCTGCTGCGCACGGCCGCGGCGGCCGGCGTGCGTCGCGTCGTCCTGGGGCCGGGCTCGGCGTACGCGTGGTCGCCGAAGGTGATGCGGGCGGCGATGGGCGCGCACTTCGCGCTGCGCATCGCGGAGAACCGCGCGATCGCGGACGTGGCGTCCGGCTTCCGCGGCACCGTGCTCGCGGCCGACGTCAGCGGCGATGACCTCTATGCGGCGGAGTGGGGCCGCGGTCCGACGCTGTGGCTGTTCGGGTCCGAAGGGCAGGGGCTCGGCGCCGACGCGCTTGCCGCCGCGGCCAAACGGCTGCGGATTCCGCTCGCGCCCGGCGTCGAATCGCTGAACGTGTCGGCGGCCGCCGCGGTGTGCCTGTTCGAGCAGGCGCGGCGCCGGCGTCGCTACCCCTAGCAAGCGCCCGCCGCCGGCCGGCAGGACGCGCGAGCCAGCGGCGCGTCGATCAGAACGCGCGTCGCTCCAGCCGGACCTCCTGCATGATCGTCGCGGCGATCTCCTCGATCGACTTCGTCGTCGACGACAGCCACCGGATGTTCTCGCGCTTCATCATGCGCTCGGCCGCGTCGACCTCGTAGCGGCAGTTCTCGATCGACGCGTAGCGGCTGTTCGGGCGGCGCTCGTTGCGCACCTCGGTCAGCCGCTCCGGCGCGATCGACAGGCCGAACAGCTTGCTGCGGTGCTGGGGCAGGGCGCTGGGCATCTGGCCACGCTCGAAGTCCTCGGGGATCAGCGGATAGTTGGCCGCCTTCACGCCGTATTGCATCGCGAGGTACAGGCTGGTCGGCGTCTTTCCCGAGCGCGACACGCCGACCAGGATGACATCGGCCGCCGCGAGGCCCTTGGACGACTGGCCATCGTCGTGCGCCAGCGCGAAGTTGATCGCCTCGATCCGGTTCTTGTAGTCCTCGGAGTTCACCGAGATGTTGTGCGAGCGGCCGATGGTGTGCGTGCTCTTCAGGCCGAGTTCGCGCTCGAGCGGCTCGACGAAGGTCTCGAACATCTCGACGAAGAAGCCCTGCGCGCTCGCCTTCAGCATCGCCGCCACGGCCGGGTTCACGAGCGTGGAGAACACGATCGGCTTCTTGCCGTCGCGCTCGCCCGCCTCGTTGATGCGGGCTCCGGCCTCGCGCGCCTTGTCGGGCGAGTCGATGAACGGAAGGCGCTGCGGCCGATAGCGCAGTTGTTCGAACTGGGTCAGGACGCTGTGCCCCAGTGTCTCGGCGGTGATGCCGGTGCCGTCGGAAACGAAGAAGACAGTGCGGTCGTAGCTGGTGAGTGGGCGATCGGGCATGGGGGCTCTTTGATGCGGCGCACGATACAACCAGCGCCACCGGTAAAATCGTGCGGATTCTGTCACAGCGATCGTCCCTTCCTTCCCCGGCTTCCCTGGAGAGCGCATGCAACGCGGTCAGTATGTCGTCCCGTTCTCACAACTCCGCATGACCGACGTCGAGTCGGTGGGCGGCAAGAACGCTTCCTTGGGCGAGATGCTCAGCCAGTTGACGGCGGCCGGGCTGCGGGTTCCCGACGGGTTTGCGACCACGGCCGAGGCCTTCCGGCTGTTCCTCGACGAAGGCGGCCTGCGCCAGCGCATTCACGCGCGGCTGGACACCCTCGACGTCGACGACGTGCGGGCCCTGGCCGCGGCCGGCCAGGAGATCCGTTCCTGGATGATCGATACGCCGCTTCCGGTCAAGCTTGAACAAGAAATTCATTCAATTTTTCAAAAGCTTGAAGGATCTTCTTCAAGTGAAATGACATTCGCGGTGCGTTCCAGTGCGACCGCCGAGGATCTCCCCGACGCCTCGTTCGCAGGACAGCAGGAGACCTTCCTGAACGTGGCCGGCATCGACGCCGTGCTGGACCGCATCCACCACGTCTTCGCGTCGCTCTACAACGACCGGGCCATCGCCTACCGGGTGCACAAGGGGTTCGCGCACGCGGACGTCGCGCTGTCCGCCGGCGTCCAGCGCATGGTCCGGAGCGACCGTGGGGCGTCGGGCGTGATGTTCACGATGGACACCGAGTCCGGCTTCGACGGCGTCGTGTTCATCACGTCGAGCTACGGCCTCGGCGAGACCGTGGTCCAGGGCGCGGTGAACCCGGACGAGTTCTACGTGCACAAGGCGATGCTGCAGGCGGGCAAGTTCCCGCTCATCCGCCGCTCGCTCGGCTCCAAGCTGATCAAGATGGAGTTCGACCCGAGCGGCGGGCCCGGCCGCACCGTCCGCACGGTGGACGTGCCCGAGCCCGAGCGCCACCGCTTCTCGCTGTCCGACGAGGACGTGCTCGAACTCGCCCGCTACGCGGTGATCATCGAGAAGCACTACGGCCGCCCGATGGACATCGAGTGGGGCCGCGACGGCGACGACGGGAAGATCTACATCCTGCAGGCGCGTCCGGAAACGGTGAAGTCGCAGGGCCACGGCGAAACGCAGCAGCGTTTCAAGCTGAAGGGCACGGGGTCCGTCCTCGCCACCGGGCGGGCGATCGGCCAGAAGATCGGCGTCGGCCACGTCCGGATCATCCAGGACCTCCGCGAGATGGACCGGGTGCAGCCCGGCGACGTGCTCGTGACCGACATGACCGATCCCAACTGGGAGCCGGTGATGAAGCGCGCGGCGGCCATCGTGACCAACCGCGGCGGCCGGACCTGCCACGCGGCGATCATCGCGCGCGAACTCGGCATCCCGGCGGTCGTCGGCTGCGGCGACGCCACCGAGGTGCTGAAGGACGGCGCCGAAGTGACGGTGTCGTGCGCCGAGGGCGACACCGGGAACATCTACGCGGGGCGGCTCGCGATGGAGGTGGAGAACGTCAGGCAGGGCGTGCTGCCCAAGATTCCCGTGAAGATCATGATGAACGTCGGCAACCCGCAGCTGGCGTTCGACTTCCAGTCGCTGCCGAACGCCGGCGTGGGCCTCGCCCGCCTCGAGTTCATCATCAACAACAACATCGGCGTGCACCCCAAGGCGGTGCTCGACTACCCGAACCTCGACCCGGAGCTGAAGCACGCGGTCGAACGGCTGTCCGCGGGCTACGCGAATCCGCGCGCCTTCTTCGAGTCCAAGCTCGCCGAAGGCATCGCGACCATCGGCGCGGCGTTCTGGCCGAAGCCCGTGATCGTGCGGATGTCGGACTTCAAGAGCAACGAGTACAAGAAGCTGATCGGCGGGTCGCGCTACGAGCCCGATGAAGAGAACCCGATGCTCGGGTTCCGCGGCGCCGCGCGTTACATCGCCGAGTCGTTCCGCGAGTGCTTCCGCCTCGAGGCGGCTGCGCTGAAGAAGGTGCGCAACGACATGGGCCTGACGAACGTGGAGATCATGATCCCGTTCGTGCGCACGCTGACCGAGGCGAAGGCCGTGACCGAGCTGCTCGCCGCGAACGGGCTGAAGCGCGGCGACGGCGCCGCACCGGACGGCTCGGGCGGCCTGCGCCTCATCATGATGTGCGAGGTACCGTCGAACGCCGTGCTCGCCGACGCGTTCCTCGACTACTTCGACGGCTTCTCGATCGGCTCCAACGACCTCACGCAGCTCACGCTCGGCCTCGATCGCGACTCGGGCCTCGTCGCGGCCGGCTTCGACGAGCGCGATCCGGCGGTGAAGGCGCTGCTATCGCAGGCGATCTCCGCCTGCCTCCGGCGCGGCAAGTACATCGGCATCTGCGGCCAGGGTCCGTCGGACCACGCGGACTTCGCGGAGTGGCTGATGGAGCAGGGCATCGAGTCGATCTCGCTGAATCCGGACACCGTGGTGGAGACCTGGCAACGCCTCGCGCGGCCAGCGTAACTCTGCTTCGATGCGAGCCGCGCCGTCGGACGGCGCCGTCGCCGGGATACCTCGAGCGGTTGCGCGGACCGATCGACCCCT
>JBFZCF010000038.1:0-13527 GCA_041308065.1 Burkholderiales bacterium
GTGCAGGCCGACCGCGACCGGGCACAGGACCACGTACGGACGCGACGCGCCCGCGGCCGCCAGCGCGGCGCGCAGGCGCTGACGCGCCGCGTCGCCGACGAGCAGGTCGAGCGCTGCGGGCACCGCGGGAGGCTGCGCGATCAGCGACCCGGCAAGGCGGTGGTAGTACTCGACCATGTGGTCGGCCTCGTTGACGGCAACGGCCTGCGACAGCAGCAGCGAGCGTCCGCCGCGCGCGTAGCCGGTCGCCGCGATGCCGGCGAGGCGGAACTCGAGCGCGGTGCTGAAGGAATTCGTGAACAGCAGGCCGCGCGCGCCCGCCGCTGCCGCGTTCAAGGCGTGTATGTGATCGCGGCGACTGCCGGTCAGCGCCACGGTGGGCCAGGGATAGGCATCGAACAGGGACCGGATCCACGGGCGGCCCGCCAGCGTCAGCGCGTACCCTGCCGCCGCCAGCGCATCGAGCGCCGCGATCGACATGCAGGCGTCGCCGAGGTGGTTTGGCAGGCGGACGATCAGCGGCGTCATGGCGGAAGGTCGAGGAACCGATCGCATACACTACGCGCGCCGCATCGGGCGCGCGCTCGCGGGCCCGGATTGTGGCACGCGACCTCATGACATCCCCTTCCCATCCCCGCCTGCTCGACGATCCCAACCTGCGCCGCCTGATGCGGATGGTGCTCGTGCAGCGCAAGGTGCTGGGGTTCGCGCTCGTCGCGACCGCGATCGCGGCCGCCACCGACCCGCTGCTGGCCAAACTGACCGGCATCATGACCGACCGCGCGCTGCTCGAGCGCAGCGCGTCGGCGCTGTGGCTGCCGGCCGCGTTCGTCGGTCTGTTCATCGTCCGCGGCCTCGCGTCGTTCGTCAGTTCGTACCTGCTGAACCGGATCTCGCAGGGCGTGCTGGTCGAGCTGCGCACGACGATGTTCGAGCGCATGCTGCGCTGGCCATCGTCGACGTTCGAGAACATGCCGTCGGGCATCGTGATCTCGAAGTTCGTCAACGAGGCGACCAACGCGCTGAACCTGGCCGCCGAGGTGCTCAGCACGGCCGTGCGCGATACGCTCGTCGTGATCGGCCTGCTCGCCATGCTGATCTACTACAACTGGCAACTGACGCTGGTGACGCTGGTCGTGGCGCCGGTCATCGCGCTGGCGCTGCGCGGCTTCAGCCGCCGGCTGCGCCGGCTGAACGTCGAGAACCAGGTGATGCTCGGCGAGATGACGCGCACCATTCAGGAGGCGCACGAGGGCCAGCGCGTGGTCAAGGTGTACGACGGCGGCGACTACGAGAACGAGCGCTTCCGCCACATCAACGCCAAGCTGCGCGGATTCGCGATGCGGATGCAGGTCGCCTGGTCGGCGGCGACGCCGGTGACGCAGATCGTGGGCGCCATCGGGGTCGCGGTCGTGATGACGATCGCGCTCTGGCAGGTGCGCGAGACGAAGGCCACGCCGGGCGACTTCGTCACGTTCCTTGCCGCGGCGCTGCTGCTGCTGCCGGCCCTGCGGCACCTCGCGGCGCTCAACGGCCCGATCGCGCGGATGGCCGCCGGCGCGGAGAGCGTGTTCCGCATGATCGACCTGCCGCCGGAAGCCGAGACCGGCACGCGCGAGGTCGAGCGCGTCAGCGGCCGTGTCGAGTTCCGCGGCGTGTCGTTCCGCTACCCCGAGGCCGCGGCCGACGCGCTGCAGGACTTCTCGCTCGACGTGAAGGCCGGCGAGATGATCGCGCTGGTCGGACCGTCCGGCGCCGGCAAGACCACCGTGATCAACCTCCTGCCGCGCTTCCTGCGCCCGACCGGGGGCGAGATCCTGCTCGACGGCGTGCCGGTGCACGAGCTGTCGCTCGCCAGCCTGCGCCGGCAGCTCGCGCTGGTGTCGCAGGACGTCGTGCTGTTCGACGACTCGATCGCCGCCAACATCGCGTACGGCGGGCAGCGCGGCGCGCCTATGGAGCGGATCCGCGCGGCGGCGGAGGCGGCCTACCTGCTGCCGTTCATCGAATCGCTGCCGCACGGCTTCGACACTCCGATCGGCGAGAACGCGATCAAGCTGTCCGGCGGCCAGCGCCAGCGCCTGTCGATCGCGCGGGCGATCCTGAAGGACGCGCCGATCCTGCTGCTCGACGAGGCGACGTCGGCGCTCGACTCCGAGTCGGAACGCTACATCCAGGCTTCGCTCGAGCGGCTGATGCAGGGCCGCACGACGTTCGTCGTCGCGCACCGGTTGTCGACGATCGAGCGCGCGCACCGCATCGTCGTGCTCGAGCACGGGCGTATCGTGGAGGTCGGTGACCACCAAGCGCTGCTGGCGGCGGGCGGCCTGTACGCGCATCTGCACCGCATCCAGTTCGCACAGCCCGCTTCGGAGCGCGCGTCATGACAGACAGGCCGATCAGCCGCTATCCCGTACCGTCCCTGGACGAGCTGCCGGACGACATCAAGGGACGCATCCTCGAGGTCCAGGAGAAGTCGGGCTTCGTGCCCAACGTGTTCCTGGCGCTGGCGCACCGGCCGGACGAGTTCCGCGCGTTCTTCGCGTACCACGACGCGCTGATGCTCAAGCCGTCCGGCCTGACGAAGGGCGAGCGGGAGATGATCGTGGTGGCCACCAGCGGCGCGAACGACTGCGTCTACTGCGTGGTGGCGCACGGCGCGATCCTGCGCATCTACGAGAAGAACCCGCTGATCGCCGAGCAGGTCGCGACGAACTACCGCAAGGCCGACATCCCGGCGCGCCAGAAAGCGATGCTCGCGTTCGCGATGAAGGTCGCCACCGCGTCGGGAACGATCGAGGACGCGGACTTCGAGGCGCTCCGCCCGCACGGCTTCAGCGACGAGGACATCTGGGACATCGGCGCGATCGCCGCGTTCTTCGCGCTGTCGAACCGCATGGCGAACATGATCGCGATGCGGCCGAACGACGAGTTCTACCTGCTGGGCCGGCTGCCGCGCGAGAAGAAGGCCTGAGGCCGCGGCGGCTGGCGGCGGCCGCGGCGATCACATCAGCACGATGTCGTACTGCTCCTGGCTGTAGAGCGTCTCGACCTGCATCGAGACCGGCTTGGCGATGAAGTCCGACAGCATGGCGAGCGCCTGCGACTCCTCCTCGAGGAACAGGTCGATCACCTTCTGCGAGGCGAGGATGCGGAACTCCCGCGTCTCGTTGAACAGCCGCGACTCGCGCAGCAGCTCGCGCAGGATCTCGTAGCACACGGTCCGCGCCGTCTTCACTTCGCTGCGCCCCTGGCACATCGGGCAGGGCTCGCACAGGATGTGCGCGAGCGACTCGCGCGTGCGCTTGCGCGTCATCTCGACGAGGCCCAGCTGGGTGAAGCCGCTGACCGTCATGCGCGTGCGGTCGCGCGCCAGCGCCTTCTTGAACTCCGTCAGCACCGCGTCGCGGTGATCGACGTTCATCATGTCGATGAAGTCGACGATGATGATGCCGCCGAGGTTGCGCAGGCGCAGCTGCCGCGCGATCGCCTGCGCAGCCTCGAGGTTGGTCTTGAAGATCGTGTCGTCGAAGTTGCGCGTGCCGACGTAGCCTCCGGTGTTGACGTCGACCGTCGTCATCGCTTCGGTCTGGTCGATGATCAGGTAGCCACCGGACTTGAGCTCGACGCGGCGACCGAGCGCCTTCTCGATCTCGCCGTCGATCGAGTACAGGTCGAACAGCGGCCGCTCGCCGGTGTAATGGACCAGCTTCGCCTCGACGCGGGGGACGAACTGCCGCGCGAACGTCTGCAGCTTCTGGAAGTTCTCGCGCGAGTCGACCTGGATCGTCGTCGTCTCTTCGGTGGCGACGTCGCGCAGGATCCGCTGCGCCAGGGACAGCTCCTGGTACAGCAGCGCCGGAGCCGAGCTGACCGCGCGCCGCTCTGCGATCCGGTTCCACAGCACGCTCAGGTACTGGAGGTCGTTGGCGAGGTCTTCCTCGGTCGCGTCCTCGGCGCTGGTGCGGATGATGTATCCGCCTTTCTCGCCCGGCGGCACGAGCCGTTGCAGCCGCTCGCGCAGCTGTGCGCGCTCCGTCTCGTCCTCGATCCGCTGCGAGATGCCGATGTGCGGGTCCTGCGGCAGGTACACGAGCATCCGGCCCGCGAGGCTGACCTGGGTCGACAAGCGCGCGCCCTTGGTGCCGATCGGGTCCTTGACGACCTGCACCAGCACGGTGTCGCCCTCGTGGATCATCCGCTCGATCGGTGGCGGCTTCTCCTGCGTGAACTGGCGGTACTCCCAGATGTCCGCCACGTGGAGGAACGCTGCCCGCTCGAGACCGATGTCGACGAACGCGGACTGCATGCCGGGCAGCACGCGCGCGACGCGCCCGAGATAGATGTTGCCCACCAGTCCGCGCATCGCGCTGCGCTCGACGTGCAGTTCCTGCACGACCCCGGCGAGCAGCACCGCCACCCGCGTTTCCTGGGGCGTGATGTTGATGAGGATGTCTTCCATTTGCCTGCAAGTGTACGCAGTGGGGCGCGCTCGCTTGCAGCGTCGCGGGACGGCATGTCGCTGCCTTTCGCCTTCGTCGAGTGCTGCGGTGCGTCCCGGCACGGCTGGCGGTGGGCGGCGGGCGCGACTTCCGTGGCGGCGAGCACCGCAGGCTCGGGCCGGGCGCGCATAGCGCGCCTCCTCTTCTGGCTCGCGGCGTCCTGTCCGAGCGGCGCGCGCGCAGCGCGCAGAGCGAGTTACGCCGCGCGGCCCGAGTCGAGGAGCACAGCGGAGTCGGCGCGCCCGCGCCGACCGCCATGGCAGGAGCACCCGCCGCCCCCCGCCAGCCGTGCCGTTGCGACAACCCAACTCAGAGTAGCTTGAACCCCACCTGCATTAGCAGGCGCCCGGTTTCGAACAGCGGCAGCCCCATCACGCCGGTGTAGCTGCCTTCGATCCGCTCGATGAAGAGCGCCGCGAGGCCCTGGATGCCGTAGCCGCCGGCCTTGTCGTACGGCTCGGAGGTGGCGCAGTAGCGTCTTGCCTCGTCGTCGGCGATCGCGCGGAAGGTTACCGTCGACACCGAGGTCGAACTCATCACCGGGCCCTCCATCGCGAGGGCGACGGTCGTGCGGACTTCGTGCGTGCGGCCCGACATGCGCTGCATGAACGCTTCGGCCTCGGCGCGGTTGGCGGGCTTGCCGAGCACGTCGCCGTCGACGATCACGACGGTGTCGGCCGCCAGCACGGGGCGCTGCACCATCGAGCGCATTCCGAGCACGCGCAGGCCGAAGGCCGCTTTCTCCCGCGCGGTGCGCTCGACGTAGTCGGCGGCGGACTCGCCGGGGTGCTGCTCTTCATCGACGTCCGCGCCGCGCGGGCCGGACAGGCGCAGCAGCAGCGGGTCGAACTTCACTCCGAGCTGCTTCAGCAGTTCGCGGCGGCGCGGGCTGCGGGAGGCGAGGTAGATGGACGTGTGCATCAGGCGCGATGGTACGGGTGATTGGCCAGCAAGGACCACGCCCGGTACAACTGCTCGGCCAGCAGCACGCGGGCGAGGGCGTGCGGCAGGGTCAGGCTCGACAGGCGCACTTGCGCGTGCGCCGACTTCTTCAGTTCCGGATCGAGGCCGTCCGGCCCGCCGATGACGAACACCGGGTGGAGGCCTTCGTCGCGCCAGCGGCCGAGCGCGGAGGCGAGCCTGTCCGTGGTCCAGTCGGCCCCGCGCTCGTCGAGCGCGACGATGCGTCCGTCGGCCGGCACCGCGGCGCGAATGCGTGCCGCTTCCGCGGCCATCAGCCGCTGGATCGGCTCGTTGCCCTTGCCACTGCGCGGTTCGGCTTTCACTTCCTTCAGTTCCACCTTGAAGTCAGCCGGAAATCGGGCGAGATAGTCGTCGACGGCGTCCTGGGCCCATGCCGGCTGGCGCTGGCCGACCGCGACGACCGTGATTCTCATCGCCCGCCCGTCGCGGCGCGATCGCCCTGACGGGCTAACGCGCGAGCGCTCCAGGCCATCAGCGCTTTCACCGCGGAACTGCGTCAGGCGGCACGCCGCCGGGCCGCCTTCGCCGGTGCCTTGGCGGGCGCCTTCGACGGCGCCTTGGCGGCGGACTTGCGCACCGCCTTCTTCGCGGCCGCCGGGCGCGCGCCAGCCGCGGGAGCCGGCGACCTGAGCCGCACCGGCTTGCCGCCCCAGAGTTCTTCGAGGTTGTAGTAGCCGCGGAAGGTCGGCTGCAGGACATGGACGACGGCCTCGCCGCAGTCGACGAGCACCCACTCGCCGGCGTCCTCGCCCTCGACGCTGACGACGTAGCCGCCGGCTTCCTTGACCTTCTCGACCACGGAGGACGCGAGCGCACGCGTCTGCCGGTTGGAGGTGCCGCTCGCGATGATCACTCGCTCGAACATGTCCGACAGGTGCTCCGTGTTGAATACCTTGATGTCCTGGCCCTTGATGTCCTCGAGGGCGTCGACGATCACGCGTTGCAGTTTTCTGAGATCCATTGGTTCAGCTGTAGAGGCGATGCCCGCGAATATAGTCGAGCACCGCGGCAGGCAGGAGGCGGGCCAGTCGGCGGTTGGCGTCCGGCGAGGGGTTGGCGAGCAGGTGACGCGCTTCGGTCGCGGAGGCGTCGACCGCGGTCATCGGAAACTCCACCAGCCGGCCGGCCGTGCGGTGCGTGAGTTCCGCGGGCCCGCCGTGGCGCTCTTTCGAGAACGCCTGCAGCACCAAGTTGAGCCGGGCCGCGACGCCGGCGCGTCGCGCGACCGCGATGTGCGCGAGTTCGGCAACGGCCTGCCAGTCGCGCCACGTGTCGAACCGCTCGAACTGGTCCGACCCCATGACCAGCACCAGCGAGGCGTCCCGCCACGCGCCGGCGCGCAGTTCGCGCAAGGTGTCGATCGTGTAGGTGGTCCCGCCGCGCTCGATCTCGTGCATGTCGAGCACGCAGCGCGGTTCGTGCGCGATCGCCAGCTCCACCATGTGCGCGCGGTGGGCGGCGTCGGTGACGCGTTCCTTCTGCCACGGCTGCGCGGCGGGGATGAAGCGGACCTCGTCGAGCGGCAGGTGGGCGAGGGCGTCGCGCGCGAGCTGCACGTGCCCGACGTGAACCGGGTCGAAGCTGCCGCCGAGCAGGCCGATCACCGGGGCGATCATCGCGTCATGCCCAGTCGCGCGGCCTCAGGAAATCGGTGTACAGCCGCGCCTCCGGGGAGCCGGGCTCGGGATGCCAGTCGTACTTCCAGTTCACGACCGGCGGCAGCGACATCAGGATCGACTCCGTGCGTCCGCCGGACTGCAGGCCGAACAGCGTGCCGCGGTCGAACACCAGGTTGAATTCGACGTAGCGGCCGCGCCGGATCGCCTGGAAGGCGCGCTCGCGCTCGCCGTACGGGGTATGGCGGCGCCGCTCGACGATCGGCACGTAGGCGTCGAGGAACGCATCGCCGACCGCGCGCATCATCGCGAAGCTCTGGTCGAACCCGAGCTCGCTGAAGTCGTCGAAGAACACGCCGCCGACGCCGCGCGGCTCGTTGCGGTGCTTCAGAAAGAAGTACTCGTCGCACCACTTCTTGAAGCGCGTGTGCTTGTCCGCGCCGAACGGCGCAAGCGCCTGCCTGCAGGTCGCGTGGAAGTGGCGCGCGTCCTCTTCGGTCGCGTAGTACGGCGTGAGATCCATGCCCCCTCCGAACCAGAAGACGTCGTCCTGGTCGTCGGCACGCGCGAGGAACATCCGCACGTTCATGTGCACCGTCGGCACGTGCGGATTGCGCGGATGGAACACCAGCGACACGCCCATCGCCTCGAAGCCGCGGCCGGCGAGTTCGGGCCGGTGCGCCGATGCGGACGGCGGCAGCTTGCGGCCGATCACGTGCGAGAAGCCCACGCCGCCGCGCTCGAGCAGGTTGCCTTCCTCGATGATCCGCGTCAGTCCGCCGCCGCCGAGCGGCGCGTCGGCGGGCTTCTCCCAGTGATCGGCGAGGAAGGGCAGGCCGTCGAGGTGCTCGAACGTGGAGACGATCTTCTGCTGCAGGCCGATTAGGTACTCGCGCACCGCCTGGCTGTCGACGAAGTCCTTCATTTCATGTGACGTCCGATGAACTCGAGCACCGCTTCGTACCACGCGACGATGTTGCGCGGCTTCAGGATCCAGTGGTTCTCGTCGGGGAAGATCAGCAGCTCCGACGGCACGCCGTGGTACTGCAGCGCCTCGAACAGGTTCAGGCCCTCGCTGATCGGGCAGCGGTAGTCCAGTTCGCCGTGAATGACGAGCGCCGGGCTCTTCCACTGGCTCACGTAGCGGATCGGCGCGTAGCGGTCGAACTGCGCCGGGTCCGCGTACGGGTTCTCGCCGCCCATCTCCAGGTACCACCAGGCCGGATGATCGGTGGTGCCGGTGAACTGCGCCATCGTGGTCACGCACGCGTGCGTGACCAGGCAGCGGAAGCGCCCGGTCTGCGTGCCGATCCAGTTCGTCATGTAGCCGCCGAAGCTGCCGCCCATCGCCATGATGCGGTCGCGATCGACGTCGGGTCGCTGCCCGATGGCGTCGGCCACGGCCATCAGGTCCTTGTAGCACTGGTCGCCCCACACGTTGCCCCAGATGCCCTGGATGAACTCCTGGCCGAAGCCGGTCGAGCCGCGCGGGTTCGGCTGCACGACCGTGTAGCCCTGCGCCACGGCGAGCAGCGGATTCCAGCGCCAGTGCCACGCGTCGGCCGTCATGCCGATCGGTCCGCCGTGGATCCAGAGCAGCACCGGGCGCCTGCCCTCGGCCGTCGGCCTGACGACGAAGTACTGCACGTCGGCGCCATCGGTGGACTTGACCGAGTGATGCTCGACCACGGCCCAGTCGGGAACGGCGAAGCCGGACAGGTGCGCCAGGGTCTGCGGCGGCGAGTCCGCCTTCGGCTGCACGACGAACGCCTCAGACGGCTCGAGGAAGGTCGTTCGCAGGCCCGCGATGCGGCCGTCGGCCAGCACGTGCAGGTCCGAGTGCGCGCCGCCGCTGCGCTTCACGGTGATGCGTTCGACCGCATCGGCGTCGATGTCGACGGCGAAGACGGGCACGTGGCCGGCGAGGTCGGCCGTGACGTAGAGGCGCCTGCCGTCGTCGCTCCAGTCGCCGATGTGCGGCCAGGCGTCGAAGCCGGTCGCGACCGTGCGGACGGCGCCGGTCGCGGTGTCGATCAGCGACAGGGTCGGTCGCACGACGCGCTGCGGCGAGCGCGTACTGCGCACGACGGCGAGCGTGCGGCCGTCGGGCGCGAAGCGCGGCGACTCGTTGTTCGTGTTCTCGCCGGCGCCGAGCAGGCGCGATGCGCCGCTGTCGACGTCGATCAGCAGGACCGCGCTGTCGAGCTCGCGGTCCTTGCCGGCCGTCTGCCAGGTGATCGCGACCTGCCTGCCGTCGCGCGACAGGTCGAACTCGGGCTCGATCGCGAGTTCGCGGCGCGCCTGCGGCGTCAGGTCGCGGCGACCGGTGCCGTCGCCGGCGCAGGCGATGACGTGCGCGTTCGGCCGCTCCTCGCCCTCGTGCAGCCAGTGGTCCCAGTGGCGCACCGGCTGCGCGGTGTACTTGCGGGCGCTGCTGCCCTTCTTGCGGCGATCGGCCTCGACCTCGCGCTGCTTCGCGTGCTCGACGCCGGACAGCACCGGGGCGAGCAGCACGAGGCGGTCGGCAGCGCGCGCGAAGCGGAAGGCGTCCACGCCGAGTGGCTCGTCGGTCAGCTGCTGCGGCTCGCCGCCGCCGGCCGGCAGCAGCCACACCTGCATGCGCTTCTCGGCATCCTCGTCGGGCTTGATCTCGTTCGGCTGGCGATTCGACAGGAACGCCAGCGCGCCGTCGCGGCGAAAGCCGGGCGACGCGTCCTTGCTGTCACCGCGCGTCAGCTGCAGCGGCGCGCTGCCGTCGGTCGGCACCTTCCAGAGGTCGGAGACGTACTTCGTTGCCTCGCGGTCGAGCCGCTGCACGGCGACGGCGAGCCAGGTGCCGTCCGGGGACGGCGCCACGGACGTGACGCGCTTCAGCGCGATGTGCTGTTCGACGGTGTACCTGGGCTCCATTGCCGTTCCCTGGATCGACGACTGACAAAGGGCCGCATTGTGCTCCAGACACGCCGCTGCCCGGAGGCTCGCCGCGCGGGCGCGCGGCACGTGGACCGGAGGCTCGCGCGGCGCCGCGCTCAGGCGGGCGTCCTCAGGCAGGCTTCTTCAGGGCACGGTGGCCGATGTCGCGCCGGAACTGCGCGCCGTCGAACGCCACCTGGTCGACGGCCTGGTAGGCGAGTTTCTGCGCGGCCCGCACCGTGTCGCCGAGCGCAGTGACGCAGAGCACGCGCCCGCCGGTGACGACCAGTCTGCCGTCCGCGAGCGCCGTGCCTGCGTGGAAGGTCACGCAGTCGTCGGCGTCCGTCGGCAGGCGGGCGATGACGTCGCCCTTGCGCGGCGCCTCGGGGTAGCCGTGCGCGGCGACGACGACGCCGAGCGCAGGGCGGCGATCCCACTCGGCCTCGACGCGATCGAGACGGCCGTCGATGGCCGCTTCCAGCAGCTGCGTGAAGTCGGTCTTCAGCCGCATCATGATCGGCTGCGTTTCCGGGTCGCCCATGCGGCAGTTGAACTCGAGCGTCTTCGCGTCGCCGTCGGGACCGATCATCAGGCCCGCGTACAGGAAGCCCGTGTACGCGATGCCGTCGGTCGCCATGCCGTTGATCGTCGGCAGGATGATCTCGCGCATCACCTTCGCGTGCAGCGTCGGCGTGACGACGGGAGCGGGCGAATAGGCGCCCATGCCGCCAGTGTTCGGTCCGCGGTCGCCGTCGAGCAGCCGCTTGTGGTCCTGGCTGGTGGCGAGCGCGAGCGCGTTCCTGCCGTCGCTCATCACGATGAAGCTGGCTTCCTCGCCTTCCAGGAAGTCCTCGATGACGACGCGCGCGCCGCTGGCGCCGAGCCGGTTGTCGAGCAGCATCATGTCGATCGCGGCGAGCGCCTCGTCGACCGTCTGCGCCACGACCACGCCCTTGCCCGCAGCGAGGCCGTCGGCCTTGATCACGATCGGCGCCCCGCGCTCCGAAACGTAAGCGCGCGCGGCCGTGGCGTCGGTGAACGTGCGGTACTGCGCGGTCGGGATCCCGTGCCGCTGCATGAATGCCTTGGCGAAGTCCTTGGAGCTCTCGAGCTGCGCGGCGGCCTTCGTGGGGCCGAAGATCCGCAGGCCGGCCGCGCGGAAGACATCGACCACGCCGGACGCAAGCGGCGCCTCGGGCCCGACGACGGTGAATGCCACGCCTTCGTCGCGCGCGAACCCGGCCAGCGCCTCGTTGCTCGTGTACGGCACGTTGCGCAGGCGCCTGTCGCGCGCCGTGCCGCCGTTGCCCGGCGCCACGTAGACGACCTGCACGCGCGGGGACTGCGTGAGCCGCCAGGCGAGCGCGTGTTCCCGGCCGCCGCCACCGACCACGAGGACTTTCATCGGAGTTCCTATTCCTCGATCGCGGCGGTCGTGTAGACCTGCTGGACGTCGTCGAGGTCATCGAGCGCGTCGAGCAGCTTCTGCATCTTCTGCGCGTCCTCGCCGGTGAGCACCGTCTCGGCGAGCGCCTTCATCGTGACCTCGGCGACCTCCGGCTTCAGTCCCGCCTTGTCGAACGCCTCGCGCACCGCCTCGAAGTCGTTCGGGGCGCAGGTGACCTCGACCGTGCCGTCGTCGTTGGCGATCACGTCCTCGGCCCCGGCTTCGAGCGCGGCGTCGATCACCTTCTCTTCGGACGTGCCGGGCGCGAACAGGAACTGTCCGCAGTGCTTGAAGTTGAACGCGACCGAGCCGTCGGTCCCGAGGTTGCCGCCGTTCTTGGCGAGCGCGTGGCGCACTTCCGCAACGGTGCGGGTCCGGTTGTCGGTCATGCAGTCGATCATCACCGCTGCGCCGCCGATGCCGTAGCCCTCGTAGCGGATCTCCTCGTACGACGCGCCCTCGAGCCTGCCGGCGCCGCGCTGGATGGCGTTGGTGAGCCGGTCCTTCGGCACGTTGCCGAGCCGCGCCTTGTCGAGCGCGAGCCGCAGCCTCGGATTCATGGCCGGGTCTGGGCCGCCGTCGCGGGCGGCGACCGTCACTTCACGGATGATCTTGGTCCAGAGCGAACTGCGCTTGATGTCCTGGCGGTTCTTGCGGTGCTGGATGTTGGCCCACTTGGAGTGACCGGCCATGGTGCTGCTCCCGCTCGGGGCGTGAGGTTCACGGAGGGGACGCGAGTCTATCATTCGACACCGTCGCTCCCTTCCATCGCACCGCCATCCAAGCGAGTCTCCCCATGGCCGAACCCCTCATCATCGCCAAGTCCGGCGACACCGATCTCGCGCTGCTTCCCGCCCTTGCCAATCGGCACGGCTGCATCACCGGGGCGACGGGCACCGGCAAGACCGTGACGCTGCAGAAGCTGGCGGAGGGCTTTTCGCGCATCGGCGTGCCGGTGTTCATGGCCGACGTCAAGGGCGACCTCACCGGCATCGCGAAGGCGGGCCAGCTCACCGACAAGATGAAGAAGCGGTTCGAGGAGCACGCCCTGCCGCAGCCCGCGTGGGGCGCGTGCCCGGTGACGCTGTGGGACGTGTGGGGCGAGCAGGGGCATCCGGTGCGAGCGACGGTGTCCGACATGGGGCCGCTGCTGCTCGCGCGCCTGCTGAACCTCAACGAGACGCAGGAAGGCGTGCTGACGCTGCTCTTCAAGGTCGCCGACGACCACGGCCTGCTGCTGCTCGACCTCAAGGACCTGCGCGCGATGGTGCAGTTCGTCGGCGACAACGCGGCGCAGTTCAAGACGCAGTACGGCAACGTGTCGTCGGCGTCGATCGGCGCGATCCAGCGCGGCCTGCTGCAGATCGAGGAGCAGGGCGGCGACCGCTTCTTCGGCGAGCCGATGCTCGACATCCAGGACCTGATGCAGACGAAGGATGGCCAGGGCGTCGTCAACATCCTCGCCGCCGACAAGCTGATGAACAACCCGCGGCTGTACGCGAGCTTCCTGCTGTGGCTGTTGTCGGAGCTGTTCGAGAACCTGCCGGAAGTCGGCGACCGCGACAAGCCCAAGCTTGTGTTCTTCTTCGACGAGGCGCACCTGCTGTTCGGCGACGCCCCCGCGGCCCTGGTCGAGAAGGTCGAGCAGGTCGTGCGGCTGATCCGCTCCAAGGGCGTCGGCGTCTACTTCGTCACGCAGAACCCGCTCGACATCCCCGAGAAGGTGCTGGGCCAGCTCGGCAACCGCGTGCAGCACGCCTTGCGCGCCTTCACGCCGCGCGACCAGAAGGCGGTGAAGTCGGTCGCCGAGACGATGCGCGCCAACCCGAAGCTGAACGCCCAGAAGGCGATCCTCGAGCTCGGGGTCGGCGAGGCGCTGGTGTCGCTGCTCGACGCGAAGGGCACGCCGGGCATCACCGAGCGCGCGTGGGTGCTGGCGCCGGGCTCGCAGCTCGGACCGATCACGCCGGACGATCGCAGGCGACTGATCGCGGAATCCATCGTCGCGGGCACCTACGAGAAGACGATCGACCGCGAGTCCGCGTTCGAGCGGTTGAAGCAGCGC
>JBFZCF010000039.1:0-13471 GCA_041308065.1 Burkholderiales bacterium
CCGACGCCGAGGCGGCCCGACATCGCCACGCCGGGCGCAACGCGCGCCGCGCCACCGAGCAGGCCCGCAACGAGCGGCGCCTCGCAGAGAAGGCGGTCGCCAGGCTCGCGGAACTGGACACGCGCGACGACCAGACGCCGGAGCAGGCCGCCCGCCGGAAGACGGTCGTCGAAGCCGCCCTCGCCCGCGCGCGCGCCCGGCGCAGCGCCTCTGCCACGCCCACCGCAACCGAATGAACCCCGCCAAACGGCGCGCGATCTACGAGACGCTGCGCGAGCTGAATCCACACCCCGCGACGGAGCTCGAGTACTCGACGCCGTTCGAACTGCTGGTGGCCGTCGTGCTCTCCGCACAGGCGACGGACAAGAGCGTGAACGCCGCCACGCGGGTCCTCTACAGGGTCGCCAACACGCCACAGGCGATCGTCGCGCTCGGCGAGGAAGGCCTCGCCGCGCACATCAGGACGATCGGGCTGTACCGCACCAAGGCGCGCAACGTCGTCGGCCTGTCCCGGCTGCTGCTCGAGCGCCACGGGGGCGAAGTGCCGCGCGAGCGCGAAGCCCTCGAGGCGTTGCCAGGCGTGGGCCGCAAGACGGCAAACGTCGTGCTGAACACCGCCTTTGGCCAGCCGACGATCGCGGTCGACACGCACATCTTCCGCGTCGCGAACCGCACCGGGCTCGCGCCCGGCGACACGGTCGACGAGGTCGAGGCACGGCTGGAGAAGTTCACGCCAGACGAGTTCAGGCAGGACGCGCACCACTGGCTGATCCTGCACGGGCGCTACGTCTGCAAGGCGCGCACGCCCGAGTGCTGGCGCTGCCCGATCGCGGCCTGGTGCGAGCACAAGCCGAAGACGCCGGCCCCGCGCGCGCCGGCGCGCCTGCTGCCCGGCCCGTCAGCCGCGGGCGAGTAGGCCCTCGATGTTCAACCCCTCGAAGGACGAGGTGCGCCGCTTCTTCTGCGATGCATGGGCCAGGCATCGCGGCGGCAGCGTCCTGACGCCGCTGGAAGCGATCGCCGTCGACTGGATGCGCCGGCATCCCGAGTACCACGACGAACTGGCCGACTCCGCAGCGGCGATGGCCCGCGACTACAGCATCGAGGAGGGGCGGACCAATCCCTTCCTGCACCTGTCGATGCACCTGGCGATTGCCGAGCAGTTGTCCGTGGATCAGCCGCCCGGCATCGTGGCTGCGTACCGGAAACTCGCCGAGAGGCGCGGCGACGAACACGCCGCCGCCCACGCCGTGATGGACTGCCTGGGCGAGGTCGTGTGGGCCGCGCAGCGCGCCGGCTCTCCCCTGCCGCCGGACGAGATGACGGCGCGCTACCTCGACTGCCTCGAGCGCAAGGCGAGCGGCGACTGAATCGACGCCAAAGGAAAACGGGCCTCGCGGCCCGTCTGTCCGTTCAGTCCCGCCCTCAGCGTTTCTCGTTGTTCAGCGGGCCGGGCAGGCTCGACAGGTAGGCCGCCAGGTTGCGGATGTCGTCGCGCGACAGCGGCTTCGAAAGGCCCGCCATGACGGCGTTCTTGCGCGCACCGGTCTGGTAGTCGCGCAGCGCCTTCTCCAGGTAGTCGACGTACTGGCCGGCAAGCTTCGGATAGGTCGGATCGATGGCGGTGACGAAGTCCTTGCCGTGGCAGGCGGCGCACTGCTGCTGCGCCAGCTGCTCGCCCTTCTTGACGTCCGCGGCAATCGCCGGCTGGGCTGCAACGGCCAGCGCGAGAATGATCAGGCTGCGTTTCATCGTCTCGTTCCCTGTTAGCGGCCGCGCTGGGCGTAATACGCCGCCAGGGCGGCAATCTCGTCGTCGCTGAGGCCCTTGGCAACGCCGACCATCGTCGGGTGCTTGCGGTCGCCCTGGCGGTACGCCTTCAGCGCCGCCTCGATGTACTGCGGCGACTGGCCGCCGATCTTCGGCACCCGGTAGACCTGCGGGAACGAGGCCTGGTAGCCGGGAATGGCGTGGCAACCGATGCACGTCGACACCGGCGCTTGCACCGTGCCGGCGGCCGCGCCAGTCTTCTTCTCTTGCGCCACGGCGGCGAACGACAGCGTCGCGGCCGACGCGAGCAGCAGGATTCGGGAAAGTTTCATCCGGATGATCCGTCCTGGAGGGTGAGTCTCTGGGTTGTGGTGACTGCCGCGCGGGCTGGCGCCCCGCTGCCTCCCCGTAAAACAGCGCGCGATTGTAACGGAGTGGTTCGACTGCGGAACCCGCGGGCCGACGCGCCGCAGTCGAAAGTACCCGGTGCGTATACTCGTTGGGCCCCCGGCAGCTTCCTCCCGAACGACCCGAATGTCCCCGATGCCCCGCTTCGAAGGTTCCAGCACGTACGTCGCCACCGACGACCTGAAACTCGCCGTCAACGCGGCCCTGACGCTGCAGCGTCCTCTGCTGATCAAGGGCGAGCCGGGCACCGGCAAGACCATGCTGGCCGAGGAAGTCGCCGCGGCGCTCGGCATGCCGCTGCTGGCGTGGCATATCAAGTCGACCACCAAGGCGCAGCAGGGCCTGTATGAATACGACGCGGTGTCGCGCCTGCGCGATTCGCAGCTCGGCGACGCACGCGTGCAATCGATCGAGAACTACATCGTCAGGGGCGTGCTGTGGCAGGCCTTCGACGCGCCCGACCCGGCGGTGCTGCTGATCGACGAGATCGACAAGGCCGACATCGAGTTCCCGAACGACCTGCTGCGCGAACTCGACCGCATGGAGTTCTTCGTCTACGAGACGCGGCAGACCATCCGGGCGCGCCACCGGCCGCTCGTGGTGATCACGTCCAACAACGAGAAGGAGCTGCCCGACGCGTTCCTGCGGCGCTGCTTCTTCCACTACATCAAGTTCCCCGACAAGGACACGATGCAGTCGATCGTGGACGTCCACTTCCCCGGCCTGCGCAAGGAGCTGCTGCAGAACGCGCTGTCGGTGTTCTTCGGCGTGCGTGACCTGCCGGGACTGAAGAAGAAGCCGTCGACGTCGGAGCTGCTCGACTGGCTGAAACTGCTGGTCGCCGAGCAGATTCCGCCGGAAGTGCTGCGCTCCCGCGACGACAAGCTCGCGGTGCCGCCGCTCGCCGGCGCGCTGCTGAAGAACGAGCAGGACATGCACCTGTTCGAGCGGCTGGTCTTCATGGCGCGCAACAACCGCTGACGCGATGGACACGCCTTCGCCGATCACGCTCGAGAGCCACGGCGTGCGGCTCGAGCCGCTGACCCGGGAGCACCACGACGGGCTGGTGGCGGCCGCGCAGGACGGCGAACTGTGGAAGCTCTGGTTCACGTCGGTGCCCGAGCCCGACCAGGCGCACGCGTACATCTCGGCCGCGCTGGCCGGCCAGGAAGCGGGCCACATGCTGCCGTGGGCCGTGCGGGAGCTGGCGACCGGCCTGATCGCCGGCAGCACGCGCTACCACGACATCGTGCCGGCTGCCGGCCGAGTCGAGATCGGGTACACGTGGTACGCGCGCCGCTGGCAGAAGAGCCACGTCAACACGGCCTGCAAGCTGCTGCTGCTCGGTCACGCGTTCGACCAGCTCGGGTGCAATGTCGTCGGCCTGCGGACCGACAACTTCAATTTCGCCTCGCAGCGGGCGATCGAGGCGCTGGGCGCGAAGAAGGACGGCGTCATCCGCCACCACGCGACACGCCGCGACGGCACGGTGCGCGACACCGTGATGTACAGCATCCTGGCCACCGAGTGGCGCGACGTGAAGCGCCACCTCGAGATGCGGCTCGCGCGGCACGCCTGAGGCGCGTGACCATGCTGATCGACTTCTTCTTCCACCTGCGCGCTGCGAAGCTCAAGGTCTCGATCAACGAGCTGCTGACGCTGCTCGAAGCGGTCCGGCGCGACGTGATCGGGCCGTCGATCGACGAGTTCTACTACCTGTCGCGCGCGACGCTGGTCAAGGACGAGACCCAGTTCGACAAGTTCGACCGCGCCTTCGGCGAGTACTTCCGCGGCGTGACGACCCATCTCGACCTCGCGAAGGAGATCCCCGAGGAGTGGTTCAAGCAGGTGCTCGAGCGCGCCTTCACTCCGGAGGAGATCGCGAAGCTCGAGAAGCTCGGCTGGGACAAGCTGATGGAGGAGTTCAGGAAGCGCCTCGAGGAGCAGGACGGCGCGCACCACGGCGGCAGCCGCTGGATCGGCTCCGGCGGCACCTCGCCGTTCGGCCACGGCGGCGCCCACCCGGAGGGCATCCGCGTCGGCGGGCCGAGCAAGGGCGGCAAGTCGGCCGTCAAGGTGTGGGAGATGCGCGGCTACCGCGACTACGACGACAGCGTCGAGCTCGGCACGCGCAACATCAAGGTCGCTCTGCGCCGCCTTCGTCGTTTCGCGCGCGAGGGCGCGGACCTCGAGCTCGACCTGCACGACACGATCGAGTCCACCGCGAAGAACGCCGGCTGGCTCGACCTCAAGCTTGTGCCGGAGCGCCACAACACGGTCAAGGTGCTGATGCTGCTCGACGTCGGCGGCACCATGGACGAGCACATCCGGCGCACCGAGGAACTGTTCTCCGCCGCGAAGACCGAGTTCAAGCACCTCGAGTTCTACTACTTCCACAACTGCGTGTACGAGTTCCTGTGGCGCAACAACCGGCGCCGCTACACGGAGCGGTTCGCGACCTGGGACGTGCTCCGCAAGTACCCGCACGACTGGAAGCTGATCTTCGTCGGCGACGCCACGATGAGCCCGTACGAGGTGCTGCAGCCCGGCGGCTCGGTCGAGTACAACAACGAGGAAGCGGGCGCCGTGTGGCTGCAGCGCTTCTTCCACACCTTCCCGAAGTCGGTGTGGATCAATCCCGAGCCGGAAGGCCTGTGGCAGTACCGCCAGTCGGTGGCGGTCATCCGCCAGCTCGCTGGCGGCAGGATGTTCCCGATGACGCTCGAGGGGCTGACGCGGGCGATGCGGCAGCTGACGAAGTGACCGGCCGGGCGCGATCACGGCGCCCGGAGGGCCGCGGCCTCAGCTGACGAAAGGCGGCGCCGCCTTCAGCACTTCATCGACGGTCGTCACGCCCTTCGCGATCTTCTCGGCGCCCGACACCCGCAGCGAGCGCAGTCCGTCGCGCGCCGCCTGCGAGCGAAGCTCAGTGAGGTCGGCGCCGCGCGCGACCAGCGCCCGCAACGCATCCGTCATCACCAGCAATTCGATCAAGCCGGTCCGGCCCATGTAACCGGTGTGCCGGCACTCCAGGCAGCCGACCGGCTTGTACACGGACTCCGGCACGTTCGAGCGCCACGGGGCGACGATCTCCTTCCACAGCGCCGGATCCACCGGCTCTCCCACCGACTTGCACTGCGGGCACAGCGTCCGCACCAGCCGCTGCGCAAGGATGCCGATCAGCGTGGCATTGACGAGATAGTTCGGCACGCCGAGCTCGAGCAGGCGCGCGATCGACGACGCCGCGTCGTTCGTGTGCAGCGTGGAGAACACCAGGTGCCCGGTGAGCGCGGCCTGCACGGCCATGTCGGCCGTTTCCTTGTCGCGGATCTCGCCGACCATGATGATGTCCGGGTCCTGCCGCATCAGCGCGCGCAGCCCGTCGGCGAAGCCGAGGTCGATGCCGTGCTGGACCTGCATCTGGTTCAGCGCCGGATCGACCATCTCGATCGGGTCCTCGACCGTGCTGACATTCACTTCGTCGGTCGCCAGCTGCTTCAGCGTCGAGTACAGCGTGGTCGTCTTGCCCGACCCGGTCGGCCCCGTGACGAGCACGATGCCGGACGGCCGGTGGATCAGGTCCTCCCAGACCTTCGCCTCGTCGTTGGAGAAGCCAAGCTCGGCGTAGCTGCGGACCACGACTTCCGGATCGAAGATCCGCATCACCAGCTTCTCGCCGAACGCGGTCGGCAGGGTCGAGAGGCGGATCTCGACCTCGCGGCCGGCGTTCGCGCCGCTTGCGATCTTGGTCTTGATGCGGCCGTCCTGCGGACGGCGCTTCTCGACGACATCCATGCGACCGAGCAGCTTGATGCGGCTCGTCATCGCGCCCATCACGCCCGACGGCACCTGGTACACCTGGTGCAGCACGCCGTCGATGCGGAACCGCGCGATGCCCACCTCGCGCCGCGGCTCGAGGTGGATGTCGCTGGCTCGCTGGTCGAACGCGTACTGGAGCAGCCAGTCGACGATGTGGATCACGTGCGCGTCGTTGGCCTCGACCTTGCCGCCGAGCTCCACCAGCTGCTCGAAGCTCGACACGAGCGGCGCGGCGCCGCCCGCCCGGGCCGCGCCCTTCACCTGCTGCGCCAGCTTGTAGAACTCGGTGGTGTAGCGCGCGACGTCGACCGGGTTGGCGACGACGCGCTTCACGGCCTTCTTCGTGATCTGCTCGATCTCGCGTTCCCACCCGGTCTGGAACGGCTCGCTGGTGGCGATGGTGACTTCGGCGCCCGAGATCGCGACCGGCAGGATCGAGTACGTGCTCGCGTAGGACGACGACATCACGTCGACCACGCGCGTGAAGTCGACCCGCAGCGGATCGATGTGAAAGTACGGCAGGCCGGCCTTGCCGGCGAGCCACTGCGTGAGCGTCTCGAGGTCGAGCAGGCGACGATCGGCCTGCGGCGATCGATAGTTCATCTCCGCCAGCACGGCCAGCGGGTGGCCCGCGCGTTCGCGTCCGCCGGACTGGTTGAAGCGCTCGGCGTCGCTCGCCGACAGCAGGCCGTCGGCCACGAGCTGCTTGACGACGTAGCCGCCGGTCACGCGACCGTTCAGGACCGCGGGCGGCTGGCCATGCGGCCGAGGGGATTCGTGGCCGGGACGTCTGTGGGCGCCAGCCGCGTCCTTGGCGTTCATCGGTTCAACGGGACGAGGCAGACTGGGACGCGGCATACCGGTTTGCGAGCTCCTTGGCCCGGTCCGGCGACCCTTCGAAATCGGCGACCACCGCGTCGACCGCGCGCTTCATCAGGGGGACGCTCTCCATCGGCTCGATGTACTTGCGCGCGATGTAGGACTTCAGCGTGTCCGCGGACAGCACGTGGGCCTTCTGGTTGTGCTCGCCCGAGAACAGGAACAACGTGCGCAGCGGACTCATCCAGCGCAGCTTGACCTGCTCGAATTCCTTCCCCGTCCACAGCTTGAACCAGGTCCCGCGCTGCCAGCGACCGACTTCCTCCTGGATCTGCGCGTCCTGCATCGGATCGAGTTTGGCGATGTCGGTCGCCGCCTCCGGCACCAGGATCTCCGCTTCGTGCTCCTTCGCCTGCCGCATGATGAGCCCGGTCGATACGTGGATGCCGCCGGGCACCGCAGCAACGGGGAAGGCGCCGGACAGCTGCATCTGGTCGATCTGCACCCGCAGGTCGGATGCCATCAGGCTCGACCTGATGTAGGTCGCCTGGTCGACCGGCTTGACCGCCATCGCGTGGGACTCCATCAGGTGCTTGAAGAACTCGTCGCGCTCGCGCTCGGGCATGTTGATGAGCCCGAGCCCGTCCCGCACCACGCGCACCATGCCCGGGATCAGTTTCACCAGGCGGCTGCGGTCCTCGTTGCTGGCCTTCGGCTGCACCGACCACACGAGTTCGTGGATCACATCCCGGAATGCCTGCGCAAATCCCGGCTGGGCCTCGTTGCGCACGGCCGCGGCCACCAGCACCTTGACCCACGGGCCGAGCAGGAACTCCTTCATGTACGGCTCGAGGAAGACGCGCTCGAATGCGCGACGGACCTGGATCGTCGTGTTGATCATCAGGACCTCGTGCTTCTCGGCGGCCTCGAGCGCCTTCTTGGCGCGAGCGACCGGGTCGTTGTCCTCCGGCTGGATGTCCGAGACGAACTTGTCGAACTCGCCGTAGACGCGCTCGAACACGCCGACGTCGGTTTCGAAGTTCCTGAGGATGTCGGTGACGAGCCGGTCGATCTCCTTCAGGTAGCGCTGGTTGTCGTCGCCGTACGGCTCCCAGCCCGCCGAGGTGCTCGCGATGCGGTCGATCAGCCGGCGCGCAGGGTGCGCGCTCGAGGCGAAGAACGCGGCGTCCACCAGAGCGGCCTTCAGCACCGGGAACTGCAGTCGCGACAGCCGCGCCTTGATATCCGACGGGACCTGCTTGTCCTGCATCACGTGGTCGAACAGCATGCCGACCAGCTCGATCGTGAGCTTGTCGACGGTCCGCGTCGACTTGGCGATCAGGTCCTGGCGAAAAGCGGCGATCGACTCCGGCGCCGGCATCGCGGAGAAGTCCGCTTCGGCGTCCGGGCCCGGCAGACCCACCCGCTGGAACTCCCCGATCGACTGGAGCAGCTGCGGTGGCGCCGGGCCGGCGGCGGCCGGCGACGGCTGGCGGGAACCGCGCGCGTTGGATTGCAGTTGCGTCAGCAGTCCGCCGAGGAACTCGGACGCTTCTCTCGCCGACAGTACGCCGGACGATGCGCCGCCGGACCGTCCTCCCCCGGACGTCCCGCCGGCCCCCGAACCTCCGACCGTCGTGTTGCGGAACGCCGTGTTTCCCGATGACCCGCCGCCGTACGTGCCGCCAGCACCCGCTTGAGCGCTCGTCGCCGGCCCCTCGCCCGTCCAGTCGCGGCCGCCTGCAAACGATCCTCCCAATGCGCCCGGCCGCGTGTTGCCGCCCATCAGCGTGTCGCTTCCCAGCGTCGTGCTGACGCCCATCAGCGTGTCGCTTCCCAGCTTAGTGCTGACGCCAACCTGCGTGGCGCTCCAGCTGGTACGCGGAATCGCCATCGAGCGGCGAATCGCGCGCACGTCGACCCCGTGCCGGACGAAGTGCTCGAGCAACTGGCGAGCGACGTTGCCGAGTTCTTCGGCCAGCGGTTTCTCGAACAGCGCCAGGAAGCTTTCGAACGCCTCCTTGCCGAGTTCGGTGTCCTCCGCCGCGCTCATCAGCGCCCGCACGTACACGGAAGGACCCAGGGGGTTCTCGGAGGTCCGCAAGGAAGGCCGCTCCAGCAGCGCACCGACGATCACGTTCAGGTCGCTCGCCGCCTGCTCGATCAGCCCCGCGACCTTGTTCGCGTGACGGTCCACCACGGTGGAGCTTTCGACCGAGACCGCATCGACCAGCGACAGCGTTTCGGCATCGAGCGCCATCGAAGATCCGGCCCTGCGCGAAGCCGTCAGGTCAGTCAGGTACTGGTCCTGCGCCTCCTGCAGGCGGCCGAGGAACGCCCGCTGCAGTTCCGTGGCGCGCGCCGCGAGGTGACGCTGCACCAGCAGCGCACCGGCATCGGAGCCCGCCTTGGTTCCTGCCTCGCCAATCAGTCCCCGGACCATCGCCGGGAAAGAGGCCCCGATCAGTTCGGACGCGATCGCCATCGCCGAGCGCAGCAGCGCCGACGCATGCGAGGGGCTGACGTGGAACGCCTCGCCGCCCGTGCGGCTGGAATCTGGGTTGGGAGGGAACGCCATGGGGTCAGACCGTGGCCGGAGTCCTGCGAAAGTCCGAACTATAGACGCCCGAATCTATCGGCGCGGTCCGGCGTGTCAAGCGACTTTACGTTGTACCAAACTCGCGCGTGGCGACTTTCCTCGATAGCTCATCAGATCGAAAGCTCGTCCCGCAGCCCGTTCGCAGAACGCAGACCGGAGACCCAGCGACGCGCCGGCAATTGCCAGCGGGCCTCGAGTTCAGCCGCACGGTCGAGCAGCGCGGCGATCGGCACGGAAAGCGGCGGACCGTTGAAGGCGAGGACGATGCGATTCCCCTCGTCGACCTCCGGCAGCGCAAGCGCGCGATCGTCGAACGCGGAGCAGATGCGCTCGAAACTGGGATCGAAACGGCGACCGAAGAGGTTGAAGCAGGCGACTCCGGGTCGACCCAGCGCCGCGCGGCAGACGCGGTAGAACTCGACATCGTCGTACACCGGCCCGCGCGCGTGCTTGTCGTAGAGGTCGACCTGCAGCCAGTCCGTGCGGCCACGCTGCTTCGGGCGCGCGATGAAATCTTTCGCATCCTCGTGCACGACCGTCAGGCGCGCATCGTCGTCGGGCAACAGGAACCATCCGCGCGCGGCGTCGATCACGTCCTGGCTGAGTTCGACGACCAGCACGTCGGCGCTCGGCACGTTGCGGTAGCAGAACTTCGTGAGCGCCGCCGCCCCCAGGCCCAGTTGCACGATGCGGCGCGGCTCCGGCAGGAACAGGCCGGGCGCCATCATCTCCTGCTGGTAGGCGAGTTCGAGCGCGTACGGGCGCGAGACCCGCATGCCGCCCTGGATCCACTCCGTGCCGAAGTGCAGGTAGCGCATGCCGGCCTCTTCGGACAGGGTGACTCCGCTGGTCTTCGGCCGACGCGCCACAGGATGACTCCGCAAGCGCGGCTGCCGCGCTACGCCGGGACCGCGGCGCCTTCGGCTTGCAGATCGCGCAGCAGATGGTCGACGACTCGCTGGAACAGCGGTGACTTCTCCGCGGGCCTGATGCGGCCTGCCCGGACATAGCCGCGCAGGATGGACGGCGCGAGGGAATGGGCCCGCCCGCCTTCGGCCGACGTGAAAAGATAGAAGTGACCGCGCGGGCTGACCCAACGAAGACGGACTCGCTCGGTCGCCTCACCGGTCCACAGGTCGAACCAGGAGCCGCGCTTCCAGCCCTCGATCATCGCGTCGATGGCGTCGTCGGACAACTGATCGACCGGGGCCATCTCCTCCGTCGTCAGCTGCTCCGGCTCGTCGAGCAGGTTGACCTCGGCGTTGTTCGCGGCCATGGCGTCGCGCAGCACCTCGGCAGCAATGCTCCAAGGCTGTTCGGCCATCTCCGCAGCGGGCGCCTCGATCGGGACCTCGTCGACCTTCCTGCGAAGGGTCGCCTGGTCCACCGCCGTGCCGGCGACCGATGGCGCCTCGCCGGCCTTCACCGCCAGTGCATGCGACGCCATCAGGCTGCTGAAGAACGGCCGCATGCCGGAGAAAGGCACATCGATCAGTTGCAGGCCTTCCCGGAGCGTGTTCAGGACGGCCGGGATCGTCTTGACCAGGCGCTTGCGTTCGTCGGGATCGGACTTCGCCTGAACGCTCCAGATCAGGTCGGACACGGCGTCACGGAAACGTCCCGCAAAGCCGGGCTCCGTCCGCTCGCGCAGGGTCGCCGTCACCAGCACCTTGACCCACACATCCAGCAGGAACCCGGCTAGATACGGCTCGGCCGGCACGTCCTCGAGCGCGCGCCGGACGCAGGCTGCCGCGTTGATGGCCATCGCTTCGCGCTTTTCCGCGTCCTCGAGCGCTCGCCTGGCGCGCGTCACCGGATCGTCTTCGCGTCCCCGCTCCTCGTCGAGGTACTTCTCGAACTCGTCGAGCGCCGTCTCGAAGATGGTCGGGCCCTCGTTGATCGCCAACGCCACGGTGTTGACGGCCTTGTTGACCTCGGCCAGGTAGCGCGCGTTGTCGTCGCCTTCCGGATGCCAGCCGACCGCCGTGTTCGCGATCCGGTCCATCAGGCGGCGCGCCGGCTGCGATGGCGAGACGAACAGGTCGGCGTCCGCCAGCGCGACCTTCATCACCGGGAACTGGAGCCGCGACAGCGCGATCTTGATCTGGGCCGGGATCTGGTCGTCGTGGTGAATGCGGTCGAACACCATGCCGACCAGTTCGACCGTCAGCTTGTCGACCTGGCGCGTCGCCTTCTCGACAACGTGCTGGCGCAACTCATGCTCCGCGCGCTCATTGGCAGCCGGCGCGGCGGCCCCGCCACGTCGGGTCATCGTCGCCAGCGCGTTCAGCCGCTGCACTTCGTTGATCGAAGCGAGCAGCGCCGGGTCGATCGAGGCGAACTGGACCGGAACGCCGAGGCCGACCGGCGCGGCCAACGGCGCTGGTGCGATGCCGGGAACAGGCGGCGCAGCCAACGGGACACTGCCGGCGAAACCCTGCGTCGTCGGGCCCAGCGCCTCCGGGTGGTCGAGGGCCATCGTGGATGCCGGAACGGCCGGCACAGGTCCGCCTACGCCCCCGGCCATCTTCGCGTTCATCCTCTGGAACAAGGCGGTCAGAAGCTGCTCGGCGGTGGTGCAGCTCGCCGTCGCCGCTGGCGCGGATGCGGCCAGGGACGGCCCGGCGCTCCGAGACGCCGCGGCCGCCGTCATGGATGCGGCGCCCGATGGCGGTGCGGGCTCTACGTGCCCGGAGGCTGCGCGGACAACGGCGCTCGCGGCGTTGTGGTTCGACGGGTCCCCGTCCGGCACACCTTGCTGCTTCAGCCTTTCGTTGAGGGCGGCGTACACCGTGAGGAGCGGCTTCTGCAGCGGCGCCTCGAACGCCTTGACGATGGCCTGGCGCTCCTCGCCCTTGAACCCGAGCTTGTCGACCGCGCTGCCGAGCGCACGGCAGTATCGCAGCGGGTGAAATGGATTGTCGCGCTCGCCGAGCCCGGGCAGGCGCACCGCGCGGGCGACTCGCTGGACCAGCGGAACGTACTCGGAATCGGCGGAATTGCGCAGCCGTGCGGCGACGCGGTCGACCATCGCCTGCTCTTCCATCTGGTCGTAATCGACCAGGGACAGGCTGCGGGCGCGCGCGCGAGCCGGCTTTGCCTGAGCGTCGTGGCCGGCCAGGTGATCTTCCAGCGCCGCGTCCATCTCCTTGTCGAGCGCGGCGAAGAACGTGCCCGAAAACACGGTGTAGCCAGCGAGCAGGTTGCGCGCCGAGGTCTTCAGTGAACTGGACATCGACAGGTCGAGTTCGAGCGCCTGCACCGCGTCCTGGGTCGCGGTCTTCAGCAGCGGTTCAAGCGACTTGCGCGCGGACTGCCGCATGTTGGACAGTGCGCGCTGCACGGCGGTGCGCCGGCCGGTTCCCGGTGTTCTGTCGGTGTTCATGACTCCAGTCGTGGCGCGCTCTTCCAGCGAACCTGCAGCGAAGCCTACCGGAAAGCCGTTTCCCGACTCGGAGCGTAATGCGCTCGCATTTGCCCGCATCTCCCGGCATCGGTCTTCCGCACCGCGTCAAGCGACGCTCGTGCCATCCCACCACGCGCGCCAGAGCGCAAGCTTCTGCTCGTAGGTGCGGCCTGCGTGCGCCGGGCTGGTCGATGGCAGCACGGAGGTGCGGTAGCCGGCACTGGCGAAGGCCCGCGCGAATCGTCCGGCCGCTCCGCCATTGAACGCAACGCCGGACAGGCGCGGCGCAAGCTGCTCGAGTCGGGCGAACGGATTAGCGCGCACGTTCTTGATGGCGGAGTCGAGGCTGCCTTCGCGATCGCAGGCGTCGATCACGTCCCACAGGCCAACCCGATGCGCCAGCAGCCGTTGCAGCCGCCGCGGGTACGGCTGCTCGTGCAGCGCCTCGCCGAACAGGTCTCCCATCAACCTCCAGAACTGATTGCGTGGGTGCGCGTAGTACTGGCCGGCGGCGAGCGACGCTTCCGACGGGAAGCTGCCGAGGATCAGGCGGGTCACCCGCCGGTCGATCACCGGCGGGAAACCTCTCAGCCGCGGCGGCTCGCTAACGACTGGCCTCCAGCAGCATGCCGTTCAGTCGCTTCACGAAC
>JBFZCF010000040.1:0-15356 GCA_041308065.1 Burkholderiales bacterium
CCGCAGTGCAATCGCGGCGACGTGAGGGCGATCACGCGCGAAGAGCTGGAACGCAATCCGGCAATGCTGTTCCGCCCCTGCGAGACCGTGGACTGCACGCAGATGCCCGGGGGCCGGTAGCCGTTTCGCTACACCAGCACCCGCTCGATCCCGCCCGCGTTCGCCTTCGCCACGTACTGCTCGAACCAGTCGGCGCCGAGCAGGTGCCGCGCCATCTCGACGACGATGTAGTCGGCGTCGGTCCCGGCGTCGTCGTTGTAGCGCAGCAGGCCCTGCAGGCAGGACGGGCAGGACGTCAGCACCTTGACCTCGCCGTCGAAGCCGTCGGCGCGCAGCGCGGCCGCGCCGTTCACGACCTCGCGCTCCTTGCGGAAGCGCACCTGCGTCGAAATGTCGGGCCGCGAGATCGCGAACGTGCCGCTCTCGCCGCAGCAGCGGTCGGTCTTCGCGATCTTCACCTGGTCCGCGGTCGTGACGAGCGCGTTGACGGTCTTCATCGGATCCTGCAGCTTCATCGGCGTGTGGCAGGGGTCGTGGTACATGTAGCGCGTGCCCGTGACGCCTTCCAGCCGGACGCCCTTCTCGAGCAGGTACTCGTGGATGTCGATGATCCGGCAGCCCGGGAAGATCTTCCCGAAGTCGTAGCCCTGCAGCTGGTCGTAGCAGGTGCCGCAGCTCACCACCACCGTCTTGATGTCGAGGTAGTTCAGCGTGTTGGCCACGCGGTGGAACAGCACGCGGTTGTCGGTGATGATCTTCTCGGCCTTGTCGAACTGGCCCGAGCCGCGCTGCGGATAGCCGCAGCACAGATACCCGGGCGGCAGCACGGTCTGCACGCCGGCTTCCCACAGCATCGCCTGCGTGGCGATGCCGACCTGCGAGAACAGGCGCTCCGAGCCGCAACCCGGGAAGTAGAACACCGCCTCGGACTCGCTCGTCGTGCGCTTCGGGTCGCGGATGATCGGCACGTAGCGCGCGTCCTCGATGTCGAGTAGCGCCCGCGCGGTCTTCTTCGGCAGGTTGCCCGGCATCTTCTTGTTGATGAAGTGGATCACCTGCTCGGTGGCCTTCGGCCGGCCGCCGGTGGTGGCGGGCGGATGGCTCGTCTGCACCTTCGCCGCCGGCCTGAAGAAGCGGTTGCCCAGCCGCTGCGCCTTGTAGCCCCACTCGAGCATCAGCGTGCGGGCGACCTTGATCGTCTGCGGGTCCTTGACGTTCAGGAAGAACATCGACGCCGCGCTGCCCGGGTTGAATTTCTTCTTGCCCATGCGGCGCAGCAGGTCGCGCATCGCCATCGACACGTCGCCGAAGTCGATGTCGACCGGGCACGGCGACAGGCACTTGTGGCACACGGTGCAGTGGTCGGCGACGTCGGAGAACTCGTCCCAGTGCTTGATCGACACGCCGCGGCGCGTCTGCTCCTCGTACAGGAAGGCCTCGATCAACAGGGAGGTGGCGAGGATCTTGTTGCGCGGCGAGTAGAGCAGGTTGGCGCCAGGCACGTGCGTGGAGCACACCGGCTTGCACTTGCCGCAGCGCAGGCAGTCCTTGATCGCGTCCGAGATGCCCTTGATGTCGCTCTGCTGCATGATCAGCGACTCGTGGCCCATCAGCCCGAAGCTCGGCGTGTAGGCGTTGCGCAGGTCGGCGCCCGGCAGCAGCTTGCCCTTGTTGAAGCGCCCCTCGGGGTCGATGCTGCGCTTGTACTGGCGGAACGACGCCGTCTCGTCCTCGGTGAGGAATTCGAGCTTGGTGATGCCGATGCCGTGCTCGCCCGAGATCACGCCGTCGAGGTCGCGCGCGACCTGCATGATGCGCGCGACCGCCGCGTTCGCCCGCTGCAGCATTGCGTAGTTGTCGGAGTTGACAGGGATGTTGGTGTGCACGTTGCCGTCGCCGGCGTGCATGTGCAGCGCGACGAACACCCGCCCGCGCAGCACGCGCTGGTGGATCGCCTCGCACTCCGCGAGCACGGGCGCGAACGCCGCGCCGGAGAAGATCCGCTCCAGAGGGGCCCGCACCTCGGTCTTCCACGACACGCGGATCGTGTGGTCCTGCAGCAGGTCGAACACGGAGATCGGTGCCTGCTGGGCGCGCCGGTCGAACTCGCTCGTCAGGTGCGTCAGTCCCAGGCGCGCGAGTTCGGGCAGCGCCTCGGCGAGCGGCGTGTCGAAGTGCGCCAGCAGGTACGACCAGCGCGCCCGCGTGTAGGCCAGCAGCTCCGTCGCCTGCTCGAGGCGGTCGCCGACGACCTCGTCGCGCGGCGTGCGGTCGAGTTCGGCGTCGTCGGTCTTGCCCAGCGCGAACGGCGTCGCGAGGTAGGCATCGAGCTCGGCGAGCAGCTCGAGCTTGTTCTCGATCGACAGCTCGATGTTGATCCGCTCGATCGCGTCGGTGTACTCGCCCATCCGCGGCAGCGGGATGACCACGTCCTCATTCAGCTTGAACGCGTTGGTGTGCTTGGAGATCGCCGCGGTCTTGCCGCGGTCGTGCCAGAACTGCTTGCGTGCCTCGGCGCTGACGGCGACGAAGCCTTCGCCGCTGCGCGCATTGGCCATGCGCACGACCTCGGAGGCGGCGCGCGCGACCGCCGCGTCGTCGTCGCCGACGATGTCGCCGATCAGCACCATCTTCGGCAGCGTGCCGCGGCGCGACTTGGTCGCGTAGCCGACGGCGCGCAGGTAGCGGTCGTCGAGGTGCTCGAGGCCGGCGAGCGTCGCGCCGCCCGGCCGCGTTGCCATGTAGTCGGTGATCTCGACCATCGACGGCACCGCCTCGCGCGCCTGGCCGAAGAACTCGAGGCAGACCGTGCGGATGCAGTCCGGCATCCGGTGCACGACCCAGCGGGCGGACGTGATCAGGCCGTCGCAGCCTTCCTTCTGCACGCCGGGCAGGCCGCCGAGAAACTTGTCGGTGACGTCCTTGCCGAGGCCGACCTTGCGGAACGACGCGCCCTTCAGGACCAGGTGCCCGGTCTTCAGCGTCTTCGCCTTCTCGGCCGGCTGGCGGCCGTCCTTCCACGTCAGCTCGAAGAACGCCTCCTCGACGTCGTGGATCTTGCCGAGGTTGTGGCCGACGCGCGCGACCTCGAGCCAGTTGCCCTCGGGATCGACCATGCGCCACCACGCCAGGTTGTCGACCGCCGTGCCCCACAGCACCGCCTTCTTGCCGCCGGCGTTCATCGCGACGTTGCCGCCGACGCAGGAGGAGTCGGCCGAGGTCGGATCGACCGCGAACACGAAGCCTCCGCGCTCGGCCGCTTCGGACACGCGCTTCGTGACGACGCCGGCCTCGGAGAAGACCGTCGCCACGAGGCCTTCGACGCCCGGCAGCTTCAGCTTCTCGACCTCCGACAGCGCCTCGAGCTTCTCGGTGTTGATCACCGCGGACAGCGGCGTCAGCGGGATTGCGCCGCCGGTGTAGCCGGTGCCGCCGCCGCGCGGGATGATGGTCAGTCCGAGTTCGATGCAGGCGCGCACCAGTCCCGGGATTTCATCTTCGCGATCGGGCTGCAGCACGACGAACGGATACTCCACGCGCCAGTCGGTCGCGTCGGTCACGTGCGACACGCGCGCGAAGCCGTCGAAGCGGATGTTGTCGTCCCGCGTGTGGCGGGCGAGGACGCGGCGTGCCTTCTTGCGCAGGTCCCAGGTGGCGCGGAACTCGTCCTCGAACTCCTGCACTGCCGCCCTCGCCGCGGCGAGCAACTGGCCGACCCTGGCGTCGCGCTCGGCATCGTCCGGCTGGCGCCGCTTCTGGATCTCGCCGAGCCGGTGATGCAACGCCTCGATCAGCGCGGCACGGCGCTTCGGGTTGTCGAGCAGGTCGTCCTGCAGGTACGGATTGCGCCGGACGACCCAGATGTCGCCGAGCACCTCGTAGAGCATCCGCGCGCTGCGGCCGGTGCGGCGCTCGCCGCGCAGCTCGTCGAGCACGCGCCAGGCGTCCGCGCCCAGCAGACGGATGACGATCTCGCGATCGGAGAACGACGTGTAGTTGTACGGAATCTCCCGCAGGCGAGCGGGCGGTTCGAGGACAGGCGATTCGGCTTGGAGCGCCTGCGGCGACGTGGGAGCGTTCATGAGGGACAGGACCGCGCGTGCGGCCCGCGGCAACGCTTGAGGTCGGATTGTATCTTTTGCAGTGCAGCGAACCTGTGATGCCCCTAGGCGGCTTGCGGGAAGTCAACCGGACCCGGCGGAGCCGGCGCGGCTGGTGCAAGGTGGCGAATAAGCTGGATGCACCTGGTCGCAACCGGAAAGCGATGACCCGATCGGCGCAGCACGACGTGGCGGCTGGAAGCGCAGCGACCTGGCTCTGGTGGTTGCCGCTGCTGGCCGGGTTGCTTCCGCTCGCCGGGATCGCGCTGGCGTTTCCGCTCGCCGTCGGCGAAGGCCAGTTTCCCGGGTGCAATCCGCTGATCGAGGGCTGCGTGTCGATCAGCCGCGCCGCGCGGCACGGCCTGCCCAACCACCTGTTCCGGGCGCTGCTGCTGCCGGCCGCGGTGCTGCAGGGGCTCGTGTGGTGGCTCTCGGTGCCGTGGCTGCGCGCGATCGGGTCGCCGCCGACACGGCTGCTCCGGTGGGTGCCGTGGCTCGGACTCGCCGCCATGGTGTTCCTGATCCTGTACGGGACGTTCCTCGGAACCGAAGGAACCTGGTACCGCTGGATGCGCCGCTACGGGGTGATCTTCTACTTCGGTTGCACCTGCATCCTGATGCTCATCGTCAGCGGCGCGGTCCATCGCGCCGCGAACGACCGCGGGCGTTTCCGGGCTGCGGCGCGCGTGCTGCTCGCGCTGTGCCTCGCCTTGCCGGTACTCGGCGTCGTGAACAGCATCGCCCCGCTCCTCATGGCGGATCCGGTCGCCCTGGATCGTTTCGAGAACGCGACCGAATGGTGGGGCGGCCTGGTCTTCACGCTGTTCTTCGTGATGATCGCGGGCCTGTGGCGCCGGACCGGCTACGCGATGCGGACGGCGCTGGCGCGCTGACGGACGCTATGCCGCGAGCGGTGGCTCCTGCATCGCGGCGACCTGCTCGCGCAGTTCGAGGATCCGCTCTTCCCAGTAGCGCTGCGTGTTGAACCAGGGGAACGCCGACGGGAACGCCGGGTCGTCCCAGCGCCGCGCGATCCAGGCGGAGTAGTGAAGCAGCCGCAGCGTTCGCAGGGCCTCGACCAGGTGGAGCTCGCGCCGGTCGAACTCCGCGAAGTCCTCGTAGCCCAGCAGCATGTCGGACAGGCGCTCGGTCTGCTCGTCGCGGTCCGCGCCGAGCAGCATCCACAGGTCCTGGACCGCCGGGCCGGTGCGGCTGTCGTCGAAGTCGACGAAGTGCGGGCCGGTGTTGCCGGGCGAGTCGGTCCAGAGGACGTTGCCCTCGTGGCAGTCGCCGTGCAGGCGCAGGAGCTTGACGTCGCCCGCGCGCTCGTAGCACCGGGCCACGCCGTCCAGCGCCTGCTGCGACACGCCGTCGTAGACGCCGGCGAGCTCGCGCGGCAACCAGGCGTGGTCGATCAGGAACCTGCGCGGCTCGACCCCGAACGTCTCGACATCGAGCGCCGGACGATGAGCGAACGGCCGGACCGCGCCGACGGCGTGGATGCGGCCGAGGAAGCGACCCAGCCACTCCCGCACGCCGGGATCGTCCAGGTTCGGCGCGCGTCCGCCGCTCCTCGGAAACACCGTGAAGCGGAAGCCCTCGAACGCGTGCAGCGTGCTCCCGTCGAGTTCCAGCGCAGGCACGGCCGGCACTTCGAGCTCGGCGAGCTCGGCGGTGAACGCGTGCTCCTCGAGGATCTGGTCATCGGTCCAGCGACCGGGGCGATAGAACTTGACGACGACGAAGCGGCCGTCGTCCAGTCCCACCTGGAACACGCGGTTCTCGTAGCTGTTGAGCGCCAGCTGCCGGCCGTCCGTGACGAGTCCGGCGCTGTCGACCGCGTTCAGCACGGTGTCCGGCGTCAGTCCGGCATACGGGGCCGCTTGATCCTTCTCCATCCCCCGATGGTACGTCGCCGGCCTGCGCGGTCCGGCGTGATACCTTCAATGCAAACAAGGGGAGGGTGGCCATGCCGGCCCAGGAGTATCTGCGTCGCATCCTGACGGCGCGGGTGTACGACGTTGCGATCGAGTCGCCGCTGGAGCCGGCGCCGCGCCTGTCCGAGCGCCTCGGCAATCGCGTCCTGCTGAAGCGCGAGGACCTGCAGCCCGTCAAGAGCTTCAAGCTGCGCGGCGCCTACAACAAGATGGCGCGGTTGCCGCGCGAGCAGCTGAAGCGCGGCGTCATCGCCGCGTCGGCCGGCAACCACGCCCAGGGCGTGGCGCTCGCCGCGCAGAAGCTGGGCTGCCGGGCGGTGATCGTGATGCCGGTGACCACGCCGCAGGTGAAGGTCGAGGCGGTGCGCGCGCGCGGGGCCGAAGTCGTGCTGTTCGGCGATTCGTACTCGGACGCCTACGCCCACGCGCTCGAGCTCCAGAAGAAGCACAAGCTGACCTTCGTCCATCCGTTCGACGACCCGGATGTCATTGCCGGCCAGGGCACCGTCGCGATGGAGATCCTGCGCCAGCACCACCCGGTCGACGACGGGCCGATCCACGCGGTCTTCGTCGCCATCGGCGGCGGCGGCCTTGCCTCGGGCGTGGCGGCCTACATCAAGGCGCTGGCGCCGGAGATCAAGGTGATCGGCGTGCAGACGACCGACTCGGACGCCATGGCGCGCTCGATCGCCGCGGGGCGGCGCGTGCAGCTGCACGACGTCGGCCTGTTCTCCGACGGCACCGCCGTGAAGATGGTCGGCGAGGAGACGCTGCGGCTGTGCCGGCAGTATGTCGACGAGATCGTGCTGGTCGACACGGACGCCATCTGCGCCGCGATCAAGGACGTGTTCCAGGACACGCGGTCCATCCTCGAGCCGGCGGGCGCGCTCGCGATCGCCGGCATGAAGGCCTACGCGCATCGCGAAAGGCTGAAGGGCAGGACCCTGGTCGCGATCGCCTGCGGCGCCAACATGAACTTCGACCGCCTGCGCTTCGTGGCGGAGCGCACCGAGGTCGGCGAGGCGCGCGAGGCGCTGTTCGCCGTGACCATCCCGGAGGAGCGCGGCAGCTTCAGGCGCTTCTGCGAGCTCGTGGGCAGCCGCAACGTCACCGAGTTCAACTATCGCATCAGCGACGCGGCGCTCGCGCAGGTGTTCGTCGGCATCAGCACGGCGAGCGCGGGCGACAACGAGAAGATCGCGCGCGCGTTCCGCCAGCACGGCTACGACACGGTCGACCTCACCCACGACGAGCTCGCGGCCGAGCACGTGCGCTACATGGTCGGAGGCAAGAGCGCGCTCGCCGCGGGCGAGGTCATCTACCGGTTCGAGTTCCCCGAGCGGCCGGGCGCGCTGATGAAGTTCCTCACGAGCATGGCGCCGGGCTGGAACATCTCGATGTTCCACTACCGCAACCAGGGCGCGGACTATTCGCGCGTCCTGGTCGGGCTGCAGGTCCCGCGCGGCGAGCGCAAGGCCTTCGGCAGCTTCCTTTCGGAACTGGGGTACCGGCACTGGGACGAGACGGGCAACCCCGCGTACAAGCTCTTCCTCGGATGAGGCCGCGATGATCAAGCCGATCCTCACCGCCAGCCGGTACCTCGTGCTGGCCGCCGTGCTCGGCAGCCTCGCGGCGTCGCTCGCGCTGTACGCCTACGGCGTGGCGGAGACCGTCGTCGTGATCGTCGAGACGATCGCCAAGGCGGAAGTGAGCAGCAAGGGCGGCAAGGCGCTCGCGCTGGCCTTCATCGAGATCGTCGACCTCTTCCTGCTCGGCACCGTGCTGCTGATGATCGCCCTCGGGTTCTACGAACTGTTCATCGACCCCGACCTCAAGCTGCCCGAGTGGCTGCAGATCCGCACCTTCGACGACCTGAAGAACAAGCTCGTCGGCGTGGTGATCGTGGTGCTCGGCGTGATGTTCCTGGGGTTCGTCGTGGCGTGGGACGGCACGCGCGACCTGCTCGGCATCGGCGTGGCGATCGCCCTCGTGATCGCCGCGCTCACGTACTTCCTGTCGATCGTGAAGGGTGGGAAAGCCGAGAAGGCCGACGGGGCCGGCAAGGCCGGCAAGGCCGACCCGTCCGGGAAAGACCTGAAAGCCCGGGATGCCGACGCCGCTTGAGCCGCGGGCGGCCGTCCCCATGTTCCCGGCAATGGATCATCTCCGCGGCAGCCGCAAGCCCGTCGCCACCGCTTCCGAACGGAAGGAACTCGCGCGCCGTCGCCTCGTCGCGCTCACGCGCGTGATGGACGAGGCCGTGCACGTGCCGGTCCTCGGCACGCGCGTGGGCCTCGACGCGCTGCTCGGCATCGTGCCCGTGGTCGGCGACCTCGTCTCGATGGGTGTCGGGCTATACGCCGTCGCACAGGCGCGAGAACTGGGGGCGTCGCGCTGGCTGCAGGCGCGGATGATCGGCAACCTGCTCGCCGACGCGGCGCTGGGAGCGGTTCCGCTCGCGGGTGACCTGGCGGACATCTACTTCAAGGCGCACCGTCGCAACATGAAGCTGCTGCAGAAGGCGCTCGGCGAGCCGTACATCGACGTCGTGGAACCGCTGCCGGCCAGGCGGCGCTAGACGATCCGGCGCCGGTGCCGGATGCCCTGGCCCGATGGCCTGCCTGGCGGCCCGGACATCGACGCCCCGCGGATCACGACGATGGGCGCGTGGGGCGGTCGCGCGATGGAATCCGGTACATCCACAGCGCGAGCGCGACACCGAACAGCGCCAGCGCGATCTTCAGCCACAGTGGCTGCACGAAGAACACGATCGAGACGGCCATCGTCAGGCTCATCAGCACGATCGCCGTGACCTTGGTCCGGTACGGCAGGCTGCGGTGGCGTTCCCACTCGTAGACCATGGGGCCGAACGTGCGGTTGGCGAGCAGCCACTGGTGGAATCGCTCGGAGCCCCGCGCGAAGCACGCGGCGGCCAGCAGCACGAACGGCGTCGTCGGCAGCAGCGGCAGGAAGATCCCGACGAGCCCGAGGCCGAGCGCCACGGCCCCCGCGATGTTGAACAGGGCGCGCACCAGTCGCGACCGGCTGCGGTGCCCGCGGCGGCGTGCGCGGCTTTCCATCACGCCCGGGCGCCCCACGTCGACGGCACGCTCAGCGCGCTTCGTCGGGCAGCGCGGCCCGCAGTTCGTCACGCGGTGGCCAGACGAACTCCAGCGGCCGACGGAACAGGCGCCGGCGGATCGCGCGGTACACGTGCGCGCGATCCGGCGGCGAAATGTCGACCGCGCGCATGGCCAGGCGCAGCGCCAGGCCGAAGCTGACACCGACGTTGAGGACGCCGATCAGCGCGACCCCCGCGACCGCGAGCCAGAACGGCGCCGAGGTCAGGATGCCGGTGCCGAGCGTGAAGGAAGCGACCGCCAATTGTCCGGTGGACAGCGTCACGTGCCGGACTTCCATCGGCACGCCGGCAAACAGGAAGAGGTCCGGCGTCAGCCCGAGCATGACCCCGAGGCCGACGTTGCCCGCGAGCCCGGCGATGTTGGCCTTCCACCAGTCGGCGCGCGCCCGCGCGCGCTCCGCGCCGATGCGGCGCACCAGCCGCCGGTTGGTGGCGATCGCCTCGTCGAGGCGGCGCAGGGTGAAGGCGTTGTCCGCCCAGCCCGCGAACAGCCCCGACAGCCAGAGCAGCACGCCGGTGTAGGCGGCAAAGAGGAACGACGGCCCGAGGATCGAGTGCGACTCGAGCACGGAGTGCGCCTTTTCCGCCGACAGCGGAGTCTGGCCGGCCGCCAGCCACCACAGCGCCGCCACGCCGAGCGCGCAGGGCGCGACGGCGACGAGGTTGCCGAAGACCGAGGCGACCTGCGACCGCACCAGCGCGGCCGCCTCGCCGACCAGGGCGTCGACCCGCCCGGGCCGCTCGAGGTCGCGCATCTTCGCGGCCAGTGCCGGCGCCGTCAGGGCCGGTTGCTTGGTGGCCACCGTGAAGTGCGCCAGCGCGACCAGCACGAAGACGCCCGCGTAGTTGAGCGAGGCGAGCACGCCTTCCCACAGCAGCGGCAGGTGCGCGGCGGTGATGCCGAACTTGATGTAGACCGCCAGCGTCATCAGCGCGCCGCCGCCGACGCTGATGCCGAGCATCGTGCGGTACTGCGCGCGGGTCGTTGCGATGTAGTGCTCGCCGGTCTCGGCATTCCGCTCGGCGATCCGGCGCGACAGCAGCCGCATGTTCTCGGACACGAGCGCCGCCGTGCCGCGCAGCGCGACCTCGCGGCGCACGCCGTTCATCACCTGCCGCAGGATGTGCAGCGGTTCCTCGCCAACCAGCCACTGCGCCAGGCCGCGCAGCTTGTTCAACTGGGCACGGGTGCGTTCCCCGCGATAGACGAGATCGACCGACACGCCGGCCACGTCGAAGTGCGACTCGAGCGTGCCGAGCAGCCTCTCGCACTGCTCGATCGTGGCATTGAGCTCCGCCTGCCGGGGCGCATCGGCCGACGCGATGAACGCCTCGACCGCGCCCACCAGCTGGCCGAACGGGCTGGTGAGCGCGCTGTGATCGCTCAGGCGCCGGCGCACCTCGTGCGCGAGGCCGACGGCCTGCGCCTCGGACGCGATCGTCAGCATCGCGGAAGCGATCTGCGGGTGCAGTCGTTCCAGCGAACCCTCGTCGACGAAGAGTTGCGCGAGCTGGCCCGCCTGCTCGCCCGGCAGCAGGTCGATCCAGACGATCGTGCGCCGATGGCTGAGCAGGCTGACCGTCAGCGCCGTGGCGTCGTGGCGGTAGTCCGGCTGCGGCAGGAAGGCGGCGAGGACCCGTTCGTACAGCTCCTTCACGAAACCCGACCGGCGCGGCACGCCGCCGTTGGTCACGATCTGCTCGATGTCGATTTCCATCAGCAGCTGCGCGAGCAGCTGCCGCACCGCCTGCCCCGCCGGCGTGCCGCGCGCGGTGAGCTGGAGCAGGAACCGCACGCGCGCGTGGGCGCGCGCGATGCCGGCTTCGTCCCGCGCATCGTTGACGTCCTGGCCGATCCAGCGCAGCGCATCGCGCACCCAGTCCACGCGGTCGGCGTAGCTGCCCGCGCGCGCCGCCCGCGCGAGCAGCGCGTCGAGCACCGGCGCTTCCGCCTCGACGGGACGGCGCCGCCCCCAGCCGAACCAGTCGCGCAACGACATGCTCAGCCGGCCTCCGCGAAGCGGATGACCCCGACCGTCGCGTCGGCGTCCGGCGACGCGCACGGATCGTCGTCGAAGGCGATGTCGCCGTCGGGAAGCGGCCCGCCGCCGGCGCGCAGCCCGGCGAAGTCGAACATCGTGCCGTCCATCAGGTGCGATGGCACGACGCGCGCCAGCGCGTTGAACGTGTTCTCGACGCGGCCCGGGAAGCGCTTCTCCCAGTCGATCAGCATGCGCTTGACTTCCTGGCGCTTCAGGTTGTCCTGCGACCCGCAGAGGTTGCACGGGATGATCGGGAAGCGCTTCACCTCCGCGTAGCGCGCGAGGTCCGCCTCCTTCACGTAGGCGAGCGGCCGGATCACCACGTGCCTGCCATCGTCGGAGACGAGCTTCGGCGGCATGCCCTTCAGCTTCCCGCCGTAGAACAGGTTCAGGAAGAAGGTGCCGAGGATGTCTTCGCGGTGATGGCCGAGCGCGATGCGCGTCGCCCCGAGTTCGGAGGCCACGCGGTACAGGATGCCGCGGCGCAGCCGCGAGCACAGCGAGCACATCGTCCTGCCTTCGGGGATCACGCGCGTGACGATCGAATAGGTGTCCTGCGCCTCGATGTGGAAGGGCACGCCCTTCGCCCGCAGGTAGTCCGGCAGGACGTGCCCTGGGAATCCCGGCTGCTTCTGGTCGAGGTTGACCGCGACGATGTCGAAGTCGATCGGCGCGCGCGCGCGCAGCGTGAGCAGCAGTTCGAGCAGGCCGTAGCTGTCCTTGCCTCCGGACAGGCACACCATCACGCGGTCGCCGGGACCGATCATCCCGTAGTCGCCGATCGCCTGGCCCGCCAGCCGCAGCAGCCGCTTCTCGAGCTTGTTGTCCTCGTACGCCCGCTTCTCGGCGCGGCGCACGCCTCCCGCGGCCTGCGTCATGGCGTCTTGAAGTGGAACACCTCGACGCCGACCGCATCGACGTCCGGGTAGACGTCCGGCTTCTCGCTCGCCACGCGCACCGCCCGCACGGCCGGATGCGCAAGCATCGACCGCGCCAGGTCGTCGACCAGCGTCTCCTGCAGGTTGACGTGGCCCTGGTCGATGCGGTGCTTGATGGTCAGGCGAACGAAGTCGTAGTCGACGACCTCGAGCAGCTTGTCGTGGCGCGGCGTCGACATCGACAGCGCGACGAAGAGGTCGACGTTCAGGGCCAGCCGCTGCGCGCCGCGCTTCTCGTGCTCGTGGATGCCGATGTTGGCGTCAACGACGTAGTTGCGCAGGAAGATGCGGCGGCAGTCCGCCAGTCGCGGATCGAGCAGCCAGCTCACCCGTTGCTCCCCGCGTTGCGCTCGCGCGGCGGCTCGGTCAGGAACATCACGTCGCGCTCGCTCGGCACCAGGTGCTGGCCGCCGTCGACCAGCAGGGTCGTGCCCGTCACGGCCGGCGCCGTCGCGAGATAGACGACGGCCTGCGCGATGTCGGCTGGCGTGCTCGACCGGCCGAGCGGCGTGCGCTTGTGGGCGCGGTCGAATCCCTCTTCGCTCTGGTCTCCGGACACGAGCGTCAGCCCCGGCGCGAGCCCGACGACGCGAACCCGGGGCGCAAGCGCCACGGCGAGCAGCCGCGTCGCTTCCTGCAGCGCCGCCTTCGATAGCGTGTACGACAGGAAGTCCGGGTTCGGGTTGAACAGCTTCTGGTCGAGCAGGTTGATCACCACGCCGTGCGCGTCCGGCGGCAACTGGTCGTGCAGCGCCTGCGCGAGCAGCACGGGGGCGGCGACGTTCGTGCGCATGGTGCCCACGAGGCGCTCGGCGCTGAAGGTCGCCGCGTCGTCGTGCTCGAACAGCGACGCGTTGTTGACGACGCAGGCCACCGGCCCGAGCTCATGCGCGCACTCCGCGAGCAGGCTCTTCACGCCCGCTTCGACGGCCAGGTCGCGGTTGACGGCGACGGCGCGCCGGCCGAGCTGTTCGATGTCGGCGACGGTCCGCAGCGCGTCGTCGCGGACGAGGGCGGCGCCGTGCCTCGTTTTGCGACGTGTGGCCATGGAGGCGGCAGTGTACCGGCGCCGCCGGTCGGCCCTCGGTACCATCGAACCATGGTTCACATGCCCCCGATCCCGGCGCGGCTGCCTCTGCCGGACCCCGATGCGGCCGATCACAGCGCGCGCCTGCAGCGGTCGATCGCCGAGGCGATCCGCGCGGCGGGCGGCTGGATCCCGTTCGATCGCTACATGGAGCTCGCGCTCTACGCGCCGGGCCTCGGCTACTACGCGGCGGGCGCCCGCAAGTTCGGCGATGCGGCCACAGGCGGCGACTTCGTGACCGCGCCGGAAATCTCTCCGCTGTTTGCGGCAGCGCTGGCCGCACAGGTCGCGCAGGTGTTCGCGCACACGCCGGCGCGCATCGTCGAGTTCGGCGCCGGCTCGGGCGTGCTCGCGCGCGACCTGCTGGACGCGCTGGCCGCGCGTGGCGTCGCGGTCGAGCGCTACGCGATCGTCGAGCTGTCGCCGGACCTGGCAGCGCGCCAGCGCGCGCTGCTCGACGGCCGCGACGTCGAGTGGCTGGCCGCGCCGCCGCGCGGCTTTGACGGCGTGATGCTCGCCAACGAAGTGCTCGACGTGATGCCGGTGCGGCTGTTCGTGATGCGCGGGCGCGCGCCGCGCGAACGCGGGGTCGGACTGCAGGGTGACGCGCTGGCGTTTGCCGAGCGCGACGCCGACACCGGACTGCGCGGTGCGGTCGCCGCGATCGAGCGCGAGGTCGGCGAACTGCCCGACGGCTACGGTTCCGAGATCGGCTTCGCCGGACAGGCGTGGATGCGGTCGGCCGCCGACTGGCTCGCGCGCGGCGTGCTGCTCGCCATCGATTACGGCTTTCCGCGGCGCGAGTACTACCACCCGCAGCGCCTGATGGGCACGCTGATGTGCCACTACCGCCATCGCGCGCACGCCGATCCGCTGTGGCTGGCCGCGCACGCGGCCGGCCTCGACGTCCTCGGCTACACCACCCAGGCCCACTTCCTGATGAACTGCGGCCTGCTCGACCAGCTCGGCGCCGGGCACACCCTGAAGCGTTCGAACGAGGTGCAGCGGCTTCTGTCCGAAGCCGAGATGGGCGAGCTCTTCAAGGTCCTGGCGGTCGGCAGGGGGATCACGGAGCCATTGCTCGGATTCGCGCGCGGCGACCGGACCGCGCGGCTGTAGGATGGATGGCGATGAACCTGGCGGCAGTTGAGATCAAGGCGTTCGTTCCGGCAACCGACTTCGGTACGTCGAAGCAGTTCTATCTCGACCTCGGGTTCGAGATCCCTTGGTCGTCGGACGACCTGGCCTATGTCCGGCATGGCGGAACGAGTTTCCTGCTGCAGGCGTTCGGCGAGGCCGGGTTCGCGGACGACTACCAGATGCACATGCTGGTCGAGAACGTCGATGACTGGCACGCGCATGTCGTGAGTTCCGGGCTTGCCCAGCGCTACGGCGTTCGTGTCGGGGCCCCCGAAGACCAGCCATGGGCCATGCGCGACTTCACGCTCTTCGATCCGAGCGGCGTCGTGTGGCGCATCGCGCAGAACTTGCCGCGCCCATGAAGTGGCTCCTCACGACGTTCCTCGCGCTGCTGATCCTGACGGCGTTGCAGCCTTGGCTGCAGAAGCTCGGGATCGGTCGCCTGCCCGGCGATGTCCGGTTCACGCGCAAGGGGCGCGAAGTCGTGCTGCCGTTCACCAGCACGGTCCTGCTCACGCTGCTGCTGACGCTGCTCGCTCGGCTGCTCTAGCCTTGGGCGCCGGGCGCGCCACGGACTGCGGCCACGCGGGCGTCCCGGATCGCGCGCGGGATCGAAGCAGGATCCTGTTGGTGCTCCGCTGCCACAGCGCCGGCGTCGATCGCCGACGCCGCTCTCAGCGCGTCCCGGAAACGTTTCGCGCTCGGTTCGCCACAGGCCTCGAATGCCCGCAGCAGCAGCTCGAAACGCTCGGGACGGCGGAACGCATCGCCGCGCTCGAGCACGTCGACGATCGCGTCGGGCGAAGCTGCGCTCGTCAGAGGGGCGCGCAGTTCGACCAGCAGCCGGGCGAGTTGCGCCGCGTCCTGCGGCGCGCGCACCTTCCCGCTGAACTCGGTGGCTGCCTGCGGCGTGCGGAACGCGCGGACGAGCACGGCGATGAGCACCGGCAGCGGCAGGTTGCGTTCGGCG
>JBFZCF010000041.1:0-12959 GCA_041308065.1 Burkholderiales bacterium
TCAAAGGGAGAAGACGCGATGTCGATGGCGGACCGCGACGGGTTCATCTGGTACGACGGCAAGCTGGTGCCGTGGCGCGACGCCACGACGCACGTCCTGACGCACTCGCTGCACTACGGCCTTGCCGTTTTCGAGGGCGTGCGCGCGTACAAGACGCCCGCCGGCACGGGGATCTTCCGGCTGAAGGAGCACACCGACCGGCTGTTCAACTCCGCCAAGGTCTTCATGATGGAGATTCCGTACTCGCGCGAGCAGCTGGTGGAGGCGCAGCGCGAGGTGGTGCGCGCGAACAAGCTGGAGTCGTGCTACCTGCGGCCGCTGGCGTTCTACGGCTCCGAGAAGATGGGCGTCAGCCCCAAGGGCGCGTCCGTGCACGTGTCGATCGCGGCGTGGCCGTGGGGCGCGTACCTCGGCGAGGAGGGCCTGCTCAAGGGCATCCGCGTGAAGACGTCGTCGTTCCAGCGGCATCACATCAACGTGTCGATGGTCCGCACCAAGACGGCCGGCCACTACGTGAACTCGATCCTCGCGAACATGGAGGCGACGCGCGACGGCTATGACGAAGCGCTGCTGCTCGACACCCAGGGCTTCGTCGCGGAAGGCGCGGGCGAGAACCTCTTCATCGTCAGGGACGGCCAGCTGGTCGAGCCCGAGATGGTGTCCGGCCTGACCGGAATCACGCGCGCCACCGTGATCGAACTCGCGCGCGACCTCGGCCTCAGCGTCGCGTCGCGGCCGATGACGCGCGACGACGTGTACCTGGCCGACGAAGCGTTCTTCACCGGAACGGCCGCCGAGATCACGCCGATCCGCGAGCTCGACGGACGCACGATCGGCGCCGGGCGCCGCGGCCCGGTGACGGAGCGCATCCAGAACCTCTTCTTCGATGTCGTGAACGGCCGCGCCGATAAGTACCGCCACTGGCTGACGATGGTATGAGCGCGACGAAGGAAGGCCCGGTCGTCGAACTGGCGGCGAAGGACCTGCCCGCTTTCTGTCCCAACCCGGCGATGCCGGTGTGGAACCATCATCCGCGCGTGTTCCTCGAACTCGCGACGACCGGCCAGGCGATGTGCCCGTACTGCGGCACCGTGTACCGCCTGCGTGCCGGCGAAGTGATCAAGGGGCACTGACCCGTCGCATGTCACGGCTGACGCGCCCGCTGCTGTTCTCGTCGTCCGAGGAGTGCGAGCACGCCTTCTACGAGGCGCTCGACAACGCCGACGCGGCGGCGATCGCGGAGCTGTGGCTCGACGACGACGACGTCGTCTGCATCCACCCGGGTGGTCCGCGCCTGACCGGCCACGGCGCCGTGCGGACATCGTGGGCGGCCATCCTGTCCAACGGCCCGCTGCACGTGCGCAGTTCGTCGCGCAAGTCGCTCGACACGCCGACGGTCGCAGTCCACAACGTCATCGAGGAAGTGCTCGTCACGCAGGGTCGCGAGCGCCGCATCGCGCGCGTCATCGCGACCAACGCCTACGTCAAGACCGCGGCCGGCTGGAAGATGGTGCTGCACCACGCGTCCGCGGCGCCCGATGGCGAGGCGGCCAGCTTCGACGAGTCGCACGCGGTCCTGCACTGACCTTCGGCGCGGGCGCCGTTGGACGATCCGCCGCCACGCCGTCCGGCCGCCATGCCCCTCGTGACCTCGACCTATCGCGCGCCGCGCTGGCTGCCCGGCGGACACCTGCAGACGATCTGGCCGGCGCGCCTGGTGCCGCTGCCGGATGTCGCCTACCGCCGCGAGCGCTGGCCGACGCCCGACGGCGACTTCATCGACGTCGACTTCGCGCAGCCCGAGCCTGCCGCGCCCGCCGCGCCGCTGATCGCGCTGTTCCACGGGCTCGAGGGCGACTCGGGCAGTCACTACGCGCGCGTGACGATGCGCCACTTCGCCGACCGCGGCTGGCGCGCGGCGGTCGTGCACTTCCGCGGCTGCTCGGGAGAGCCGAACCTGCTGCTCCGTGCCTATCACTCCGGCGATTCGGAGGAGGGCGACTGGGTGCTGCGCACGCTCCACGCGCGCTGGCCGACGGCGCCGCTGCACGCCGTCGGCGTCTCGCTCGGCGGCAACATGCTGGCGAAGTGGCTCGGTGAGCGCGGCGAGGCGGCGCGCTTCGTCACCGCCGCGGCGTCGATCGGTTCGCCGCTGGACCTCGTCGCCGGGGGCCACGCCATCGGACGCGGCTTCAACCTGCTGTACACGAAGATGTTCCTCGCCACGCTGAAGGACAAGGCGCGCGACAAGGCGCAGCGCTTCGGCCACGCGATCGACGTCGACGTGCTTCGGCGCGCGCGGAACCTGTACGAGTTCGACAACCTCTTCACCGCGCCCGTGCACGGCTTCCGCGACACGATCGACTACTGGACGCGCGCCTCGGCCAAGCCGCTGCTTCGCAACGTGCGCGTGCCGCACCTCGTGCTGAACGCGCGCAACGATCCCTTCGTTCCGGCCGAAAGCCTCCCTGGTCCGGACGACGTGTCGAGCGACGTCACGTTGGAGCAGCCGGACGAGGGCGGGCACATCGGCTTCGCGGGCGGCCGCTTCCCGGGGCACCTCGGGTTCCTGCCCGAGCGCCTCGAGTGGTTCTTCAGCGAGCGGCGCTGAGCGCCGCGGGGCGGGCGATGCGGCGTCAGGTGACCTTGCCGCCGCCGGGCCTGGCGACGAAGCCGAACGTGTCCGGCCAGCCGTTCGAGGTGACGCGCTCGACCGGAACCACCGGGCGGTCATGCTGCACGTGCAGCCCGTCCGGTGCCAGGAACGCCTCGCCATCGCCGGCCAGCCACCGCTCGAGGCTCGGTTCGTCGAGGGCGTGTCCCTCGCCGTCGACCAGCCGCTCCGCGAATCCAGGGGCGTCGCGGCTGTCGATCAGTCCGGGCCCGAGTTCGGTCACGAGGAGGAGGCGTCCTTCCGGGTCCGCGAACACGCCGCGCAGTTCGCGCGGGTGCATCCCTGTGTGTGCCTGCAGGCGCCCGGATTCGTCGAGCCGATAGACCAGTGGCGTGGCCTCGAGCGAAACGAAGACGCGCTGCGGGCCGTTCTGGAAGAACCAGTTGCCTTGATCGTCGTGCGCATAGTTGCGTGCGATGAATTCGCGGATCGACGCGTTGTCGATCGGCTCGCCCCTTATCCTCCACTCGCCGCGCGCGGTCAGTTCCAGCCAGCCGTAGACGGCGGGCACGTTCGGCCACTTGGCCATGGCGGCCTTGACGATCTCGTCCATGGGGAGAGCGTAGCGAGGTTGGCTTGCTGAGTGGACTGCCGTGAGTGCGTCTTTGCCCTTCCTTCGCTTCGATGCTGCCTTGCCGTGGCGACGTCGTCGCCTTGCCGCGGCGGGCGGGGCGCGGCGGCGGCGCATGCTGTGGCGGTCGGCGCTGCGCGCCGACTTCGCTCCGCTGCTCGGCCCGAGGTCGTGCCGCGGAACTCGCTGCGTTCGCTGCGCGAACTCCGCTCAAACATGCCGCGGCAAGTCAGACACGAAGCGCGCTGGCGCGCGCCGACCTCCGGCCTCCGCTGCTCGCCGCCACAGAACGCGCCGCCGCCGCACCCCGCCTGCCACGGCACCGCCTTCGGGCGAGGTGAGAAGAGCGACTGCCTTCGGCGATGCAGATCCGTTCGCGCTTTTGGCTCGCCACCGCAGTCCCGCCCGCCGTTTCCCGCCGGCCGCGCACCCACGGAGACAGATCCGGATGCGCCGGAAGAGCGTCAGTCAAACACCGGGCTCTCGACGCCCAGGATCTTGTGCAATTTCGGACTGGTGGTCGTGTACTGCAGGTGCACCTTGCGCTCCGGGAAGATGTAGCGCGTCGAGCCGAACGCGGCGAGCGCCGCTTCGTGGAAGCCCGAGAGGATCAGCTTCTTCTTGCCCGGATAGGTGTTGATGTCGCCGACGGCGAAGATGCCCGGGACGTTGGTCTCGAACTTCTCCGTGTCGACGAGGATCTGCTTGCGCTCGAGGTCGAGTCCCCACTCGGCGATCGGGCCGAGCTTCGGCGACAGTCCGAAGAACACCAGCAGCATGTCGAGCGGAACCCGGCGCGTCAGGCCGTCGAGCGAGGTGACGCGCACTTCGGCCATGCGACCGTCCTGTTCCTCGAACCCGGTGACCTGGCCGACGAGGAACTGCATCTGCAACTGGTCGCACAGCTCCCGCATCTTCGCGACCGAGGCCGGCGCCGCGCGGAAGCCGTCGCGGCGATGCACCAGCACCACGCTCTCGGCCTTGCCGACGAGATCGAGCGTCCAGTCGAGCGCGGAGTCGCCGCCGCCGACGATCACGAGGCTCTTTCCGTGGAAGCGCGACGGGTCGCGCACGCGGTAGAAGAGTTGCGTTCCGGTGAACTTCTCGATCTCCGGCACCTTGAGCGCGCGCGGCTGGAACGAGCCGACGCCGGCCGCGATGATGATGACCCGGGTGAGGAAGCGCGTGCCGCCGCTCGTCTCGACGTAGAAGCGTCCGTCGTCCTCCTTGCGGACCACGCTGACTTCCTGGCCGAGATGAAAGGTCGCGCCGAACGGCTCGATCTGCTTGAGCAGGTTGTCCGTCAGCTCCTTGCCCGTGCACACCGGGATCGCCGGGATGTCGTAGATCGGCTTGTCAGGGTAGAGCTCGATGCACTGGCCGCCGACTTCCTTCAGCGAGTCGATGACGTGCGCCTTGATCTCCAGGAGTCCGAGCTCGAAGACCTGGAACAGGCCGACGGGGCCTGCACCGACGATCACGGCGTCCGTCTCGATCGGGGCGATGGTCGCGTCGGGAGGCGACTGGGCGGGGTGTTCTGCGAGGTTCATTGCGGTGACGGCGCGGAGGGTTTCGATCGCATGCCGTCCGGTTCGGCAAAACCGGGATTGTAAGGAGTCCCGGAGTCCCGCCCGGACCTTGCGGCCGGAAGGGGCATCGCCCGGCCGCGAGGTCAGCGACTGGACTCGGGCGACTGCCGGCCGCTCTCGCGCATCAACTCCTGCTCGCGCTTGAACTGGGCCCGCAGGTCGCGCAGGCGGGCGTCGATTTCCGACAGTGCGTAGAAATCGCCGTCGTTCGCCTGCCGCGCCATTTCGAGCTGCTGGATCGCAGGCGCCACGGCGCCGAACAACGCGTACATCTCGCCGACCGCCTGGTGGTGCAGGGTGCGGCGGTTCAGGCCTTCGTAGGCGCGGCCGAGCAGCGCGTGGTAGACGGGTTGGCTGCGCGAGATCGCATCCTGGTTGCGGAGGAAGGCGATCGCCTCCTGGTAGCGGTTGGTCTTCAGCAGCAGCTCGACGTAGTGGTAAGCCGCCGTGCCGGACAGCGGGTGACGCGCCGCGTTGTCCTGCGCGAGCCTGATCGCCTCGTCGCGCGCCGTGTCGTCGCGCGCGGCGGCGAAGCGGGCCTCCACCACGGCCTTGTCCAGGATGACGGACGACCCGGGCGCGAGGCGCTTGGCGGTGAGCGCATTCTGCAGCGCGACTTCGGCGAGATTGAGCTTCAACGCCGCGACCGCGGCCCCGTAGCGCGCCGCGTACTCGGAGTGGGTCGTGCGGTTGTTGATCTGCCCGTTGAAGTACTCCAGCGCGTCGCGCCAGCCCTGCGTCGTCGTTTCCTGCAGCACGCGCAGGCGCGCCCGGATCAGCTGGAACTCGAGGCTGTCGGGGCGCTGCTTGAACGGAAGGTTGCGCGTCCGGTTCTGCATGTCGGAAATGCGCTCGACGGTCATCGGGTGCGTGCGCAGGTACGCCGGCGCCGTGCCTTCGTAGATCCGCGTGCCCGACTGCATGCGCGCGAAGAAGCCTTCCATGCCGCGGCCGTCGAAGCCGGCGTCCACCAGCGTCTGGAAGCCCACCCGGTCCGCTTCGCGCTCCGCTTCGCGCGAGAAATTGAGCTGCTGCTGCAGCATCGCGGCCTGGCTGCCCATGATGGCCGCCTGCGTCAGGTCGCTGCCGGACGAGCCGCCCGCGCGCGCGGCGAGCATGGCGAGCAGCAGCGCGCCGATCGCCATCGCGGTGGACTCCTTCTGTTTCGCGATCATCCGCGCGATGTGGCGCTGGGTGACGTGGCCGATCTCGTGGCCCAGCACGCTCGCGAGTTCCGATTCGCTCTGCGACGTGATGACGAGGCCGGTGTGCACGCCGATGAAGCCGCCGGGCAGCGCGAACGCGTTGAGCATCGGGTCGCGGATGACGAAGAACACGAAGTCGAGCGACCTCGACGGACTGACCGAGACCAGGCGATAGCCGAGGTTGTTCAGGTACTCGGTCGACTCGGGGTCGGCGAGGTAGGTCGGGTCGCGCCGGACCTGCAGCATGATCTGCTCGCCGAGCCTGCGCTCGATCGCCGGCGGCAGCTCTTCAGCGCCCGCTTCGCCGAGCGACGGCAGGTCCGGCGACTGGGCACGCGCGATCGGCGCGTTCAGCGCCAGGGAAACGAGAGCGACGACGAGGAAACGGAAGACCTTCAATAGCGCTTCACAATAGCAGCCAGGGACCTGCCGGCGACCCTGCAGACGGGCCTGGTTCGATGCGGCAGCCCTCGGGTTTGTATGATAGCCAGACGCGCAATTCGTTCCGCTTCGCCGGACCGCCGTGTGCGCCGTCGCACGCAGCCCAGGGACCCCATGAGCTCATTGACCCACTTCGATTCCAGCGGCCAGGCCCACATGGTCGACGTCGGCGGCAAGCCGGTGACGCGCCGCGTGGCGGTGGCCACCGGGCGCATCACCATGCAACCGGCGACGTTCGAACTGGTCGCGGGCGGCACGTCGAAAAAGGGCGATGTGCTGGGCGTGGCGCGGATCGCCGCGATCCAGGCGGCGAAGCGCACGTCCGAACTCATCCCGCTGTGCCACCCGCTCGCGATCACGAAGATCGGCGTCGATTTCACTCTCGACGCGGCGGCCCGTGCCGTCGAGTGCCGCGCCGAGGTCCACACCAGCGGGCAGACCGGCGTCGAGATGGAAGCGCTGACGGCCGTGCAGATCGGCCTGCTGACCGTCTACGACATGTGCAAGGCCGTCGACCGCGGGATGGAGATCGGCGGGGTGCGGCTGCTGGAGAAGCAGGGCGGCAAGTCGGGCCGCTGGGTCGCGCCCTGACCGCGCTGCGGGGTATGTCCATGCGGTTCTTCGACGCCGAGCAGGTCCACCGCGCCCTGGGCTTCGACGCCCTCGCGGACGCGATCGCGGACATGCTGCGGTCGAGTCCCGTGGCGCCGCTGCGGCACGCGCATGCGCTGTCATCGACCGACTCGCTGCTGCTGATGCCGGCGTGGAGCGACGGCGCGCAGGGCGCGCTCGGCGTGAAGCTAGTCACCGTGATGCCCGGCAATCGCGAGCGCAACCGTGCCACCGTCAACGCCATCTACGTCCTGCTCGAACGCGCGAGCGGCGCGCCGCTGGCCGTCATCGACGGCGAGGCGCTCACGCTCTGCCGGACCGCCGCCGCGTCGCTGCTCGCGGCGCGCTTCCTCGCGCGTCCCGGGGCCGACAACGTGCTGGTCATCGGCACCGGCCACCTGGCGCCCTACATGGCGCGCGCGCACTGCCATGGCCGCAGCGTGTCCCGATTGCGGATCTGGGGCCGCAACGGCGTCGGCGCGCAGACGATGGCGCAGATGCTGCGCGACGAAGGACTGCCCGCCCAGGCGGTGGACGATCTCGAACTCGCGGTGCGCGAGGCGGACATCGTCAGCTGCGCCACCACCGCGACGGCGCCGATCGTCCGAGGCGCGTGGCTGCGACCGGGATGCCATCTCGACCTGGTCGGCGGCTTCCGCCGCAGCATGCGCGAAGCCGACGACGCGGCCGTGGGCCGTTCGCGGGTCTACGTCGACACGTTTGCGGGCGCACTCGCGGAAGCCGCGGACATCGTCGAGCCGCTCGAGCGCGGAGTCATCAGCCGGGCCGACGTGCTGGGCGAACTGGCCCAGCTCGTCACGGGCGAGGTGCCCGGCCGCACGTCAGATGCGCAGATCACGCTGTTCAAGTCGGTCGGCACGGCGATCGAGGATCTGGCGGCCGCGCGCCTGCTGCTGCAGAACGCGGGTGCCGACGGCGGCTAGGACGCGAGCAGTTCCCGCGCGTGCTTGCGCGTGGTCTCGGTGATCTCCTGGCCGCCCAGCATCCGCGCGACTTCCTCGATGCGCGTCTTGCGGTCGAGCTGCCGCAGCCGGGAGACGGGCCGCCCGGCATCGTCGCTTTCTTTGAGAACGACGAAGTGCTGGTCGCCGTGCGCCGCGACCTGCGGCAGGTGCGTGACCGCCAGCACCTGGCGGTCCTGCCCCAGCCGCTTCAGCAGCCGCCCCACCGTGTCGGCGACGGCGCCGCCGATCCCGGCGTCGACTTCGTCGAAGATCAGGGTCGCGACCGGCGTGGCGGTTGCGGCGATGACTGAGATCGCCAGGCTGATCCGCGCGAGTTCGCCGCCCGAGGCCACCCTGGCGAGCGGCTTCGGCGCCACCCCCGCGTGTCCTGCGACCAGGAACTCGACGCGGTCGGTTCCGGACGCCGCCGGTTCGCCGTCGGCGAGCGCGACCTCGAAGCGGCCGCCTTCCATGTTCAGGTCCTGCATCGCGCGCGTGACTTCCTGGCCCATGCGCTTCGCCGCGGCAGCGCGCTTCTTCGACAGCGCCTGCGCCTGCTTCGCCCAGGCGTCGCGCAGCGCCGACTCGCGAGCGCGGAGCGCGTCGAGGTTGCCGGCCGAAGCGAGCGCATCCAGTCGCGCGCGCGACGTGGCGAGGAGTCCGGCGATCTGCTCCGGCGTCGTCCTGAACTTGCGCGCCGCGCCGTGCAGCGCCGACAGACGCGCGTCGACTTCGGCCAGCCGGGAGGCGTCGAGGTCGGACTTGTCGAGATAGCGCCGCAGCACGGTCACGGCTTCATCGAGCTGGATCTGCGCGGCGTCGATCAGCTCGACGGCGGGCTGCAGGCGCTCGTCGTACGGAAGCAGGTGGGTGATGCGGCCGCTGACGTTGCCGACCTGCGCCAGCGCCGAGGCATCGGACTCGGACAGCGCGTCGACCGCCGCCTGCACGCCCTCGAGCAGGCCGGCCGCGTGCGACAGCCGCTTGTGTTCGGCCTGCACGGTGTCCCACTCGCCTGGCTGGGGCGCCAGCGCGTCGAGTTCCTCGACGATCCAGCGCAGGCGGTCCTGTTCGGCGAGCGCGCTCGCCGCCATCGCCTCGGCGTCTTCGCGCGCGCGCTCCTCGCGCTTCCAGTCGGCCCACGCCCTGGCGAGTTCGCGCCGCTCGCCGGCGAGTCCGCCGTGCTCGTCCAGCAGGGCGAGCTGGGCGGCCGTCTTCAGCAGCGACTGGTGCGCGTGCTGGCCATGCACGTCGAGCAGGAGTTCGCCGAGCTCGCGCAGCTGGGCCAGCGTGACCGGCGAACCGTTGACGTACGACTTGCTGCGGCCGCCCGCGTCGATGGTCCGGCGCACCAGCACGCTCGACTCGTCCGCGTCGCCGACGTCCTGCGACTGCAGCCACTCGATCACCGCGGCGCCGGCGCGGAACCCGGCGCTGATCTCCGCGCGCGGCGCGCCCTCGCGCACCACGTCGGCGTCGGCGCGCTCGCCGAGCGCGAGCAGCAGGGCGTCGATGAGGATGGACTTGCCGGCGCCGGTCTCGCCGGTGAGCACGGTGAAACCGGGCGCGAAGTCGAGTTCGAGCGACTCGACGATGACGAAGTTGCGGATTGCCAGCGACTGCAGCATCGGAACAGTGACTAGCTGCGCGCTCCGCTCGGCATCACGCTCCAGTGCAGCTTCTGCCGCAGCGTGGCGAAGAAGTTGTATCCGACGGGATGCAGCAGCGTGACGGTGTCGGTCGCGCGCTTCACCCGCACCACGTCGCCGGGCGAGAGGTGGGAGTACGTCTGCATGTCGAAGTGCGCGCTGGCGTCGCGCACATCGGTGATTTCGATCTCGACCACGACATCGTCGGCCAGCACGATGGGGCGGTTCGACAGTGTCTGCGGGGCGACCGGCACCAGCAGCAGGCCGGCCAGCGACGGATAGAGGATCGGCCCGTTGGCCGACAGCGCGTAGGCCGTGGAGCCGGTGGGCGTGGAGACGATCACGCCGTCGGCGCGCTGGTTGTACATCGTGACGCCGTCGACCCGCACCGTGTACTCGACCATCCCGCCCGCCACGCCGCGCGAGATCACCACGTCGTTCAGCGCGACCGCGTGATGGGCCACCCGGCCCTGGCGGCGCACCTCGGCGTCGAGCAGCATCCGCCGGTCGGTCTCGTAGGCGCCGCGCAGCATCGGCACCAGCACCTCGGCCACCTGGTCGAGCGCGATGTCGGTCATGAAGCCGAGCCGGCCGTGGTTGATGCCGATCAGGGGCACCCGGAAGGGCGCCAGTTCGCGCGCGATGCCGAGCATCGTGCCGTCGCCGCCGAGCACGATGGCGACGTCGGCCTGCTTGCCGATCGCGTGCACCGTGTGGCCCGCTCGCTCCCCCGAGCCGATGTTCTCGGCGGTGGCGAGGTCGAACATCACCTGGCCGCCGGCGCTCTCGACGACGCGGGCGATCTCGAGCAGCGGCTCGCGGATGCCTTCCGCGCGCGGCTTCCCGAAGACGGCGACGTGGGTGAACGCCTGGGTCATGCGGACGATTATGCAGGAACCCCCTGGCCAGGCCCATCTCGAACCCGCGCCGGCGCTGCAGGCCCCTGCTTGCGGTCATAATGGTTGCCATGCTCGACGATCGATCCAGAAAGCTGCTGAAGACGCTGATCGAGCGTTACATCGCCGACGGCCAGCCGGTCGGGTCGCGCGCGCTGGCCCGGATCTCGGGGCTCGAGCTGTCGCCGGCGACGATCCGTAACGTGATGGCGGACCTCGAGGACATGGGGTTCGTCTCCAGCCCGCACACGTCGGCCGGGCGGGTGCCGACCCCGCGCGGCTACCGGCTGTTCGTCGACAGCCTGCTGACGGTGCAGCCGCTGGAGCAGCAGCAGACCGACCTGATGCAGGGGCAGCTGCAGGTGGCCGATCCCAGCCGCGCCATCCAGAACGCGGCGCAGCTGCTGTCGCGACTGTCGCAGTTCGCCGGCGTCGTGCTGACGCCGCGCCGCACCTCGGCGTTCAGGCAGGTCGAGTTCGTGCGGCTGTCGGACCGGCGGGTGCTGCTGATCATCGTGACGCCCGAGGGCGACGTGCAGAACCGCGTGCTGATGACGGAAGCGCCGTACACGCCGTCGCAGCTGGTCGAGGCCGCCAACATCCTGAACGAGCAGTTCGCTGGACGCTCGTTCGGCGAGGTGCGCGAGCGGCTGCACGGCGACCTTCGCATCCTGCGCGAGGACATCTCGCGCCTGATGGAGTCGGCGCTGCAGGCGGGCAGCCAGGCGGCGGAGGAGTCCGAGCCGCTGGTGATCTCCGGCGAGCGCAACCTGCTCGGCGTGTCCGATCTGGCCACCGACATGGACAAGCTGCGCCGCATGTTCGATCTCTTCGACCACCGCAGCCGGCTGATGCAGCTGCTCGACACGGCGATCAACGCCCACGGCGTGCAGATCTACATCGGCGGGGAGTCGACGCTCGTGCCGGTCGACGACATGAGCATGGTGGTGGCGCCGTACACGGTCGACGGCAAGGTGATCGGCACCCTCGGCGTCATCGGTCCCACGCGCATGGCGTACGAGCGGGTGATCCCGATCGTCGACATCACGGCGAAGCTGCTGTCGAACGTTCTGTCGCAGAGCCAGTAGGTTCGCTGGCCGCTTGGTGGGTGGGTCCAAGGAGTTCTTCCGTTCGCCGTAGCTACCTGCGCGACGACCGAGCTGCGGGGCAGGGTGGTTTCGCCTGAATCCGTGCATCGTTCACGTTCGTACCTGTGGCTGGTCCGCATGCGCGCCCGAGGCTGGACCACATGCACGCCCGCGGCTGGGTCACATGCGCGCCGACCGCGCTGCGGGGCACCGCGACTCCGCGCGACTCGGCGGCGGGCGGCACTTCTTAGAGCGCTCTTTGCGGGCGCGCAGCTTTCGGAGCTAGGTCTGCGCTTGTTCGGGCAGCGTGCCTGCCGGCGGACGGTTTGTTCGGCCCGCCGCCCGGTTGACTGGCCACGCCCGCCGCCTGAGCCGCGCTCCGCGCGATACCCCGCACCACGGTCGGCGCGCCACGCGGTGTGGATGCACCATGCACTCACCCAAGCAAGACCCACGGTTTACTTCTGCCCGCCGCCGTCCGCCCAGGCGCAGGAGACGACACAGCCTGACGCTCGCGGCAGTGCGAACACCGCGCTCCTTACAATGGCGCGCCCGGCACCTCGCCGCTCCCCTTCGAGCACCCCGCCACGATGTCATTCCTGAAAGAAGCGCCGTACGTCCACGGGACCAGGGCCAGGACCGCCGTCCTGCTGGTCAACCTCGGAACGCCCGAGGCGCCGCAGCCCGGCGCCGTGCGGCGCTACCTGAAGGAGTTCCTGTCCGATCCGCGCGTCGTCGAGATCCCGCGCCTCGTCTGGTGGCCGATCCTCAACGGGATCATCCTCACGTTGCGGCCGCGCAAGTCGGCAGCCAAGTACGCGACGATCTGGACCGAGCGCGGCTCGCCGCTGATGGTGCACTCGCGCGAGCAGGCCACGCTGCTGCGGGGCTACCTCGGAGAACAAGGCGTCGAGGCGGACGTGGTCCTGGCGATGCGCTACGGCGAGCCGTCGATCGCCTCGGTGCTGGCCGAACTGCAACGGCAGCACACGGACCGCGTGCTCGTCGTTCCGATGTACCCGCAGTACTCGGGCACGACCACGGCCTCGGTGCTCGACGCGCTGTTCGACCAATGGAAGCGCACGCGCAACGTGCCGGAGGTGCGCTGGGTGAAGCACTTCCACGACGATCCCGGCTACATCGACGCGCTGAAGCAGTCGGTGCTCGCGTACTGGAAGGCGCACGGCCGCGCGCAGGACGCCGGAGGCAAGCTGGTGATGAGCTTCCACGGCGTGCCGAAGCGCACGCTGATGCTCGGCGACCCGTACC
>JBFZCF010000042.1:0-12795 GCA_041308065.1 Burkholderiales bacterium
CAGCGCTCGCGGAAGCGCTGCTGCAGGGTGGGGTCGCTGGCGAGCGAGTCGTGCAGCCGCCGGGCCAGTGCCTGCGCGTCGTGGCGCCACGACGGCTCCGAAGGAGCGGCGCGGCACCAGGCGGCGAGCAGCTCGAGGTGGACCGGCGCCGGCGCGACGGCCCGCACCTGTACGGTCAGCGCGCACAGCGGCTCGACGTCCTGGCCGAGCGCGGCCCGCGCGGTCACGCGCAACGCGAGGTAGCGGCCCAGGTGCTCGCCGAACGGGGGTGGCGCAAGCACGGCGCCCCCGGGCTCCAGCACCGCCAGCCCCTGAGCCGGTTCACCGGCCGCGATCAGCGCGTACGCGCGCCAGAAGTCGATCGTCTCGCGGTCGCACACCATGCCGGGCGCTGGTTCCAGCTCATCGAGGTCGCGAACCGCCTGGCGCGCGACCTCCGGGTCGTCGCCCAGCGAGTAAGCGATCGAATACAAGCGGATCGGCGCCTCGGACGTCGGCAGGTACGCCGGACTGTCGCGCAGGCTGCGGTACTGCGCGGGCGGGGTGTCGTAGTCGCCGCACCACCACTGCAGGCGTCCCCGCAGGTGCCACGCCCAGAAGTCCGGGAAGCCGCCGAGATTGCGCTCGATCAGGTCGATCGCCTCGCCGATGGCGGCCAGTGCGGCACCGAGGTCGCCGAGATGGGTGCGGATCTCGGCTTCGCGGATCGCCAGCCGCGCCTGCGTGGCGGGGTCCTGGGACAGGCCGAACAGCTGCATCGCGCGCTGATGGACGGCCTGCGCGCGCTCGACCTGCCCGGCGGGCAGCAGGTAGGCGATGAAGTTGGTCAGCGTGTTGCGCAGCACGGTCACGAGGTTCAGGCGCTCGGCCTGCGCCAGCGCGATATCCATGATCTCGATGGCGCGCGCCCTGTCGCCGAGCTGGAACTCCGTATAGGCCAGGATGTTCAGCGACCGCAGCTCGCGCGGGAGTTCGCCGGCCTCGCGGAACAGCTCGACCGCCTGCCGCAGGTGATCGCGCGCTTCGGCGTCGCGCCCGAAGCTCGTGTAGTAGTTTGCGTAACCATGGTGCAGCTCGCCGCGGAACGCAGGCGGCCGTCCGGCGCTCGTCGCCAGCGCGTGGTCGTAGATGGCGCGCGCTTCGTCGTAGCGCGCCCGCTCGACCAGCGCAAAGGCGTAGTTCAGCGGCAGCGCGTCGCGCACGGCGATGGGCACCTGTTCGAAGGCCGGATGCGCCATCGCGGCCTCGGCGGCCTGCAGCGTCTCGGTGTAGCGCTGGCGTCGTGCGCCGAGCATCGCGCGACCGCACAGGACCTCCGCCGCGATGGCCGGGTCGTCCAGTTCCCGGCCGAGGGCCTCCATGGCGTCGAGCTCGCTTTCCTCGCCCGCCAGCTCGTGCACCAGCCGCAGGAGCCGGATGCGGTCGCGATGCGTGTCGAGCCTGCCGTCCGGCGACTGCGCGATGAGCGCGGCCTGCAGGTGGTCGAGCCCCTCGCGCCAGGCGAACACGGACTCCGCCGCGCGCGCGGCCGCGAGGCGATGCGGCACCGCTTGCCCGGCACGACCAGCCAGTTCGAGGTGACCGGCGATCCGTCCCGGCGCGCCCCGGCGGGCCTCCAGCGACTCGGCCAGTCGCAGGTGAATCAGCCGCCGCCGCTCGGGGCGCAGCGCCTGATCGAGCGCGCTGCGCGCCAGGTCGTGCACGTAGCGGTAGCCGCTGTCGGCCTGCAGCAGCAGCTGCGCCTGCAGCGCGCGCTCCAGGCCCTCGAGCGCGTCCCACTCCGTCAGCGCGGTCGCGGGCTGCACGGCGTCGAGGGTGAACGGGTCGCCGGCCAGCGCGGCCGTCTCCAGCACGCGGCGCGCAGCCGGGCCGAGCCGTTCGACGCGCTCGACCACCGCCTGCTGCACGCTGGGCGGCACCGGCAGCTCGCGGTAGTCGCCGGTTTCACCGTCGTACCGCGTCGACCACAGGCCCGACTCGTCGATCCGCAGCTCGCCGATGTCGAACAGGAAGCGCAGGGTCTCGAGCATGAAGTACAGATTGCCCTGCGTGACCCTCTGCAGCCGCTGCGCGAACAGCTCGCCGCCCGCGCTGCCGGACAGATCGCGCACCAGGGCCAGGGTTCCGCCGGCATCGAGCGGCGCCAGCGGCAACCGCTGTAACAGGCCCGAGCGCTCGAGTTTCAGCACGACGTCGGCGGCCGCACGCGATTCGGCCAGCTCGGCCGTGCGGGCGGTTGCGACGATGCGCGCGCGCGGCGGCCCGTCGATGCGTGCCAGCCGGACCGCCAGCGCCTCCAGTGCCTCGAGCGTGCTGTCGTCGAGCCAGTGCAGGTCGTCGACCAGCAGCGCGCCGCCGTCCACAACCGCCGCCAGCGCCGTGCCCAGCGCTTCGAAGAAGCGGACTCGTTCCGCGGCGCCGGCGTGTGACGGCGCGGGCGGGGCCTCGCGCAGTTCCGGCACCAGGCGCGCGACCTCGGCGAGGGTCGCGTCCGGAAGCGACTGCAGGCGGGCTCGCAGCGCCGGGTCGGCCCGAACGGCACGCAACGTCTCGGCGACCGGATGCAGCGCGGCGTTGCGGCCGAGCTCGCTGCCGGCCAGCCGCACGAACGGCGAGTGCCCGAGCGCGAACTCGGTGGCCAGGCGCGTCTTGCCGACGCCGGCGTCGCCATCGATCAGCGTGACCACGTTCGAGCTGTCGCCGAGGCGCGCAAGCTCGGCATCGCGCCCCACCAGCGCGCCCTCGAAGCGCGCCAAGCCTGGCCCTCCCGCGCGCGACACCAGTGGCGCGACGCGCTCGGCCGCGCGCACCCGTTCGGCCAGCGCGGCGGTCTCCGGCAACGGATCGAGGTCGAGTTCGCGCCGCAGGGTCTGCCGCAGCCGCTCGAACAGGTCGAGCGCCTGTGCACGATCGCCGAGCAGGTAGTGCAGCCGCATCGCATTGGCGTAGTGCGACTCCTGCAGCGGCTCATGGGCGATCAGGCGCGTGTAGGCCCGCAGCGCGCCTCCTGCGTCGCCGGCCGCCTCGAGCGCTTCGGCGTGGCGACGGGCCGCCTCGCCGAAGCGCCGCGCCAGCAGGTCGCGCTGCTGCGCCAGCCAGTCGTCGAAGGCGCCGCCGTCGGCGAGGTCGAAGCCGTCCATCAGCGGACCGGTGTAAGCGGCCGCGGCGTCGTGCGCGCGTTCTTCCTGCAGCGCCGCCTGGAACCGATGTACGTCGCAGCCCAGCAGCGGGGCGACGGCGATCGCGTCGTCGTCGGCCCGCAGCGCATCGCCCAAGCCCGCCTCGCGCAGCCGATGCAGTTCGCGCCGCAGGTTGCGGCGCGCGGCGTCCCCGTCGCCCTCGCCCCAGAACAGGCTCGCCAGCTTGGCCCGCGTCGTGCGCCGCTCGACCGCGACCACGGCGAGCAGCGCGAGCGACTTGCGGATGGTCAGGCGAACCTCGGCATCTCCGCGCATCAGGCGGGGAGCGCCAAGCAAGCGGAGGTGCAGCGGAGCGTCGGCTTGCGTTGGCATGGTGCGGGCTGGAAGGCGCGCCGGAGCGCGCCCGGGCAGGCGGTCGGGCCGTGTGGATGGAGAGCCCGCATTCTGCCGTGCGTCGCCGCTGCCGTGCCAGCAAGCACTCGCGCGCTGATCGTCTCGATCGGCGCGCGTGTTGTTGCGCGCTGGCGACGAGCGCGCGAGCTGAACATCGAATCTCGCGCTTATCGCATCAACTTTCCCGGCGAACGCAGGCAGACTTCGTCCGTCGTCTGCAGCTGCGGGAGGTCGGGATGGCGTTGACTCCAGGTCGAGTGTCGTGATGCGCACACAGCGAATCATCCGTCTGTGCAACAGCGTCGAACTGCTCGCCGGCACGCTGGACAAGCTGAACGCACGCGGGCGCGGCGCGAGCGTCCAGGCAGTCCTGCTGCGGATGAAGCTGGCGGCGCTGACCGCCGAGCTCGTCGCGGCGGACGTGATCGAACGCGCGCGGCAACGCTCGGCGATCAGTTAGCCGGCGGATCTTCGGTCGCGAGCGCGCGGCCGGACAGGACCTGCTCCAGGAAGGACGCCCCGTTTCCCGGCCGCATGAAGTGCCGGTAGGCGTAGACGCCGAAGCGGGTCGGAGCCATCAGATAGATCGTCAACCCGATCTCGCGCGCTGATTCGAATCCCTCACCCGGGAACTGCGCGAGGATCCGCTCCCGCGCCTCCTTGTCCATCGTCGCCAGCATCGTGACGTAGGCGATGTACTCGTGCGCGACGATGGTCGGCTCGGCCATCCGGAAGTTGGCTGCCGCGATGTGGTGGCCGACTTCGTGCGCGACGAGGCTGCGGTGCACGGCGGCGTCGACCTGCAGGTCGGGTGCCAGGGGAAGCTTGCCGCACTCGGAGAGCGTCAGCACATAGATGCGGTTTTCGGCCTTGACCTTGCATCCATAGGCGGCCGCGCCGCCCTGTATCGCGGGCAGCGCCTCGACCAGGCGCAACTCCCCCGCCGCGCTCGTGTCGAGGCCGAGCGACGCGAGGAACGTCACGGCAGCGGCGACTCCCCTGCACGCGCTCTGCACCTCGGCCCGATCGACGCCTTGCACGGTCACGTTCGTGCCGGCGCAACGCAGGCTTTCGGCGAGCGCGGCCGGGCTCGCCGTCAGCGCGAAGGCGAGCGCCGCGACTGCGCCGGCTGCCGCCGCGTGAATCCGGTTCGTGGTGTTCATCGCTCGCGCCACGGGCTACATCCCTTCAGTCTTGGGTGTCCACGCGGGTTGCGCGGGATTCCTGCCGTCGCGAGGCTCAGGCGACCCGCACGGCGCTCGTCCTGACCGGCTCGCGGAACGACCGCAGCGCTTCCTCGACGGACTCGGCCTTCAGCAGGCGCTCCTGCACCTGCGCCGGCGACCAGCGATCGGGGTCGACCTCGCTGGCGAAGCGGGCCGCCGCCGAGGCGTCGTCGAAGAACTTCAGGAACATGCGCTCGAGCTGGCTGGCGTCGCACAGTCCGAGCTCCATCCGGAAGTCGACCCGGCCCGAGCGGATCGCGGCTTCGTCGATCAGGTCCGGATGGTTGGTCGTCAGGAACACGACCGAGCCTTCGTGCGCCGCCACGCCGTCCAGCGCGTTGATGAACCCAGAGTACGAGACCTTGACGCTCGTGTCGGCCTTGTCCCGCTGCCGGAAGAACGCGTCGACGTCCTCGATCAGGATCACCGAGCGCTGCGGCACCGACGACAGCAGGTTGGCGATCTTCTCGTCGTTGACCGTGGGCGACGCCAGCGACAGCACGCAGACGTTGAGCTTCAGCTCGGAGGCGAGCGCCGTGACGAGCGAGGTCTTGCCCGTGCCGGGCGGCCCGTAGAGCAGGTAGCCGCGCCGCCACGGGATGCCGAGCGCCTCGTAGCGGTCGTGCGAGGCGAAGAAGCGGTCGAGGTCGGCGATGATGTCCTCCTTCTGCCCGGCCTTCAGGACCACCGATTCGAGCTTGCGGTTGTTGCCCAGCCGCGCGCGCATCCACTCGTTGTTGTACGGGCTCGGCATGTAGACCGCGATGCGGTTCAGCTCGCGTGCGATCCGGTGCTCCATTGCCGCGTGGACGAGCGCCTCGAGCGAGCCCTTGTCCCGCCCGACCGTGGACAGGCTGATCTTCTCGAAGATCGTCGGGCCGGACTGGATCTCGCGCTTCATCCACATCACGCGCCCGTCGAGGTAGAAGATGTGGAAGCCTTCGCCGGGCGACAGCACGGTGAGCGGCCGGCCGCCCTGCTGCAGTTCGTCGTGCAGGCTCTGGTAGCTGGTGCCCTGGCGCACCGCGCGCGCGGTGAAGTTGTTGAGCCGCCGCAGCGCCTCGCGGCTGTCCATGTACTCGACCAGCGCCGGAAACATCAGCTCGTCGCGCGAGTCGACCGTGAGCGTGCTGACGAAGAAGTGCTTGGCCCAGCCGAACACCTTGGCCGGCACGTCGCGCAGCCACACCGCCAGCAGGCCGAACAGCGCCAGCGCCGCGCCGCCGGTGACGACCGGGCTGGCGCCCAGCAGACCGTCGAGCCAATCCATGCCGTGCTCCGCGCCTTCGGGAAAGTCAGGCGATCCTAGCAGCCGGACGTTCGCTCGCCTGCGCTACATTGGCCCCACATCCCACCGTCACTCAGCGAGGCGCACGTGTTACCCAGCAAAGGCTACGCCGCTCAATCCGCCACTTCTGCCCTCGCCCCGTTTGCGTTCGAGCGGCGCGATCCGGGTCCCGCCGACGTCCAGATCGACATCGTCTATTGCGGCGTCTGCCATTCGGATCTGCACACCGCGCGCAGCGAGTGGCCGGGGACGCGCTACCCGTGCGTCCCGGGTCACGAGATCGTCGGACGTGTCGCGCGCGTCGGTGGCCAGGTGTCGAAGTTCAGGCTGGGCGACCTCGTCGGCGTCGGCTGCCTGGTCGACAGCTGCCGCAAGTGCGCCTCGTGCGCCGAAGGGCTGGAGCAGTACTGCGAGAACGGCTTCACCGGCACGTACAACGGTCCCGAGCAGGGCACGGGCAACAACACGTACGGCGGGTACTCGAACCGCATCGTCGTCGACGAGAAGTTCGTGCTGAAGATCCGCCATCCCGAAGAGCAGCTCGCCGCGGTGGCGCCGCTGCTGTGCGCCGGGATCACCACGTGGTCGCCGTTGCGCAAGTGGGAAGTCGGTCCCGGCCAGACGGTGGGTGTCGTCGGCCTCGGCGGCCTCGGGCACATGGGCGTCAAGCTGGCGCGCGCGCTCGGTGCCAACGTCGTGCTGTTCACGACGTCGCCCGGCAAGGCCGCCGACGCGATCAAGCTCGGCGCGAACGAGGTCGTGATCTCGACCGACCGCAAGGCGATGGCGGAACAGCGGAACCGCTTCGACTTCATCCTGAACACCGTGGCCGCGCCGCACGATCTCGACCCCTTCCTCGGCATGCTGAAGCGGGACGGCTCGCTGGTGCTGGTCGGCGCGCCGTCGTCGCCGCATCCGTCGCCCGGGGTCTTCAACCTGATCTTCAAGCGCCGCAGCCTCGCGGGCTCGCTGATCGGCGGCATCGCGGAGACGCAGGAAATGCTCGACTTCTGCGCCGAGCACGGCATCGTCTCGGACATCGAAATGATCCCGATCGCGTCGATCAACGACGCCTACGAGAGGATGCTGAAGAGCGACGTGAAGTACCGCTTCGTGATCGACATGGCGACGCTGTAGGGCCAGCCGAGGCCCGGCGCACGCGCGACAGGCGTCAACAGGACCTCGGGCGCCGCAGGGATCAGCGCGCCAGCAGCGGCGTCGGCACGCGGCCCGGATACAGCCGCTCGAGCGACTGCGCCGTCACGCCGCGCAGGGCGTTGGCCAAGCGGTCCTCGACCTCTTCCCCGGAACGCGCGGCCTGCCACGATGCGTGGAGCGCCTCGCGCTGACCGGCCATGGCCTGCTCGACTTCGCCCTGCCAGAAGGACGGCGCTTCGCCTTCGACGTAACGGCCGCGGCCGCGACCGAAGTGCGCCACCGCCAGGTAACGCAGCACGCCCGATCGCACCAGGCCGTCGAGGAATTCGTCGGACCACTTCACGGCCGGACGCTCGGCGCCGCGCAGGACGTTGACGCCGCGCGCGAGCCCCGCGCCGGCCAGCCCGCCGACCACGCCGCCGACCAGCATGCCGGCGCCGAACGTCAGTCCGCCCGCCGCGAGGTCCGCCTTCAGGCCGGTCAGCGCTCCGGTGACGATGCTGCCGAGCAGCGCGGCGCGCCCTTCGTCGAGCTGGGCCGGCATGGAAAAGTTGTCCTGCATGCGTTCGAGCACGGCCTGGGTCGCGCTGCCCTCGAGCCCGTGCAGCGCGATCAGCCGGTCGGTCGCGGCCCGGATCGAGTCGTCGAGCCGCTCGGCCAGCGCCGCCATCGCGCGCTCGCGGGCCGGGTCCGGCTCGTTGCGGCCGACGCCCATCGCGCGCAGCAGTTTCTGCGGCGCGCTGACGGACTCCGGATCCACCGGCTCCGCATCGCGCGCGGCGGTCGCCAGTTCCTCGGCGAGCACGCGCATCGACGCGTCGAAGCGTTCGAGGTTTGCCTGGTCCCTGGCCGCCTGCAGCCGCGCCAGCGCGTCGTGACGCGAAGGCAGCGCCGCGGCGATCGCATCGAACAGCACGCGTTCCTGCACCCAGCAGCGCGCGAACGCGTCGAAGGCCAGCACGTCGTTCACGATCCCGTGCGGAGCGAGGTGCGCCCGCCAGCGCTCGACATCGCGCTGCTCGTCCTCGCCGCCGCGCGGCGGCCCGGCCTGGTTCAACAGCACGAGGACCGGCTTGCCGATCCAGCGCAGCACCTGCATCTCGAACGCGACGTAGCCGGCGTCACGCGGGTCCTCCGCGGCGTTGACCACGTACAGCACGGCCTCCGCGCCGTCGCGCGCCGCGCGCACCGCCTGCTGGCTGCACCAGAAGGGGCGGTCGCTGTAGCGGTCCCACACTTCGCGCAGCAGCCAGCCGAGCGGGTTGTCGGCCACGCGCAGCCGCTGCACCAGCTTGGCGGAGTCGCCGAAGCCCGGCGTGTCGGTCAGGCGCAGCACGTCGCCTTCGGCACTCGTCAGCAGCGTGTGCGACTCGGCGACGTCGGTGACGTGCGGCGCGTCGCGCACTTCGCCGATGTCGCGGCCGAGCAGCGTCCGCGCCAGCGTCGTCTTGCCGGCGTTGGTGTGGGAGATCAGCGCGATCTCGATGGCCGCCGGCTCGATCGTCATGCAGCCCCCGCCAGGACGGGTTCGGCGTCGCGCTCGAGTTGCGCGAGGTCCGGTGTGGCGAGGTCGACGAAGGCCGCGCTCACCTGGTGCGCCGCCAGGAAGGCCGACCACGCAGCGCGCCGCTCATCCAGTCGTTCGCGCGTGCCGGGCTGATTGGCCAGCCGGCGCCGGTACGGCCCTTCGTCGACCAGCGCGATCAGGCGCGTGCCGATCGCTTCGCGCAGGCGGTCGAGGAACGCGCCATGGTTTTCGTGCTCGGGCGTGGAGGCCAGGCTGAAGAGCGCGACGCTCAGGCTCACGCTCCGGTCCGCGAGGTCGAGGCCGACCGTGGCCGAGGCCTCGTCGCCGAACCCGATCGATGGGCGCATGGTGAGGTCGGTGCTGTCGCCGAGCAGCGCCTTCGTCGCTTCGCGCAGCCCGCGCAGGCTCGCCTCGTCGATCGTGTAGCTGTAGGGCACCACGCGAAGCTGGGCGCGATGCGGCGCAAAGCTCCCGAGCAGGCGCCGGAAGTAGGGCTCGTCCAGCGCCAGGGGGAAGCGCCGGCTCAGCCGCTGCTCCCGCCAACGCGCGACCGCGGCCAGCGCGAGGCGCGGCACGACCACGAGGGCGGCGACCGTCAGCGCGTACCAGTGCATCCAGCGCGCCGCGTTCTCGCCGCTCGACGCGGGCCAGCGGATCGCCTCGACCTCGGCGATGGACGGGAACGGCGTGCCGAGGACGGCGGCCGCCGGTCCCAGCAGGCCGGACAGCAGCGCGCGCACCTGGGACGGTTCGAGGAACGTGCTTTCCCAGCCGGCGCGGTACTCGAACACGAGCCCGCGCATGTAGAGGCCGGCGACGGCGCCGGCGGCGAGCAACGCGGCCGACAGGTGCAGCACCCGCCCGGCGCGCGCCGTCAGCAGCGGTGCGGCCGCGCGCGACCACTCGTCCAGGAACGCCGCGAACGCCGTCCCCGCGGCGCCCTGCAGGCGCTTCGCGCCGCGCCGCGCGGCGCCCGCGATGACGCGCCTGAGTCCTTGCAGGGGACGCCGCCCGCGCGCGAGGCCGTCGACCCAGCGGACGGCGAGCACGACGTAGACAACCAGGTTCCAGAGCACGATCGTCAGCAGCGGGAACGCGAGGACGTTGATGTGCTGGCGGTCGCCGACCTGCTGGAAGAAGGCGCCGAACGCGAAGGCGGCCAGCGGCAACAGCACGCCGATCCAGGGACGCCACGCCGTCGCGCGGGTGGCCTGCGCCAGCGTGCGGTCGCGCTCCCCCAGCTTGCCGACGAGCAACTGCGCGCGCTGCTCGAGGAACCGCTCCGCCGACCCTTCCTCCCCGCGCTCGCTGGCGCTCCAGCGCGCGAGTTCCGCGGCCGCACGGGCGGCATGCTGCCGGTCGGCCTCGGTGATCAGCGTGCGATCGCGGTCCGCGCTCTCGACGGCGCGGACCAGCAGGACATCGCGGGCGGCGTGTTCGTTCACGGTTGCATTATCGCGGGCTGCTTGCCGCGCAAGCGCCGGGCGTGGCCCTGCGGCCCATCACGGACGGTTTCCGATACGCGCGTTTGCCCGCGCTGGCAAGCCCGAAAGGCATCCCGCGCGCGGGCGCTCACGCTTGTGAGGCAGGTCGCTGCGCCCCTGTCGTCCCGCATGATCAGCATCAAATGCACCGGGGAGGTGCCCCCGTACCCTCCGCGCAGGGATATGTGCAGTGAAACGAAGCTGCACATGATGAAAAGAAGGCCAATGGCCACCAGCATCCACTCCACAGGTGCCGACCCGCAGGTCGGTCGCCTCCCCCGCTCGCCCGCCATCCGTCGGGCGCCCCGGGCCTGGACACGTTCAGGAGCGCCAGCGCCATGAGTCCGTATGTCGTATTCCTGCTGTACATGCTCGCGATCCTGGGTTTCGTCGGGTTCACGCTGCTGCTGAACCGGCTGCTCGGGCCGAGGCCCGTGCCCAGCGCCATCAAGCTCGAGCCGTTCGAGTGCGGCGCCACGCCGATCGACCGCCTGAACGTGAAGGCCGTCCCGGCCAAGTACTACGCGGTGGCGATCGTCTTCATCCTGTTCGACCTCGAGACCGTGTTCCTCTTCATCTGGGCCCTCGGCGCCCAGCCGGTCACGGGCTTCATGCTCTTCACGTTCTTCTTGTTCACGTTCCTGCTGATCGTCATCCTGCTCTATGTATACAAGGCGCGGTTGCTGGAAGGCGTGACGGAGTAGCCGCGATGAACGACAAGGTCATTCCCATCCAGGCCGCCGGCGGGCAGCCGTCCGGCGCGTTCGAGTACATCTCGACCAAGAAGGACGAGCTGGTCGGCTGGGCGCGGAAGTTCTCGCTCTTCCCCTATCCGTTCGTCACGGCGTGCTGCGCCATGGAGTTCATGGCGGTCAGCTCCACGCCGTACGACACCGACCGCTTCGGCGCCGCGCTGCCGCGCTTCTCGCCGCGCCAGTCGGACCTGCTGATGGTCGTCGGCACGATCAACCACAAGCAGGCGCCGATCCTCCTCAAGGTGTACGAGCAGATGTGCGAGCCGAAGTGGGTGATGGCCTTCGGCGCCTGCGCCACGAGCGGCGGCTTCTACCAGAACTACGCGACGCTGCTCGGGGTCGACCGCATCGTCCCGGTCGACGTCTACATCCCGGGATGCCCGCCGCGTCCCGAGATGGTGATCGACGGCATCATGAAGCTGCAGGACAAGATCGCGCGCGAGCGCCATCCGATCCTGACGAAGGAGTTCTGAGATGAGCGACGCCGTCTTCGATCGCGTGCGCTCGGGCCTCGGGGACCTCGCGCAGGACGCCGCCGTTTCGCACGGCGTGCTGGTCATCGACGCGACGCCCGCCGGCGTGCTGCCCCTGGTGCGGGGGCTGAAGGCGTCCGGGTTCGACATGTTCCTCGACGTCACCGCGGTCGACTGGCCCGCCCAGGCGCCGCGCTTCGAGGTGGTGTGGCACTTCTACTCGACGACCCACAAGGTGCGCGTCCGCGTGAAGACGCGCGTGGCCGAGCAGCAGCCCGAGGTCGATTCGCTGGTGGCGCTGTACGGCTCGGCCGCCTTCATGGAGCGCGAGTGCCACGAGATGTACGGCATCCGCTTCCGCGGCAACGATGACCTGCGGCCGCTGCTTCTGTACGAGGGCTTCGTCGGCTTCCCGCTGCGCAAGGACTACGCGAAGGAGCAGGAGCAGCCGCTCGTCCCGTATCGCGAGGGGTTCCAGTGATGGACATGCGTGAACTGCGTCTGCCGAACCCGATCAGGCCGGCGTTCGACAAGCCGACGAGCGACGAGCACGTCATCGTCAACATCGGCCCGTCCCACCCCGCCACGCACGGAACGATCCAGATCGTCGCCGAGCTCGACGGCGAGAAGATCGTCCGCAGCGACGTGCACTGCGGCTACCTGCACCGCGGGTTCGAGAAGGAGTGCGAGTCGCACACCTGGCACAACCTGATCCCGTACGTCGACCGCCTGAACTACTGCTCGGCGCTGATCAACGACTTCGCGTACTGCGCGGCGGTCGAGGAACTGATGGGCGTCGAGATCACGCCGCGCACGAAGTACCTGCGCACGCTGCTGTCGGAGTACTCGCGCATCGCCGACCACATGACCTGCATCGCGGCCGGCCTGATGGAGCTCGGCGCCATGACCGCGTTCCTGTACCTGGTCTCGATCCGCGACTGGGTCTACGAGCACATCGCCCAGGTGACCGGCGCGCGGGTGACGTACTCGTTCGGCCGCATCGGCGGCCTCGCGCGCGACCTGCCGGACGGCTGGATCGACCGGCTGGAGTGGATCCTCGGCCAGTACGACGACTTCGTCGGCCGGGTGCACGGCCTCGTCGACCGCAACCGCATCTTCATCGACCGCATGCGCGACGTCGGCGTGATCAACACCGCGGACGCGATCAACTACGGCATCACGGGTCCGATGCTGCGTTCCACCGGCGCGCCGCGCGACCTGCGCAAGGACACGCCGTACCTGGCGTACGCGGAACTGGACTTCGAGGTCCCGGTCGGCATCAAGGGCGACAACTACGACCGTTACTTCGTGCGGATGCGCGAGATGGACGAGTCGGTGCACATGATCCGG
>JBFZCF010000043.1:0-12560 GCA_041308065.1 Burkholderiales bacterium
TCCGAGGCCAGCGCAGCACGCAACTGTTCCACCTCGGCCTGCAGGGTCTCGACGCTCGCGCCGCCGGTTCGCGCTCGCTCGAGGTCACGCTCGAGCTGCTCCACCAATTGGGCGACTTCGTCGATGTCGACCGGGCGGCCGTTGGGTGTGGCCATGGCAATCCTCCTGCTGCGACAAGGCCAGTCTACCCCGCAGTCCGCCGCGAAGAGAGGCTGCGACCTTGCGGTAAATTCAATGACGATGAATCTGCTGCATGACAGCGCGCCCCTGGCCCTGGTCATCCTCGGCTGGATCGTCGTGGTCCCGTGGGCCCTGCGGTCCGCGGTCGCGGTGCGCCGGCAGTTCCTGCCATCGTCGTTCGCGCAGCACGCCTGGCTGGGAGCGATCGTTGCCACGGCCTTCCTCTGGGAACTGCACGTCCGCTCCCCGGCCGGGCTCGATTTCGGGCTGCTCGGCGGCGCGCTGTTCACGCTGGTGTTCGGCCGGGCGCGCGCCATCCTCGGCCTGCTCGCAGCGCTCACGCTGCACACCGTGATGGCCGGCGGGTCGTGGCTCAACTTCGGCATCAACGGCGCGCTGCTCGCGGTCGTCCCGGCCTGCACGGCGAGCCTGCTGCAGCGGCTGATCGAGCGCTGGCTGCCGCGGAACATCTTCGTGTTCATCATCGGCAACGGCCTGTTCGTGACGCTGGCAGCCACGGCGCTTGCGAGCGCCCTGCTGCTCGCCGCTGCTTCTACCGGCCCGCAGGCCGCGCTGCGGCAGCTGGACGAACACATCGCCTACTCGCTGCTGCTGGCCTGGGGCGAGGCCCTCCTGTCCGGCATGATCTTCTCGGCACTCGTGGTCTTCCTGCCACACGTCGTTCTCACGTACCGCCAGGACACCTATCTCCCGCCACGCCGGCCGTCTGCTTGAGCGGACCCACGCAGCCCGGCGGCATCGCCCCGCCGTACACTCGGCGCCTTCCCAGGAATCGCCATGCCCCCGACCCGCTCCGGCGCCCGGCTTCTCGTCGATCAACTGCTGATCCAGGGCGTGAACCACGCGTTCTGCGTGCCCGGGGAAAGCTACCTCGCCGTCCTCGACGCGCTGCATGACGCGCGCGAGATGATCAAGCTGGTCGTCACCCGCCACGAGTCCGGCGCGACCTTCATGGCCGACGCCTACGCGAAACTCACCGGCCAGCCCGGGGTGGCCTTCGTCACCCGCGGACCCGGCGCCTGCAACGCGGCGATCGGGATCCACACCGCCTTCCAGGATTCGACGCCGCTGGTCGTGTTCGTCGGACAGGTCGGCAGCAGCTTCGTCGAGCGCGAGGCGTTCCAGGAAGTCGACTACCGGCGGATGTTCGGCCAGATGACCAAGTGGGTCGCCCAGATCGACCGCGCGGACCGCGTGCCCGAACTGGTCGCCCGCGCGTTCCAGACCGCGACGAGCGGAAGGCCCGGGCCCGTCGTCCTGGCACTGCCCGAGGACATGCTGCTGCAGGCCGCGGAAGTGCAGGACGCGCTGTGCCATCAGCCGGTCCACGCGGCGCCGAGCGACATGCAGATCGCCGCACTGCGCCGGCTGATGGGCCGCTCCCAGCGCCCCGTGGTGGTCCTCGGAGGAACGGGGTGGACCGCCGCCGCGTGCGACAACTTCAAGCGCTTTGCCGAAGCGAACTACCTGCCGGTCGCCTGCGCGTTCCGCTGCCAGGACTTGTTCGACAACCGCCATCCGAACTACATCGGCGACGTCGGCATCGGCATCAATCCGAAGCTCGCGCAGCGCATCAAGGACGCCGACCTCGTCATCGCCGTCGGCGCGCGACTGGGCGAGATGACAACCTCGGGTTACACGCTCCTCGATGCGCCACTGCCGGCGCAGTCGCTGGTCCATGTGCATCCAGGCGCCGAGGAACTCGGGCGCGTGTACCAGGCGCAGCTGATGATCAACGCCGGCATGCAGCAGTTCGCGTCACGCCTCGCGATGATGATGCCGATCGAGGATGCGCCCTGGCGCGACTCGGTCGGGCAGGCGAGGAGCGACTACGAAGCCTGGCAGCAGCGGCCGGCGGTGTACGCGCACGCGGAGCCCCGGCTCGACCTGTGGGAGGTGGTGCGGATCCTCGCGCGCGCGGTGCCCGAGGACGCGATCATCACGAACGGCGCCGGCAACTTCTCGGTCTGGGCCCACCGGTTCTGGCGCTACACGGGCCTGCGGACGCAACTCGCGCCCACCGCCGGTTCGATGGGCTACGGCGTGCCGGCCGCGATTGCCGCGAAGATCGCCGCGCCGGAACGCTGCGTCGTGTGCTTCGCCGGCGACGGCGACTTCCAGATGACCGGGCAGGAACTCGGCACCGCGATCCAGTACGGCGCCGGCGTCCTGTTTCTCGTCTTCAACAACGGCATGTACGGCACGATCCGCATGCACCAGGAGCGCGAGTTCCCCGGCCGGGAACACGGCACGCGGCTGGTCAACCCGGACTTCGCGAGGATCGCCGAGGCCTACGGTGCCTTCGGGGCCACCGCGGACACCACCGACGGGTTCGCCATCGCGCTGGCGCAGGCGCTCGCGTTCATGCGGGAGAAGCACCTGCCGGCGGTGGTGGAGCTCAGGACGGATCCGGAGGTGATCACGCCCAACGCCACGCTGACGGCAATCCGCGCGACCGCGCGCCTCGCGCACTGACGGCCGTCAGCCCGCCAGTCCCCCGCGCAGCCACTCGGCGACGAGATCGTCGAGTCGGGCGCCGCGCGACTGCGCTTCGGCCTGCATCCGGCGCACGAGATCCTGCGGCAGCTTCACCGCGAACGGGACGAGCCCCAGCGCACGGTCGCGCTCGCGCTGCGCGCGGCGGTCCGCCTCGGTCTCGCCCGCGCGTCCATACGGGTTGCCGGTGCGGCGCATCTCGTTGGCGATCTTCAGGGCCTTGCGCTTTTCAAGCTCCGTCTTCTTCATCGTCACCGCACGTACTCCTTCGCGTAGTCGCGCACGATCGACTCGAAGTCGCCGTCGCGGACGAAACCCATGGTGTCCGCCCGCGTCGTGTCGAAACGCGCCGGCCAGCCCTCGACGATCGCCTGGATGCGCGGGTCGGGCTGCATCTTCACGCGGCCGCGCGCGGCCTCACCGCCCACCTTGCCAAGGGCGTCCAGCATCGACGCGATCGAGACGGTGATGCCGGGCAGGCTCAGCGAACGCGGCCCGATCCAGCGCCCGGCCGGCAGCTCGTGCGCGTGCACGAGATTGGCGATCGCGGCCCGCGGGGACATCAGCCATATCGACGCGCGCGGATCGACGGGACAGACGGCGTCGGCCCCGGCCAGCGGCTCCCGGATGATCCCGCTCGCGAAACTCGACGCCGCGGCGTTCGGCTTGCCCGGACGCACCACGATGGTCGGCAGGCGCACGGCGCGTCCGTCGATGAAGCCCTTGCGCGTGCAGTCGCCGACCAGCAGTTCGCCGATCAGCTTCTGCACGCCGTAGCTCGATTGCGGGCTCGGCATCGTTTCGTCCGTCACCACCTCGGGCAGCGTGCCGCCGAAGACGGCGACGGAACTCGCGAACACGAACTTCGGCCGGTGCCCGTCGGCGCGCAGCGTGTCCAGCAGGGCGCGGGTGCCGTCGAGGTTCACGTGCATGCCGAGGTCGAAGTCGGACTCGGCCGCGCCCGACACGACGGCCGCCAGATGAAAGACGCTGTCGGCGCCGGCCGCGGCGCGCGCGATGAACGCCGCGTCGCCGACGTCGCCGACGTCGCTTCGCACGCGTTCCCTCGCCGGCGCGGCCACCTGGTCGACCGCGACGATTTCGGCGATCGCACGGCGTTTGCCGGCCGCGTCGGTCAGGGTGCCCCCCTGCAGCAACTCGCCTATGAGTCGCTGGCCAAGGAAACCGGCGCCGCCGGTGACGACTACCTTCATGGTCTGCTCCCTTGCACTCCGACCTCCGCGGCGCGAGCCGCGCGCGCCGGGCGAAACACCGACGCGTCCTCGTAGTACGCCGCGTCGTCGTTGTCCGCCCAGCCGGGAATCCCGAGCACCGGCAACGGTCGCAGCCGACCCGGGGCCAGTCCGTCATCCAGCGCGGCGGCGACGGCCGCGTCGATGGCCTCGAGCGGTGCTTCCGGGTCCAGCCGCACGTGCAGCGCGTGCGCGGTGACCCCGCGGTAAGGCGCCGTCAGCTTCTCCATCAGCGCGTGGCCGAAGACGATCGCCCGCACCTCGGAGTCCCACGCCGCGCGGTGGACCACGAACAGCCTGCGCCAGTCGTGCGCGGCCAGTGCCGCGACCAGTTCATCTCGCCGCGTCACCAGCAGCACCGCGTTCTCGTCGATCAGCGTCGCGGCATCGCGCAGCGCGCCGCGCCGGGCACCCACGCCATCCCTGGCAATGGCGGCCGCCTGCAGTGCATTCAGACCGGCCTTGGTGCGCGGGAACGTCAGCCACACCAGCGCGTTGAAGAAGTCGTGCAGGTTGTCGCGCGTCGGCACTTCTCCCGTGCGGTGGATGTGTTCCTCGTAGGCGGCCGAGCCGGCGGCCCCCGGCCCGGCGAAGCGGATCGGCCGTCCGTTCGCGGTGCAGACTCCCAGCCGCGATGCGGCGGCGGCGAGCGCGCCGCGCATGTCGCGCTCGCCTTGGACAGCCCGGCCGTGTTCGGCCACGGCCCGGAACCACGGCGCGCCCCAGTCGATGATGCGCCCGCGCAAAGGCGCTAGACGGTCGTCGACCACGCGAGCGTTTCCCCGGCTCCGAGCGGCACGATCGTCTGGTCGCCGAGCGGGAATTCCTCGGGCACCGGACAGGGCCGGCGCCGCAGCGTGATCGTGCCGGCGTTGCGCGGCAGGCCGTAGAAGGCCGGCCCGTGGAAGGATGCAAAGGCCTCGAAGCGATCGAGCGCGCCGGCGGCGTCGAAGACCTCCGCATACAGTTCGAGCGCGAACGCCGCCGTGTAGCAACCCGCGCAGCCGCACGCGTTCTCCTTGTCGCCCCTGGGATGCGGCGCGGAGTCGGTGCCGAGGAAGAAGCGCGGATTGCCGCCGGTGGCCGCCGCGACCAGCGCCTGCCGGTGAACTTCGCGCTTGAGGATCGGCAGGCAGTAGTAGTGCGGCCGCGCGCCGGTCCTGCCTTCGGCCGTCATGAAGAGCGCGTTGCGGTTGTAGCGCAGGTGATGCGCGGTGATCGTCGCGGCAATCGGCCCGCTGGCGTCGCGCACGTACTCGGCGGCCTCCTTCGTCGTGATGTGCTCGAACACCACCTTCAGCGCCGGGAAGTCGCGCCGCAGCGGCTGCATCACCTTGTCGAGGAAGACGCGTTCGCGGTCGAACACATCCACCTCGCCGTGCGTGACCTCGCCGTGCACCAGCAGCGGAACGCCTTCCCGCTGCATCGCTTCCAGCGCCGGCGCGCAGCGCCGCACATCGGTCACGCCCGAGTCCGAGTTGGTCGTCGCACCGGCCGGGTAGAGCTTCACGCCGTGCACGATGCCGCTCGCGCGGGCGCGCACGATCTCGTCCGCCGGCGTGTTGTCGGTCAGGTACAGCGTCATCAGCGGCTCGAACGCCATGCCCGCGGGCAAGGCAGCGAGGATGCGGCTGCGGTACTCGAGAGCCTGCGCGGTGGTCGTGACCGGCGGCCGGAGGTTCGGCATCACGATGGCCCGCGCGAACTGGCGCGCCGTGTGCGGCAGGACGGCCGCGAGTGCCGCGCCGTCGCGCAGGTGCAGGTGCCAGTCGTCGGGCCGTGTGATCGTCAGGGTATCCATTCCCGCATTATCCCAGCCGCCGCGGCGGCTTTCGCGGGCGGATAATCCTCGGGCCATGCGCCTCGCCTCTGCGGAGGACCCTTGAACCTCGACGACCTTGCCAAGCTGATTCCGAGCGCCTCGTGGCGCCTGCCGGAGGACGACGGCGATCCGCAGGAAACGCAGGAGTGGCTCGACGCGCTCGACGCGGTGATCGCGGCCGGCGGGCCGGAGCGCGCCACGTTCGTCCTGAAGCAGTTGCTGCAGCACGCGCGCAACCGGCGAGTGCCGCTGCCGCAGGTGCTGAACACGCCCTACCTGAACACCATCTCGCTCGCGGACCAGGTGCCCTTCCCCGGCAACCTGGACCTCGAAGCCCGCCTCGGCGCGCTGGTGCGATGGAACGCGCTGGCGATGGTCGTGCGCGCGAACGCCGCCAGCGCCGAACTCGGCGGCCACATCGCAAGCTACGCGTCGGCCGCGGACCTGTTCGAAGTCGGCTTCAATCACTTCTTCCGCGCCAGCGACGCCCAGCGCGGCGATCTCGTCTACTTCCAGCCGCACTCCGCGCCCGGCGTCTACGCGCGCGCCTTCCTCGAAGGCCGGCTGGGCATCGAGCAACTCGACAACTACCGCCGCGAGGCGCGTCCTGCGGGCGAGGCGTCGAGCGGCGGCGATGCAACGCGGGCGCATCAGGGTCCCGGCCTGTCGTCGTATCCGCACCCGTGGCTGATGCCGAACTTCTGGCAGTTCCCCACGGGCTCGATGGGCCTCGGTCCGCTGATGGCGATCTACAACGCGCGCTTCCTCAGGTACCTCGAGCATCGCGGCCTCGCGCAGACGAGCGGCCGCAAGGTCTGGGCATTCGTCGGCGACGGGGAAATGGACGAGCCCGAGTCGCTCGCCGGCCTCAGTCTCGCGGCGCGCGAGGGACTGGACAACCTGATCGTCGTCGTCAACTGCAACCTGCAGCGGCTGGACGGCCCCGTCCGCGGCAACGGATCGATCATCCAGGAGCTCGAGGGTCTGTTCGCGGGCGCCGGCTGGAACGTCATCAAGCTGCTGTGGGGCGGCGACTGGGATCCGCTGCTCGCGCGCGACACGCACATGCTGCTGCTGCGCGCGTTCCACGAGACGGTCGACGGCGAGTTCCAGACGCTGTCGGCGACCGACGGCCGCTTCAACCGGGAGCATTTCTTCAACAAGTACCCGGAGCTCGCGCAACTGACGGCGCACCTGTCAGACGACGACATCGATCGCCTGCGCCGCGGTGGCCACGACCCGGCCAAGATCTACGCGGCCTACCACGCCGCCTCGCGGCACCGCGGCCAGCCGACGGTGATCCTGGCCAAGACCAAGAAGGGCTACGGCATGGGCAGCGCCCAAGGCCGGATGACGACCCACCAGCAGAAGAAATTCGACACGGCGGCACTGCTCGAATTCCGCGATCGCTTCGCGTTGCCGCTCACCGACAGCCAGGTCGAGAACGTCGAGTTCCTGCGCCCGCCTCCCGACAGCGCGGAGATGAAGTACCTCCACGGTTGCCGCTCGAAGCTCGGCGGCTACCTGCCGAGCCGCAACGCGACCGCCGCGCCCCTCATGCCGCCGAAGGCCGATGCGTTCGGCCGCTTCGCGCTGGAGGCAGCGGGCAAGGAGATGTCGACGACGATGGCCTTCGTGCGGATGCTGTCCGCGCTGCTGAAGGACCGCGACCTCGGCCCGCGGGTCGTGCCGATCATCGCCGACGAAGCGCGCACCTTCGGCATGGCCGACCTGTTCCGGCAGATCGGCATCTACTCGCCGGTCGGCCAGCTGTACCAGCCGGAGGACAGCACGCAGATCAGCTTCTACCGCGAAGCGGTCGACGGCCAGATCCTCGAGGAGGGCATCAACGAGGCCGGCGCGATCGCATCGTGGGTCGCGGCGGGCACGAGCTACTCGACGAACGGCCTCCCGATGCTGCCCTTCTACATCTTCTATTCGATGTTCGGCTTCCAGCGCGTCGGCGACCTGCTGTGGGCCGCGGGCGACTCGCGCACGCGCGGCTTCCTGCTCGGCGCGACGGCCGGCCGCACCACGCTCGCCGGCGAGGGCCTGCAGCACCAGGACGGCACCAGTCACCTCGCCGCGAGCACGATCCCGAACTGCCGCGCCTACGACCCGTGCTACGCCTACGAACTCGCGTTCATCGTGGAGGACGGCATGCGCCGCCTGCTGAAGGAGCAGGAAGACGCGTTCTACTACGTCACGGTGATGAACGAGAACTACCCGCAGCCGTCGGCGCCGGAGGGCGCGCGCGACGGCGTGCTGCGCGGCATGCACCGCGTGCGCGCCGTCGAAGGCGCGCAGGTGCGCCTGCTCGGCGCCGGCACCATCCTGCGCGAGGCCATCGCGGCCGCCGAACTGCTGGAGCGCGAGCACGGCATCGCGGCCGACGTCTACTCGATCACGAGCTTCACCGAGCTGCGGCGCGAAGCGATGGAGATCGAGCGCGCGCGGCGGCTCGGCATCGCCACCGGCGCCGCGTGGGTCGAGCAGCAGTTGCCCGGCAACGGCACGCCGATCGTCGCGGCAAGCGACTACGTGCGCGCGGTGGCGGACCTGATCCGGCCGTACGTCGCGGACCGTTACGTCACCCTCGGCACCGACGGGTTCGGCCGGTCGGACACGCGGGCCGCGCTGCGCGCGTTCTTCGAGGTCGATCGTCACGCGATCGCCAGCGCCGCGTTGCACGCGCTCGGCCGTTCAGGGCAGGCGGCCGCGGACCCCGTTCCGCCCTGGCGCCGCTGAAGCGAAAAGGCCCGCTTGCGCGGGCCCCCGACGTTCGCGTCGCGGACGATCAGGGCTGCTTCGTCCCGATCTGCTCCTCCAGGAACTTGAGCATCCGGTCGTACAGCTCGACGTTGTTGTCGACCGAGCCGTAGCCGTGCCCTTCGCCGGGCTTGATCAGCACGCCCTTCGGCGGGTTCCCGGCACGCTCGAGCGCGCTCTGCATCTTCCGGGTCTGCTCGATAGGCGTGCGGATGTCGTCCGCGCCGGCCCACATGAACAGCGCACCCTTCATGCGCTCTGCCATGTTCACCGGCGACACCTCGCGCGACGCCGCCGGGTTCTTGTCGGCGCCGGTCAGCTTGCGCGCGAACGCCGCGGCGGCCGGGCTGTACGCCGTATCGCCGGCGGCCGAGTTCGTGATGAGCTCCCAGTCGCTGACCGACAGTCCGGCGACGCCGCACTTGAACAGCTCCGGCGTCTTCGCCAGCGCCATCAGCGTGGCGTAGCCGCCGTAGCTCGCGCCCACGATGCACATGCGGGCCGGATCCGCGAAGCCCTGCTCGATCGCCCACTTCGCGGCGTCCTCGTGGTCCTCCTGCATCTGCCGGCCGACCGCGCCGAACCCGCTGTAGTAGACCTTCGAGCCCAGGCCGGGCGTGCCGCGGAAGTTGGGAACCACGACCGCGTAGCCGCGCGACGCGAGGATCTGCGCCTCGCGCACGCCGTAGGTGAACTCGCCCCAGCGGTCGGCGCGCACCGTCGGCCCGCCGTGGATGTGAAGCACGGTGGGCAGCTTCTGGCCGGGCTTGTGGTCGCGCGGCAGGAAGTAGTACGAGGGAATCTCCAGCCCATCGCGCGTCTTAAGGAGGAACGGACGCATCTCGACGAGGTTCTCGGGCTTGATCCACGGACGGCTGGCGAGCACTTCCTCGAGCGTCTTCTTCTTCTCGTCGAGGAAATACCACTTGACCGGCTGCCGGTCCGAGTACGACGTGACAAGCAGGCGATCGCCGTCGGGCGTCCGGGAGAAGGTGTTGACCCGCCCGGGCAGCGCGCCGTCGAGCATGCGCTGGATGCGCGTGTAGTCGGCGTCGGTCCAGACGGTCTCGGGCTTGTCGCCCTGGACGCGGTAGCCGACGATATTGTCGGTGCCCGGGTCGCGCAGCACGCCGGGCACGCGATCGCCCTGCGCGTTGGCGCCCATGTCGTAGCGCGGATGCTGCGCCACCGCCTCGCCCAGCTTCCGGTTGTTGGGGTCGTACCTGAACACCGCCATGGTGTCCCGGCCTTCGTTGGTCGCCACCAGCAGCGTCTGGTTGTCGGCCTCGAACGCAAGCGGCACGAACGCCGGGCCGACGGTCGCGTCGAAACGGGCGATCTCCTCCCACGGCGCCGACTCGGACTTGCGGTAGTGGATCGCGTACGACTGGGTGTCCTTGATCCAGGCGCGCGCGACCCGCGGGACCTGGTTGCGGTCGAGCACCCAGGATTGCACGTTGCTCGGCCGTGTCTCGGTGAGCAGCGTCCCGCGTCCGGTGCGCACGTTGAGCCGATAGACGTCGCTGGAATCGGCCGAGCGCAAGTTGCCGGAGGCGATCACCTCCTCGTCGTTGTTCGGCAGCGTGCGGATCAGGTCGTACCCGCGGCAAACGCGCTCGCCGCGGTTTCGGCACTCGCGCGTGGTCGGCGACAGTGTGCGGGTTTCCTTGCCGTCGCGCGAGACGGCGAACAGGCCGCCGCCGTCGGCCGCGCCGGGCCCGGTCGGCGTATTGAACTGTCCCACCGTGTACAGGATGCGATCGTTCCCGACCCAGTCCACCGAGATCACGTCGAAGTTCGAGAAGTTCGTCAGCGCGGCGCCCTTGCGCGTCTCGAGGTCGATGACCACCAGGTTCAACCGGCCGTTGATTGGCGCGGTGGCCGCGAAGAACTTGCCGTTGGGAGACAGCACAGGACTGGCGATGTCCGGGTAGCGCACGAAATCCTTGACCGACAGCGGCGGCGGCGCCACGACTTCCGTCTTCGGAAACTGCACGTTCGGCTGCGCCTGCGCGGCGGCGCCGATGGCCACGCCGGACAACGCGGCGGCAAGGACGATCCTGGTCACAACCATGTTCACTCCTGGTGAGGGACGGCCGGGCGCGGACAGTGCGAGGCCGCCGAAGCGCGCGAACTTTACTCCTGCGGTGACACCGCCATTTTTCGTCACCGGATCAGGATTACCCGGAAGTCGTTGACGTTGGTGCGCGTCGGCCCCGTCTCGAGCAGGGTGACGGCCGCCGCGAAGAAACCATAGGCATCGTGCGCGTCCAGGGCCGCGCGCGCCGTGACGCCGCTTGCCGCGGCGCGCGCGCCGGCATCCGGGTCGAGCCACGCCCCGGCATTGGTTTCGCTGCCGTCGATTCCATCGGTGTCCGCAGCCAGCGCATGGACATCGCGGGCGCCGCCGAGTTCGACGGCGAGCGACAGCAGGAACTCGCTGCAGCGCCCGCCGCGGCCGCTGGAACCGGCGGGCAGGGTGACGGTGCACTCGCCGCCGGAAATCAGCGCGACCGGCGGAGCGAACGGTGCCTTGTGCGCGCGGATTTCGTGCACGAGCGCCGCGTACACCTTGGCCACTTCGCGCGCCTCGCCCGTCACGGTGTCGCCGAGGATCACCGGCCGGATGCCGGCGCGCTGGAACACCTCGGCGGCGGCCTCGAGGCTGCGATGCGCAGTCGCGATCACGCGGTTCTCGACGCGCTCGAAGAACGGAGCGTCGGCCTTCGGCGTCTCGGGAACGTCGCCGCGCGCCCCGCGCGCCAGCCAGTCGGCGATGGCTGCCGGCGGCTCGACGTTCCAGCGGCGCAGCACGGCCAGCGCATCGTCGTACGTGGTGGGATCGGGCGCGCACGGCCCGGACGCGATGTCGCTCGGCGCGTCGCCGGTCACGTCGGACACGATCAGCGCCACGACGCGGGCACCACGGCTGGCGGCCGCCTCGGCGAGCCAGCCGCCCGCGATCCGCGACAGGTGCTTGCGCACGACGTTCATCTGCTCGATCGGCGCCCCGCTGGCGAGCAACTGCCGGGTCATCGCCTTCAGGTCGGTCATCGGCACGGCCGGCACGGGCAGGCTCAGCAGGCTGGATCCGCCGCCGGAGACGAGCACGAGCAGCAGGTCGTCCGGCCCCATCTGCTGCGCGCGCCGCAGGATCTCGTGCGCCGCCGCCTCGCCGGCCTCGTCCGGCACCGGGTGCCCGGCCTCGACCACGCGGATGTGCTGCGTCGGCAGCCCGTGCGCGTACCGCGTGATGACGACGCCGTCCATCGGCACATCGGGCCAGGCGCGTTCGACCGCGACCGCCATGCTGGCCGCCGCCTTGCCCGCGCCGACGACCACCACCCTGCCGCGCGGGCGCGGCGGCAGCTGCCCGCCCAGGATCTTCAGGGGATCCGCGGCGGCGACCGCGGCATCGAAGCTCGCGCGCATCAGCGCGATGGGGTCGGCGGTCATCGCTACTTGAGAATGCGGAACAGGTTGTGGTGGGCGTCGGTGAAGGCCGGAAGGTCCGGCCGGTCGGCGATCGGGCCGGCCACACCGCGCAGCGCCGGATGGTCGAACAGCTTGCGGTCGCGCGTGACGAGTATCTGGTCGGTCGAGGACAGCCAGTACTCGGCGCCGCTCAGGTGATTCGGCTGGTCGGACACGATCATCGCCTCGAGCCCGAACTCGCCGGCCAGGCGCTTCACCACGGGCAGCAGGTCGATGTACCGGTTGGTCGCCTGGAACACGATCACGCCGTCGTCGGCGAGGTGCCGCACGTAGAGCGCCATCGCCTCGCGCGTCACCAGGTGCATCGGGATCGAGTCGCCGGCGAACGCGTCGATGCCGAGCACGTCGTACTTGCGCGGCGACTCGCGCTCGAGGCTGAGGCGGCCGTCGCCGAGCACGACGGCGGTCTTCGCCGGCGTGTCCTGCAGGAAGGTGAACTCGGCGCTCGCCACGTCGACCACGCGCGGGCTGATCTCGTAGAAGACGAAGGTGTCGCCGGCGCGGCCGTACGACGCGATCACGCC
>JBFZCF010000044.1:0-12523 GCA_041308065.1 Burkholderiales bacterium
TGGCCGCCGTGGACGATGCCGCCGTGGAGCATCGAACGGTACGGCACCGGCTCGCTGCGATCGCGGGTCCGCACGACGCCGTAGAAGTCGCGCCACATGACGCGCGTGTCGCGCGCGTAGTCGCGCGCGCCCTGCACCGCGAACCAGCCGGTCGCCGCGACGACGGCCACGCCCACCAGGCGCGTCCATCCGCCGAGCTGGACCAGCACCAGCAGCGCGAGCAGCACGAGCGCGATGTTGACCTCGAAGTAGCCGGGCAGCGTGAGCGGCGCGACGATCGCCACCAGCACCGCGCCGAGCGCGCCGCCGACCGACAGCATCAGGTAGAAGCGCGTCAGGTAACGCGGATCGGGCTTCATCCGGGCCAGCTCGCCGTGGCAGAACATGCAGGCGGCGAACAGGCCTGCGAAGAACACCGTGACGGCGAGCTTCAGTTCGAGCGACGGGATCAGGTACGCCATCGCCGGGACCAGGCCCGCCAGCGCGGCGACGAACAACCAGCGCTGGTACCAGCGCGGATGGTCGAAGGTCAGGATGAACGTCAGCAGGTAGATCGACAGCGGCAGCACCCAGAGGAAGGGCACGCTGGCGATGTTCTGCGTCACGTGGTTGGTGACCGCGAGCAGCATCACGGAGCCCATCGCCGCCAGCGCGAGCCAGGTCAGCTGCGTGCGCGCCGTCGGCGGCGCGGCAGCCGTCGACGCACGGGCGTCCGCCTGCACCGGATCGCCTTCGGTGGCCGCGGCGGCGCGCAGCGATGCCCAGCCGGTTGCCGCGCACACGCCGGCGAACACGACGTACAGCGCCGACCAGCCCCAGCCGAGTTCCGCGAGGTCGAACCACGGTTCGAGCAGGATCGGGAAGCCGAGCAGCGCGAGCAGCGATGCGAAGTTGGACAGGGCGAACAGCCGGTACGGCACGGCGCTGCGGAAGCGCCGCCAGTACCAGGACTGCAGCAGGGGCGTAGTCGTCGACAGCAGGAAGTACGGCAGGCCGATCGTCGCCGTCAGCAGCAGCAGGATGCGCAGCGTGGGCTCCTCGTCGCCGAGCGGCTTCCAGTTCGTCGAAGCGAGGATCGGCAGCGACAGCAGCGACACGGCGAGCAGCGCGATGTGCAGCGTCGTCTGGCGCCGGACGCCGAGCCGGGTCGTCCAGTCCGCGTAGGCGTAGCCGGCGAGCAGCGTCGACTGGAAGAACACCAGCGCGGTCGTCCACACGCCCGAGGAGCCGCCGAACCACGGCAGTATCTGCTTCGCGATGATCGGCTGGACCAGGAACAGCAGGAACGCCGACAGGAAGATCGTCAGCGCGTACGGCAGCACGGAAGGCCGCTCGGAAGCGCCGACGGCGGCGGTGGAGGACATGCGAAGGGACCGGCGGGCCAAAGCGCGCGATTATCCACCGGAACGGGCCGGCTACAGCAGCGGACTGACGAGCCGCGCCAGGTTCTGCGCCAGCTCCTGCGCGAAGGGTCGACGGCGCCACGCGTCGAGCTTGATGAGGCGCGCGCCCTGCATGTAGCGCTCCTCGAGCATCGCCAGTTGCGCCGCGATCCGCTGGTCGAAGAACAGCGCGACCACTTCCTCGTTCAGCTCGAACGAACGCATGTCCATGTTGCAGGTGCCGATCCACGCGACCTGCCCGTCGATCGACACGGACTTCGCGTGCAGGAAGGCTTCGGTGTAGGCGTGGATCTGGACGCCGGCCGCGAGCAGTTCCTCGTAGTAGGAACGCTGGGCATTGCCCACCAGGAACTGGTCCATGTGGTCGTCGACGATGAGGTGCACCTCGGCGCCGCGCAGCACCGCGGTCTCGAGCGCGTTCTGGAAAGACTGGCCCGGGATGAAGTACGGGGTCGTCACGACGACGCGCCTGGTCGCCAGGTGAATCAGGTTCACGACCATGCGCTGCGCCGGCTGCGTCGACGACGATGGACCGTTCGGCAGCACCTGCGCCGGCACGTCGCCGGCCGCCCGCGGCACGGGGAAGCACTGGTCGCCCACGTACTCGGCCGTCTCGACATACCAGTCCGATGCGAACACGGCCTGCAACTGCAGGGCGGACGGCCCTTCGATGCGCACCATCAGCTCGCTGTACGTCAGGCCGGGCCTGAAGTCCGCGGCGATCATGTTCTGCGAACCGGTGTAGCCGACGCGTCCGTCGACGACCGCCAGCTTGCGGTGGTTGCGCAGGTCGAAGCGCGCCGCCTTGCGGCCGACGCGGACCGGCAGCGCGACGCGCACGTCGACGCCGAGCGCGCGCAACTGCGGCACCAGCACGGGAATGCGCGGACGCGAGCCGAACGCGTCGACGAGCACGCGGCAGCGCACCCCGCGCGCCGCGGCACGGCCGAGCGCCGCGATGACGGGCGCGGTGTGCTCGTCGCTGGCGAAGATGTAGAAGCACAGGTGGACGCTGCCCTCGGCCGCGTCGATGTCGGCGGCGATCCGCGCCAGCGTTTCCGTGTAGTCGGTCAGCAGCTCCACCGCATTGCCGCCGAAGTTGGGCAGCAGGCCGAGGTCGGTCGCGAGGTGCACGCTGGGCTCGTACTGGGGCGTGACCGCGGGCGGCGCGAGCAGCGGCATCGCCCGCATCCGCTGGCGGATCGGCTCGATGGCGTGCATGAACCGGCGGAATCGCTCGGTGCGCCAGCGTGGAACGCGCGGACGGCCGATGAGCAGGTACAGGACCAGCCCGAGCCACGGCAGGAAGAAGATGAAGAGCAGCCACCCCTTCGCGGCCTCCGGCGAGCGCCGCGTCGGCACGATCGGCAACATCGCCAGGCGGATCACCCAGTCGCTGACGACGAACACGGTCGCCCAGAAGCCGGTGGTCTCGAGGTCGGTCATTCGGGCGCTGCGTGGGGGCCGGTCAAACGCCGGCGCCCCGCGCTGGTGCCTCAGTGGTGCAGGATCTTGGACAGGAAGAGCTGCGCGCGTTCCGAGCGGGGCTGGCCGAAGAACTCGGCCTTGGTCGCGTCCTCGACGATCTCGCCCTGGTCCATGAAGACCACGCGGTGCGCCACCTTGTGCGCGAAGCCCATCTCGTGGGTCACGACCATCATGGTCATGCCTTCCTTCGCGAGCTGCACCATGACGTCCAGCACCTCGTTGATCATCTCGGGATCGAGTGCCGAGGTGGGCTCGTCGAACAGCATGCAGATCGGGTCCATCGACAGCGCGCGCGCGATCGCCACGCGCTGCTGCTGGCCTCCGGACAGCTGGCCGGGAAACTTGTCCGCCTGCGAGTTCAGCCCGACGCGATCGAGCAGCTTCATGCCGCGCTCGATCGCCTCGTCCCGGCTGCGGCCCAGCACCTTGACCTGCGCGAGCGTCAGGTTCTCGGTGATCGTCAGGTGCGGGAACAGCTCGAAGTGCTGGAACACCATGCCGACGCGCGACCGCAGCTTCGGCAGGTCGGTCTTCGGATCGCCGACGGAGATGCCGTCGACGAGCACCGTACCCTCCTGGAAGGGCTCGAGCGCGTTGACGCACTTGATCAGCGTCGACTTGCCGGAGCCGGACGGGCCGCACACGACGACGACCTCGCCCTTCTCGACCGTGGTGGAGCAGTTGGACAGGACCTTGAAGGTCCCGTACCACTTCGAGACGCCCTTCATCTCGATCATTGCCATCGCGTTGCGCACTCCCTAGCGAATCACTGCGATCTTCCTCTGCAGCCGCTTCACCATGTAGGACAGCGTGTAGCAGAGGACGAAGTAGACGATCGCGACGAACAGGTACATCTCGACGAGGCGCGAGTCGCGCTGCGCGATCTTCGAGGCCGCGCCCACGAAGTCCGTCGCCGAGATCACGTAGACGAGCGAGGTGTCCTGGAACAGGATGATGGTCTGCGTCAGCAGCACCGGCAGCATGTTGCGGAACGCCTGCGGCAGGATCACCAGCCGCATCGACTGGCCGTACGTCAACCCGAGCGCGTAGGCCGAGTACACCTGCCCGCGCGGGATCGACTGGATGCCCGCGCGCATGATCTCGCAGAAGTAGGCCGCCTCGAACATGATGAAGGTGATCATCGCGGTGCGCTCCGCGCCGACCTGCGGCGGCCGCTCGGCGCCGGTGATGCCCTGAAGGATCAGCGGCACCAGGAAGAAGAACCAGAAGATCACGAGCACCAGCGGAATCGACCGCATCAGGTTCACGTACCCCGCGGCGACGTTCGAGAGCCACTTGATCGACGACAGCCGGGCCAGCGCGAGCAGCGTGCCGAAGACGAGCCCGCCGATGGCGGACGTGACGGTGAGCTGCAGCGTGTACTGCATGCCCTTCCAGAGGTAGGGCAGCGAATCGGTGACGACGGCGAAGTCGAGGTTCACTTGCCACCCCCGATGTAGCCGGGCACCGCCACGCGGCGCTCGATGTACGCCATCACCCGGTTGGCCGTCATCGCGATGACGATGTAGATGAGCGTGGCGGCCGTGAATGCCTCGAAGAAGTTGAACGTGTATTCGCCCATCTCCCGCGAGCGGAACGTCAGCTCCGCCAGGCCGATCGTGAGCGCGATGGACGAGTTCTTGAGCAGGTTCATCGTCTCGCTGGTCAGCGGCGGGATGATGATGCGGAAGGCCATCGGCAGCAGGACGTAGCGGTAGACCTGCACTTGCGTCAGGCCGACCGCGAGGCCGGCATTGCGCTGTCCGCGCGACAGCGACTGGATGCCCGCGCGCACCTGCTCGGCGATCCGCGCCGACGTGAACAGGCCGAGGCACAGGACCGCGGCGAGGAACTGCGCGTGGACGGGTTCAGCCTCGATCATCCAGCGCTTGAGCGGCGGGATGAACTCGGGGATCACGAAGTACCAGAGGAACATCTGCACCAGCAGCGGGATGTTCCGGAAGAGCTCGACCCAGGCGTTGCCCAGCCGGACCATCCATGGCCGGTCGGTGGTGCGGATCGTGCCGACCAGCGCCCCGACCAGCATCGCGATGACCCAGGCGACCGCCGAGACGGCCAGCGTCCACACCAGGCCGGACGCGATCCATTGCCAGTAGAACGCGTCGCCATCTGGCGTCTGCTGGAAGAAGACGCCCCAGTTCCAGTTGTAGTTCATCGGTCGGCGCGCCCCCGCGCTACAGGATTCCGACTTCCGCGTACGGCTCGCCACGGATGATACGTTCGTAGCCCAGGCGCGACAGGTCGAGCGTCTGGAACGAGCCCCTGGCGATCAACTCGGCGATCGCCCGGCCGGCGGCCGGGGCGTGCATCATCCCGTGGCCGGAGAAGCCGCTGACGACGTAGAAGTTCTCGAGTTCGCCCGGCCAGTTGCCGATGATCGGGTTGCCGTCGAGTTCGCACTGCTCGTACAGGCCGGACCAGGTCCTGTGGCACCTGGCCGCCTCGAACGCGGGGAAGCGGTGCGCCACCGCAGGCCAGACCACCCGCTCGAAATAGCCGTGGTCGACCTCGAAGTTGAATCCTCGCGGCTCGTCGCTGTCCACGAGCCCGCCCGAGAATCCGACCCCTTCGGACCTGAACGCGAGGCGGTCGACGTCCTTCACGTACGGCAGGCGTTCGATCGGGGAGCCCGCCGTGAAGTAGTGCTCGAAGCGACGCAGCGGCACGATGGGCAGCGGCATGCCCGCCATCGCGCAGACTTCGCCGGCCCAGGCGCCGGTCGCGTTGACGAAGACATCGGCCCGCACCGTGTCGCCGGACGCCAGTTGCGCCTCGACGACGCGCTTGCCCGACCGCGTCAGCCCGGCCACGCGGTCCTGGACATACTCGGCGCCAAGCGCGATCGCCCTGCGGCGGAACCCCTGCAGCAGTCCGTTCGGATCGCACCAGCCGTCGCCGGGCGAATGAACCCCACCGCCGAGGTCGTCGACGAACATCGACGGAAACCGCTCCTTCAACTGACGCGGATCGAGCATCTCGACGTCACAGCCATGCGCCCGCTGCCTTTCGTAGTTCGCCTCGAGCAGCCGCATGGCCCGGGGCGGGACGATGAACAGGTAGCCGCCCTGCACCCAGTCGACCGGCGCCTCGCGTCCGCCGACCGCCATGCGCTGCGGAAAACCGCGGATGAAGTCGCGGCCGAACTTCGACATCTCGATGTTCTCGGGGCACGAGAACAGCACCCGCACCCCGCCCGAGGCGCGCAGGCTCGAGCACCACTCGTACGTCGGGTCCGGCTCGATCACGCAGACGGACACCGAGGGGTCGAGCTCACCCAGGAAACTGGCGACGCTCGAACCCATGAGGGCACCGCCGACGATGGCCACGTCGCAGCGCTTCAATCGGGCGTCCTCGTGAAAACGCCGGCTGGGTGCCGGCGTTTTCTGTCCATCGGCGGCGGGTTACTGCACGCCGCGATCGTTCGGGTTGGCGAAAGCGTCCTTGATCGCCGGCGTCATCGGGAAGTTCAGGTTGACGTTGCGCGGCGGGATCGGGCTCATGAACCACTTGGCGTAGATCCTGTCGATCTCGCCCGACTTGAACACGGCCGCGATGGAACGGTCGACGAGCGCCTTGAACTGCGGATCTTCCCGGCGCAGCATCACTCCATACGGTTCGGTGCGCAGCGACTCGGCGAGGATCATGAAGTCGCCCGGGTTCGGCTGGTTGGCGATCTGGCCGGCCAGCAGGATGTCGTCCATGATGAACGCCTGCGCGCGGTCCGTCGCCAGCAGCTGCATCGATTCGGCGTGGTCCTTCGCCTGCAGTTCCTTGAAGTCGATGCCCTTGGCCTTCTCGAAGCCGCGCAGCAGCGGGATGGAGGTCGTGCCGGAGGTCGAGGCGACCGCCTTGCCGTTCAGGTCGGCGAACGACTTGATGCCCGAGTTCTTCTTCACCGCCGCGGAGACGTTGATCACGAAGTAGGTCGGGCCGAAGGCCACCTGCTTCTGGCGCTCCACGGAGTTGGTCGTCGAGCCGCACTCCAGGTCGATCGTGCCGTTCTGCAGCAGCGGGATGCGGTTGGCGGACGTCACCGGCTGGTACGCCACCTTCAGGTTGGGCAGCTTCAGCTCGGCCTTGACCGCGTCGACGACCTTCGCGCACAGGTCCATCGCGTAGCCGACGGGCTGCTGCTTGTCGTCCAGGTACGAGAACGGGACCGAGGACTCGCGGTGGCCGACCGTGATCGTCCCCGTGTCCTTGACCTTCTTCAGCGTGCCGGTGAGTTCCTGGGCGCTCGCGCCCGTTGCCACCAGGCCCGCGCCAACCATAGCCAGCAACAGGCGGGAAAGTTTCATGCGATGTCTCCTCGAAATGGCCGACGAGTCTACTAACAAAACGCCGTTTGGTGGCGCCGGACGGCCGTGTCCGAGGAAACCCGGACCCCGGGATGCACGCGCCGTCCAGTGCAATGCACCGGCGCCATGCGTCAGGCGGCGAGGACGGCTTCCGCCTTGGCCTGCTCGCGGCTCTGGATCTCCCACATCGCCGCATAGGCACCGCGGTGGGCGAGCAGCTCCGCGTGCGTCCCGCGCTCGACGATCCGGCCGTGGTCCATCACGAGGATCTGGTCCGCGTGCACCACCGTGGACAACCGGTGGGCGATCACGAGCGTCGTGCGGCTGCGCGAGATGCCCTCGAGTTCCTGCTGGATCACCCGTTCGGTGCGCGAGTCCAGCGCCGACGTCGCTTCGTCGAACACGAGGATGGCCGGTTGCTTCAGCAGCGTCCGGGCGATCGCGACCCGCTGCTTCTCGCCGCCCGACAGCTTGAGGCCGCGCTCTCCCACCATCGTGCGGTATCCATCCGGCAGCGACTCGATGAAGTCGTGGATGTGCGCCGCGCGCGCCGCCGCCACGACGCCTTCGTGCGACGCGCCGGGGCGGCCGTAGGCGATGTTGTACTCGATGGTGTCGTTGAAGAGCACCGTGTCCTGCGGCACGATGCCGATCGCGGCGCGCAGGCTCGCCTGCGTCACCGACCGCACGTCCTGGCCGTCGATGGCCACGCGGCCGGCGCCGACGTCGTAGAAACGGAACAGCAGCCGCGCGAGGGTCGACTTGCCCGATCCCGTGGCGCCGACCACCGCGGTCGTGGTGCCTGCGGGCACCACGAAGCTGACCCCGTGCAGGACCTGGCGGCGCGCGTCGTACGCGAAGTCGACGCCCTCGAAGCGGATCTCCGCGCCACCGACGGCAAGCGGCACGGCGCCTGGCGCATCGGCGATCTCGCGGTGCTGCTCGAGCAGCGAGAACATGCGGTCCATGTCGATCAGGCTCTGCTTGATCTCGCGGTAGATCACGCCGAGGAAGTTGAGCGGGATGTACAGCTGGATCATGAAGGCGTTGACCAGCACCAGGTCGCCGATCGTCATCCGCCCCTCGACCACGCCGAGCGCCGCACGCCAGAGGATCAGCGTCAGCGCGACGGCGATGATGGTCTGCTGGCCGGCGTTCAGGACGTTCAGCGACTGCTGCGACAGCACCGCCGTGCGCTGGCTGTCGGCCAGCGTCTCGTCGTAGCGCCGCGCCTCGTAGTCCTCGTTGCCGAAGTACTTCACGGTCTCGAAGTTGAGCAGCGAGTCCACCGCGCGCGACTGCGCCTTGCTCTCCAGCTCGTTCCAGCGCCGCCGCACCAGCGTGCGCCAGTTCGTGACCGCCACGGTGAAGGCGATGTAGATGAAGAGGCTGACGCCGACGATCCCGGCGAACCAGATCTCGTAGTGCCAGACGAGGTAGCCGACCACCAGCGTGATCTCGATCAGCGTCGGCAGGATCGAGTACAGGGTGAAGCTGATCAGCGACGAGATGCCGCGGATGCCCTGGTCGATCTCGCGCGTCACGGCGCCGGTCCGTCGTTCGAGGTGGTAGCGCAGCGACAGGGAGTGCAGGTGCCGGAACGTCTTCAGCGCCAGCGTCCGCATCGCGGCCTGCGTCACGTTCACGAAGAAGAACTCGCGCAGTTCCGTGAAGAGCGACGTCGACAGCCGCAGCAGGCCGTAGGCGACGACGAGCGCAACCGGCACCAGCAGCACGCCGGTCGCCGCCTGCTGCGCGGGCGACAAGCCGTCCACGAGTTCCTTCAGGAGGATCGGCACCGAGACGGTGGCGAGCTTGGCCGCGACCAGGCACGCCAGCGCGAAGATCACGCGTCCCTTGTGGGCCCACAGGTAGGGCAGCAGCGCGCGCAGCGCCTGCCAGTCGTTGCGGCGTCCGCTCGGCGCCAGGGCTTCCCGGGGCGGCGACCAGCGCATCAGCGCCCCGTCCCCGGCGCGCCCGCGCCCTTCGCACCATGTACGCTCTGCATCGGCCCATTATCCCAGCAGAACCTCGACCTCATGGCATTCGAGAACAGGGTCATCGTGATCACCGGAGCGAGCGACGGCATCGGCGCCGAGCTGGCGCGCCAGCTGGCCCGGGAGCGGCCGCGGCTGGTCCTGGCCGCGCGCGGCGCCGGAGGCCTTGCCCGCATCCGGCACGAGTGCGCGAGCGCAGGCGCCGAAGCGCTCGACGTCGCCACCGACGTCAGCGTCGAGGACGATTGCCGCCGGCTGATGGAGCGCGCCGTCGCAGCCTTCGGCGACATCGACATACTCGTCGCCAACGCCGGCGTGTCGATGCACGCGCGCTTCGACGAGATCGAGGACTTCTCGACTTTCGAACGGCTGTTCCGCATCAACGCGATGGGCACCGTCTGGTGCGTGCGCCACGCTTACCCGAGCCTGCAACGCACGCGCGGCCTCGTCGTCGGCGTCTCGTCGCTCGCGGGCAAGACCGGGGTGCCCGGACGGACCACCTACTGCACCAGCAAGTTCGCCCAGAGCGGCTTCCTCGAGGCTTTCCGCATCGAGGCCGAAGAGCACGGCGTGGCCGTGATGGCCGCGTTTCCCGGCGTCGTGAACACGGAGTTCAGGCGCCGCGGCTGGAACGGCCTGGGCTTGCCGGCCGGCGTGTCCGGCCTCGCGGAGGAAGGTGCGATGCCGGTCGAGGAGTGCGCGCGCCTGATCGCCGACGGCATGCGCCGCCGCCGGCGCGAGGTCGTGATGACCGCGCGGGCGCGCGCCGGGCTGTGGCTCAAGCTGATCGCGCCGTCGAAGGTCGACGCAATGGCGCGGGCCGCGCTCGCGCGCAACCGGCAACGACAATCGCACTGAGGCCCCGATGACGTCCGACTTCCAGCTCCCCGTCGACCGCGTCGCCGTCCTTCGCATGATGCCGATGCCCGCGGACGCCAACATCCACGGCGACGTCTTCGGCGGCTGGATCATGGCGCACGTCGACATCGCCGGCGCCGTGCCCGCGGCGCGACGTGCCGGCGGCCGCGTGGCGACGGTCGCCGTCACGTCGTTCGTGTTCAGGCAGCCGGTGTTCGTCGGCGACCTGGTGAGCTTCTACGCCGACATCGTGAAGACGGGCACGACATCGATCACCGTCGAGGTCGAGGTCTACGTTGAACGCAACCGCCTGCAGAAGGAAGTGGTGAAGGTGACCGAGGCCACCCTCGTCTACGTCGCCACCGACGACCAGCGCAAGCCGCGTCCGTTGCCGCCGGTCTGAAGCTGGGCTGCCGCGCCGCCGGCCGCGCGGCTACAGCGACTCGAACTGCTGTTCGACCCAGCGCGCGGCGGCCAGCGCCCGGACGTCGTCGCCGGGTCGCGCGACCACCTGCAGGCCGAGCGGGAGTCCCGACTCGCCGTGCGCGAGCGAACGCGGCACCGGCACGTTGACCTGTGGCGCACCCAGCAGGTGCCACGGCCGATTGAACAGCGGGTCGCCGGTGCTGCCGAGACCGTGCGGCGCTTCCCCGGGCGCGCTCGGCGCCAGCAGCACGTCGGCGCCGCCGAACAGCGTGTCGATGGATGCCGCGCAGTCGCGCCCCGCCCTGATCGACGCCACGTAGGCGTCCGCGCTGATCGAACGCCCCTCTTCGATCAGGGCCGCGAGCTTCGCCGACAGCAGGTCGCTGCGGTACTGCAGCTCGGCGCCCAGCGCCCGGGCCGTCTCGAACAGCTGCACGGCGCGCTGCGCGTCGGCGAGGCCTGCGAACGCCGTGCCGTCCGCGTTCGCCTCGTAGGGCCAGGGGATCTCGCGCACCCGCCCGCCCCGCGCCGACAGCAGCCGCGCGACCCGCTCCAGCGCGGCCAGCATCGACGGCGCCAGTTGCGACGCCCACGGGGTGGCGGTCCAGCCGATCGCGACCGGGCCGGCCTTGGCCGGCGCGTGCTGGAACTCCGGCTTGAGCGCAACCGCGGCCGCGATCAGGGCGGCGTCCTCGACGCTGCGCGCGAACACGCCAATCACGTCGAGCGTGTCCGAGACCGCCTTGACCCCGGCGCGCGGCACCAGGCCACGCGTCGGCACGAAGCCGACGACGCCGCAGAACGATGCCGGCCGGATCACCGAGCCCGCCGTCTGCGTCCCAAGTGCGAACGGGACCATGTGCGCCGCCACGGCGGCGGCCGACCCGCTCGACGAGCCGCCCGGCGTGTGCTCGAGTCCGTGCGGGTTGCGCGTCGGCCCCGGCGTGAAGTTGGCGAGCTCGGCGCTGACCGTCTTGCCGAGCACGTAGGCGCCGGCGCTGCGCAAGGCGGCCACCGACGCCCCATCGGCGTGCGGCACGTGCCCGGCGTAGATCGCCGAGCCGTACTCGCTCGGTATGTCGGCGGTGTCGATGTTGTCCTTCACCGCGACCGGCAGGCCATGCAGCGGCCCGCGCCAGTCGACGATGTCGTGCTCGCGCGCCGTCGCCAGCGCGCGCGCCGGGTCGAACCACGCGAACGCGCGCACCGCGGGCTCGTGCTCCTTGATCGCGTCGATGAACGAGTGGGTCACGCCCTCGCACGTGACCTCGTGCCCGGCGATCATGCGGGACAGGCGGGTGGCAGACAGTCTGTTGAGCGGTGTTCTCATCGGGGTTCCCGTCGCGGGCCGGCGGCCCGCTCCGGAGTCGAATCTAGCGGAACCCGCCTCGCCTCCGCCCAGCCGAGGTCAACAAACCGGGGGTCGCCGGTGCGGTGAGTGTGACCTGGGTCCTTGCTTGCGCCTGGTCGGCCGGTTCCTCGCTTGCGCCTGGTCGGTGGGGTCCTCGCCTGCGGCTGGTCGGTCGGGTCGTCTCCTGCGAGAGGTCGGTCGGAGTCCTCACCTGCGCCTGGTCGGTGGGGTCCTCTCCTGCGCCTGGTCGGCCGTCGGCGTGCCTCGACTTCGCGGCCGTCGCGGCGGGCGTCATTCGGCTGAGGTTGTTTCCTGCGGGCGCGCAGCTTTCGGGCTGGTAGCGACAGGGACTCGTGGGTCGTGCCTTGCGGCCGATGGCGTGCCCGGCCCGCCACCCTGGCGCGCCTGGCACGCCCGCCGCCGAGTCGCGCGGAGTCGCGGTGCCCCGCAGCGCGGTCGGCGCGCAGGGGACTTCGGCGCGCAGGTGACTTCGGTGCCCAGGCGACTCGAGCGCGCTGAAGTAACTCAGCGCCTCACCGGCCGGCCCGCCGCGCTGCGCCGCCTTGCACACTCGTGCAGGAAGTTGGAGACCACGGGCCCGCTGTCCAGCAGGTGGTCCTGGTGCGAGGCGTGGAATTCCGGGTGCCACTGGACGCCCATGACGAAGCTCGATCCGGTCCA
>JBFZCF010000045.1:0-12899 GCA_041308065.1 Burkholderiales bacterium
CCACCCGAATCGCCCATGAGGCAGCATCGCAGGTTCGATGACTCCCACCCAGCGATCCCCATCTGGCACTCCGGTTCGACGCTCGCGGCACGGCCGGCGGAATCGCGCCGGCGCGGCTTTGTGCGGCGGCGAGCAGCGCAGCCGAGGCCGGGCGCGCGCAGCGCGCTTCGTCTTCTAACTTGCGGCGTCCTGTCTGAGCGCAGCTCGCGCAGCGAGCGAAGCGAGTTACGCCGCACGGCCCTCGGAGAGCAGCGCAGCGAAGTCAGCGCGCAGCGCTGACCGCCGCACCAGCCGCCCCCGCCAACGCCCGCCTGCCGCGCTGCCACAACCTCGCTCAGAGCGTGTTCGAAATCACGACACGCCAAGCCTTTACGGCCGCGCGCACTGCGTCAGCGAGTCGCCAGTACCGCCGGCACGCCGCGGTGAAACCACAGCAGCGACAGCAGCGCCCCCAGCAGCAGCAGGGCCGCCGCGCCGCCGACGAAGAGCGCTCCGACCTCGGTCTCGCGCGTTTCCATCGCGATGCGCGCGTTCAGCGTCTCGTAGACCTTGCGCAGGTCGGCTGCGGTGCCGGCATGGAAGTACTCGCCGCCGGTCATCTTGGCGATGCTCTTCAACGTCTCCTCGTCGAGGCGGACGTAGAAGGAGTAGCCCTCGAACTCGATCGAGGCGCCTTCGCGCGTGCCGAAGCCCACGGTGTAGACGCGCACGCCGCGGTCGGCCGTCATCTTCGCGATGTCGAGCGGGTCCGGTCCGGTCGTGCGGCGGCCATCGGACAGCAGGATGATCACGCCGCCGGTGAAGCTGCCGGGCTTCACCGGCTCCTTCTTCGCGGCCCCCGCCTTCGCGGGATCCAGCGACTTCCGGCGGTCGAGCGGCGCCGGGCGCGGGCCGGAGCTGAAGCGCGGGTCGAACAACGCCGCTTCCAGGTCGAAGGCCTCCTCGGGGAACAGCATCGCCAGCGAGAGCAGCAGGCCGCTGCCCGTCGCGGTGGCGCGCTGCAGCTGGAAACGGTCGATCGCGGCGAGCATGTCGTCGCGGCTCTCGGTGGGCGTCTGCACGACGGCCGCCGTGCCGGCGAACGAGACGATGCCGAGCCGGACGTTCTTCGGCAGTTCCTGGATGAAGGACCGGGCCGCGGCCTGCGCGGCCTCGAGGCGGTTCGGCTCGACGTCGGTGGCCTGCATGCTGCGCGACACGTCCATCGCCAGCGCGATCGTCATGTACTGCGACGGCAGCGTGACGGTCGCAGCGGGGCGCGCGGCGGCGATGATGGCGGCGACCAGGCCCAGCAGCACCAGGGCAGGCGGCACGTGGCGGCGAATGCGCTGCCCGGCGCCGATCGAGTCGCGCACCAGGCTCAGGCTCGCGTAGCGGACGGCCGTGTGCTTGCGCCTCCGCAGCATCAGGACGTACGCCGCGATCAGCGCGGGCGCCAGCAGCAGGAGCCAGAGCACGTCGGGCCACAGGAACCGCATCGAGCCTCCCAACTCCTCGTGTCGAACCTTTCGGCGAAGCGCTGGACCAAGCTGAACGGACCGGCGCGCGGCGAGCCACTCTAGCACCGCACGCGCCGCGTCCTTCCCATCGAAGACCAGCGGCGCGAGGCACAGGAACGGTGCAGCACCGTGTGACGTTGATCGGGAGGAATCGTTCGGCCGGAAAGACCGCGCGCCGCGCATGGGGTACGCGGTCCGACGGCGCGCGCCGACCAGTGGATGGCGGCACGATGACCGCGTGCAGCACCCGTGCTACTTTTGCCCGGACTCGAGGGGGCGCGTCAATGGAGTTCCGATGAAGAAGCCCGCGCTCTACAGCAGCGCAAGTCCGGCCCGCAAGGCGGGAGCCGTGGCTTCGTCCCATCCCGCGGCGGCTGCCGACGGTCCGCGTGCGCCGACGTCGCCCGGGCCACCGCCTGCGACGACCGCATCTCCATCCGAAGCCGCCCCGCGCCGCGCCGGCTTCCTGAAGCGCCACGATCGCGCCGTCGTGTTCGTCGTCGGTGTCGCGTTCGCGCTCGGCCTGCTCGCGGCGCGCGACGCGATGCGACCGGCCCCGGGCGAGCTGACGCAGGAGGACATCGACGACGCCGTCCTGTACACGATGGAGAACAAGACGCTGCCGTCGCGCGCCACGAAGGCGGCCGACGCGGTGATGAACTCGGTGGTGCGCGTGCGCGGCTACGACGAGTTCGACGAACCCGGCGGCGATGAGCCGATGCAGGGCGTGGGCAGCGGCGTGGTCATCGTCGACAACGGCACGATCCTGACCAACCTGCACGTGGTGTCCGGCGCCAAGCGCGTCACCGTGACGTTCTTCGACGGCAGCGAATCGGACGTCGAACTGCTGAAGACCTACCCCGAGAACGACCTCGCCGTGATCCGCGCGAAGAAGATCCCGGACGACCTCGAAGCGGCCACGCTCGGATCGACGTCGAACCTGCGGCCCGGGGACGAAGTGGTCGCGATCGGCTTTCCGTTCGGCATCGGCCCCTCGACTTCGGCCGGCGTGGTCTCCGGCCTCGACCGCAGCTTCCGTTCGCCGCAGGGCAAGCAGGTGATGACCGGCCTGATCCAGTTCGACGCCGCGGTGAATCCCGGCAACTCGGGCGGTCCGCTGATCTCGATGGACGGCGAAGTCATCGGCATCGTGACCGCGCTGCTGAACCCGACGCCGGCACGCACCTTCATCGGCATCGGCTTCGCGGCCACCATCGAGGCCGCCGGCTCCGCCGTGGGAATACCTCCCTTCTGAACTGAAGCAGCACTACGCAAGGATGTCCATGGAAGAGCAGAACAGCGCACGCGCCACCGGCGAACTGATGCAGCGCGTGCTGTACGAGGTCAAGCGTGTCGTCGTCGGACAGGACCACTTTCTCGAGCGCGTGCTGGTCGCGATCCTCGCGCAGGGCCACCTGCTCGTCGAAGGGGTGCCGGGCCTCGCCAAGACACTGACCGTCAACACGCTGGCGAAGACGATCCGCGGCACGTTCAAGCGCATCCAGTTCACGCCCGACCTGCTGCCAGCGGACCTCGTCGGTACCCGCATGTACAACCAGAAGTCGGGCGAGTTCTCGACGGTGCTGGGACCCGTGTTCGCCAACCTGCTGCTCGCCGACGAGATCAACCGCGCGCCGGCCAAGGTGCAGAGCGCGCTGCTCGAAGTGATGCAGGAGCGCCAGGTCACGATCGCGGGCGAGACGCACAAGGTGCCCGCGCCGTTCCTCGTGATGGCGACGCAGAACCCGATCGAGACCGAGGGCACGTACCCGCTGCCCGAAGCGCAGGTCGACCGCTTCATGATGAAGGTGGTCGTCGACTATCCGAACGAGGAGGAGGAGTTCGTGATCGTCGAGCGCGTCACCGGCGCGGCGACGAGCGTCAACGGCGTGTGCACGACCGAGCAGCTGCTGCAGCTGCAGCAGGAGTGCCGCAAGATCTACGTCGACCCGGCGCTGATGCAGTACGCGGTGAAGCTGGTGTCGGCGACGCGGCGTCCCGGGCAGTACGGCCTGAAGGAGCTCGCGCCGTACATCACGTTCGGCGCCAGCCCGCGGGCAACGATCAGCATGATCGAGGGCGCCCGCGCGCTGGCCTTCCTGCGCGGGCGCGCGTTCGTGCTGCCCGAGGACGTGATCGACCTCGTGCCCGACGTGCTGCGCCACCGCCTGGTGCTCAGCTACGAAGCGCTGTCGGACGGCCAGACGGCCGACGCGATCGTCATGCGGGTGCTCAAGGCCGTGCAGGCCCCCGAGAAGCCCCTGGAAACCCATGTTCGGGTGGCTACGGCCTAAGGCGGCGTCGGCCGCGACGATCGCGGACGACGTCCAGGCCGCCAACGAGCCGGCCAGCTCGGTCGACCCCGACCGGCTGCTGCGCCGGCTCGAGTGGACCGTGCTGCGCCGCCTCGACGGTGTGCTGCAGGGCGACTACCGGACGCTGTTCCGCGGCTTCGGCCTCGACCTCGCCGACCTGCGCGAATACCAGCTGAACGACGACGTGCGCTACATGGACTGGAACGTCACCGCGCGGCTGCAGGTGCCGCACGTGCGCGAGTTCCAGGAAGACCGCGAGGTCGCCGCGTGGTTCGTGCTCGACCTGTCCGGTTCGGTCGACTTCGGTTCGCAGCAGCTGCGCAAGCGCGCGCTGGCGAGCGAGCTCGTCGCGGTGCTGGCGCGGCTGTTCACGCGCTACGGCAACCGGGTCGGCGCGGTGCTGCACTCGGAGCACGCCAATGAAGTCATACCGGCGCGCAGCGGACGCCGGCACGTGCTGCACATCCTCGACCGCATGGTGAAGCTGGGCGAGCGCGGCGCGGCGCCCTCGCCGACCGGCATCGGCCGCATCACCGACCTCGCCGAGCTGCTCACGACCGCGCGTCCCGTCATCAAGCGCCGGTCGGTGCTGTTCGTCGTGTCCGATTTCATCAGCACGCCGGGCTGGTCGCGCCGGCTGGCCGACCTCGCGCGCCGCCACGACATCGTCGCCGTGCGGCTGACCGACCCGATGGAGCGCGAGCTGCCCGACATCGGCCTGGTCGTGATGCAGGACGCCGAAACGGGCGAGCAGTTGCTCGTCGACACGCACGACAAGGCGTTCCGCCGCCGCTTCGCGCAGGCCGCGGAGAAGCGCGAGGAGGAACTGCGCGCGGCGCTCGGCGAGGCGGCGGTCGATTGCCTCGAGCTCGCCACCGACGAGCCGCTCGACGAGGCGCTGCTGCGCTTCACCCAGCTGCGCAAGCGCCGCAGCCAGCTCGCGGCGGGCGCGGTGCCGCGGCACCTCCGGACCTGACGGCCAGGGCGATGGGCGATCCGACCAGCTTCACCTTCCTGTGGCCGACCATGCTGTGGCTGCTCATCGCGGTGCCGCTGCTGATGCTCGCCTACTCGCGGGTGCTGAAGCGGCGCGGCGCGCTCGCCGGGCGCCACGCGCAGCTGGAGACGGTCGGCGGCGCCGCGACCAGCCGGCTGCAGCGCGGGCTGCCGCCGCTGCTGTGGCTGCTCGGCCTCACGTCGATGATCCTGGCGGTCGCGCGGCCGCAGGCCGCAGTGGTCCTGCCGGCGCGCATCGAGACGGTGATCCTCGCGCTCGACATGTCCGGCAGCATGCGCGCGACCGACCTCGAGCCGACGCGGCTCGTGGCCGCGCAGAGCGCCGCGAAGGCGTTCGTCGACAGCCAGCCGCGCCACGTGAAGATCGGCGTGGTCGGCATCGCGGCGTCGGCCGCCCTCGTGCAGTCGCCCACCGACAACCGCGAAGACATCGTCAAGTCGATCGAGCGGCTCGAGCCGCAGCGCGGCACCGCGCTCGGCAGCGGCCTGGCGATCGCGCTGGACGCCGCGCTGCCGCAGGCGCGCATCAACGTCGAGGAGTTCATCAATCCGCCCAAGGGCCGCAAGGACGAGCCGCGCAAGAAACTGGAAGAGCGCGAGATGACCGCCGGCAGCAACACGGCGGCCGCGATCGTTCTGCTGTCCGACGGCCAGAGCAACGTCGGGCCCGATCCGCTGAAGGCCGCGGAGCTGGCCGCCAGCCATGGCGTGCGCGTCTACACGGTCGGCATGGGAACGCCCGAGGGCACGACGGTCAGCGCCGACGGCTGGCAGATGCGCGTGCGGCTCGACGAGGAAATGCTGAAGCAGGTCGCCCGCGTGACCGAAGGCGAGTACTTCCGCGCGCCCGACGCGCAGGAACTGAAGCAGATCTACAGCCGCCTGAGCGCGAACCTCGCGTTCGAGAAGCAGCAGCCGACCGAGATCACGTCCCTGTTCGCGGGCCTGGGCGCGCTGCTCGCCGGGCTCGGCGCCGTGCTGTCGATGCTCTGGTTCAACCGGGTGTTGTAGAGACTGCGGCGCTGACTTCCCCGAGTCCCTTGCGCGCCGCCCGTGGCGCGGGGACCTCTCTCCGCGCGGCTCGGCGGCGGGCGCCCGCGCCGACGGTCGCGGAGTCGAGGTCCCCGCAACCCGCTCAGGCGCAAGGGACTACGCGCGATCGAGCAGTCGCAGCCGCGGAGCCAACGAAGGCAACGCCGCGCGATCCAGCTTCCCTGCGCTGGTCTGCGGCAATTGCGGCACGAACAGGATGCGCCGTGGCCGCTTGTGGCTCGCGAGGTGGTGATCCAGGAAAGCGCTCAACTCCGCGTCGGTCGGCGGGGTGCCGTCGGCGACGAGTGCCGCCGCCACGAGCTGTCCCCACGTCTCGTCCGGCACACCGAACACCGCCGCCGCGCGGATGCCGTGGCAGGCTTCCAGCACGCGCTCGACTTCGGCCGGATACACGTTCTCGCCGCCGCTGACGATCAGGTCGGCGCGGCGCGCGCGCACGTGCAGGCCGCCGTGCGCGTCGAACATGCCGACATCTCCGGTGTCGAACCACGCGTCGGCGGCGAGCGGCTCGGCGCCGAGATAGCCCGCCATCCGCATCGGTCCGCGCACCTCGATGCGCCCGTCGACCACGCGCACTTCGGCCCCCGGCAGCGCACGACCCGCCCCGCCCTGCGCGGGATTGAAGCGCTGCTCGTACGGCGTGACGACCACCTGCGAGCACGTCTCGGTGCAGCCGTACGTGAGGACGACCGGCACCTTGCGCTTCGCCGCCTCCTTCAGCAGGCGCGGCGGGGCCTCGGCGCCGCCGACCTGGATCGCGCGCAGGAACGGCGGCGGGCGCCAGTCGGGATACCGTTCGAACACCAGCGCCAGCATCGTCGGCACCATCGACGCCAGCGTCGTGCGCCACTGTTCGATCCAGGCCGGCACCAGCGCCGCGTCGAAGCTCGGCGCGAGCGCGACCGCGCGCCGGGCGATCAGGCAGCGCGTCAGGATCGACAGGCCGCCGATGCGCGCGATCGGCATCGCGAGCAGCCAGCAGTCGTCGGGCTGCCAGCCCATGTTGGCGGCGCTCGCCTGCGCCGAGGCGAGCAGGGCCGAGCGCGTCAGCACGGCGCCGCGCGCCTGCCCGGTCGTGCCCGAGGTGTACATGATCACCGCCGCGTCGTCGGGCAGCGTCGCCGCCACGCGCTCAGTCGCCGCGACCTCGGCGGCGCGTTCGCGCTCGGTGAGCTTGGGATGCAGCAGCAGCGCCGGCACGCGCGCTTCGAGCAGCGTGTAGAGCGCGATCACGCGCTCGAGCGTGTTGCGGCCCACGAGCGGGACGGGGCGCCCCGGCACCAGTTCGGAGCGCAGGTCCGCGAGCCGCGCCTGCACGAGGTCGGCGAGCTGCGCGAACGTGTAACGGTCGCGGCCGACGTGCAGCGCAACCGCATCGGCCGCGTCGCGCGCGGCCGCCGTGATGGACAGGGGATCGTTCACGCGACCGAGACTACACGCCGGCGCGGTCGGCGCCGGCTACGGGAGCCGGCGGAACTTGCGGAAATCCGGCTTGCGCTTCTCGAGGTACGCGTTCTTGCCTTCCTGCCCTTCCTCGGAGAGGTAGAACAGCAGCGTCGCGTTGCCCGCCAGCTCCTGCAGGCCGGCCTGGCCGTCGCAGTCCGCGTTCAGCGCGGACTTCAGGAAGCGCAGCGCGATCGGGCTGTTGGCGAGCATCTCGCGGCACCACTGCACCGTTTCCTCCTCGAGCCGCTCGTACGGCACGACCGTGTTCACCAGGCCCATCTCCAGCGCCTGCTTCGCGTCGTACTGGCGGCACAGGAACCAGATCTCGCGCGCCTTCTTCTGGCCGACGATGCGCGCCATGTACGAAGCGCCGTAGCCGCCGTCGAAGCTGCCGACCTTCGGCCCGGTCTGGCCGAAGCGCGCGTTGTCGGCTGCGATGGTGAGGTCGCAGATCATGTGCAGCACGTGGCCGCCGCCGATGGCGTAGCCCGCGACCATCGCCACCACCGGCTTCGGCAGCGTGCGGATCTGCCGCTGCAGGTCGAGCACGTTGAGCCGCGGCACGTTGTCGACGCCGACGTACCCGCCTGCGCCGCGCACGCGCTGGTCACCACCCGAGCAGAACGCGTCCTTGCCCTGTCCGGTCAGGATGATCACGCCGATGTTCTCGTCGTCGCGCGCGTCGTCGAACGCGCGTTGCATTTCCTTCACCGTCTCGGGCCGGAAGGCGTTGCGGACTTCGGGCCGGTTGATCGTGATCTTCGCGATGCCTTCATCGGCCTTCGAATAGATGATGTCGGCGTAGCCGGGAACGACGGTCCAGGCGGGAATCGGCGGCAGTGCTTTCGTGTCCATGCGGTCTGCTTGATGGCTGGGTGGCGGCAAGTTCAATCGATGCGGGCGCCGGACGCCTTGACGACGACGGCCCACTTCTTCGTGCTTTCGACGATGTGCTGCGCGAAGTCCTGCGGCGTGCCCGCCACCGGTCGTGCCCCGCGGCTCTTGAGCGTCTCGGTCAGTTCGGGGTCGGCGAGCGCGGTGCGGATCGCCACGTTGAGCCGGTTGACGATCACCTCCGGCGTGCCGGCCGGCGCGAGCACGCCATCCCACGCGCTCGATTCGAACCCGGCGACGCCCGACTCGGAGATCGTCGGCAACTCCGGCGCGCCGGGGAAACGCACCGCCGTCGACACCGCGATGCCACGGATGCGGCCGTCCTTCGCGAGCGGATACACGTTCGGCATCACATCGATCATCATCTGCACCTGCCCGCTGACCAGGTCGGCGACGGCGGCGGCGCCGCCGCGGTACGGGATGTGCACGATGTCGATGCCGGTCATCGTCCTGAACAGCTCGCCGGACAGGTGCGACGTGGTGCCGTTGCCGGCGGAAGCGAAGTTGACCTTGCCGGGATTGGCCGTCGCGTAGCGGATCAGCTGCGTGGTCGTCATCACCGGCAGCTGCGGGTTCACCACCAGCATCGCCGCGATCTCGGTCATCCGCGACACCGGCGCGAAGTCCCTGATCGGATCGAAGCGCAGGTTCCGGTACAGCGACTGGTTGATCGAGTGCGTCCCGTTGGTGCCGTAGAGCAGCGTGTAGCCGTCAGGCGCCGAGCCGGCGACGATCTCGGCGCCGACGTTGCCGCCCGCGCCCGGCTTGTTGTCGATGATGATGGGCTTGCCCAGCGCCAGCGACACCTTAGGCATGATGGCGCGCGCCAGGTTGTCGGCGCCGCCGCCCGGCGGGAAGGGCACGACAAGGCGCACCGGCTTGTCCGGATACTCCCCGCTGGCGCGCGCGGCCGAGGCCACCGGCAGCAGCACCGCGGTCGCCAGCAGGCGTCGTCGCTCGAAATCCATGGTTCCCTCTCCCTCAGGGCGCGACCGCCGTCCGGCAGCGCACCAGCGTCATCGCCTTCATCGACATCGCGACGACGGCCTTGTCGTTGATCACCTCGATCAGGATGCGCACCACGCCGCGATCGGGCTTCGATTCGGAACGCCGCGCCTCGATCACCGTGAACCTGAACCACAGGCGGTCGCCCGGACGCACCGGCGCGGTCCACCGCAGTTCGTCCATGCCCGGCGATCCCATGCCGGCCGGCCGCGACAGGTAGCGGTCGACCAGCACGCGCATCATCATCGATCCGGTGTGCCAGCCGCTGGCGATCACGCCGCCGAACGGGCTCTTCGCCGCCTTGACCGGATCGGTGTGGAAGTCCTGCGGATCGAAACGCCGGCCGAATTCGATGACCTCGGCCTCGTCGACGATGATCGGGCCGTACTGCGCGACCGACCCGAGCGGGTAGTCCTCGAAGTGGCGTTGATCGCGTGCGACCGGCAGGTCCTGCTCTTCCATGCGGCGTTCGGTTCGTCGGGAGATAAACAATGCGCCCCGAGGGCGCAGGGCGAACTTTACCGCGCTGGAGCGCCGGGTCCGCCGCGGGCTCGACGCCGCGCCTGACGGACATCACGTCGCAGCAACGGCGACTGCGACCGCTTTCGCAACCGGTGCGGGAATCAACCCTTCGGCGCGCTGCCCGCGGTTGCCTGCGAGCCCGATGCGACCGAGTTCAGGACGACCCTGAGATGCAGCGGATCGACCGGCTTCACGAGGTGGTGGTCGAAGCCGGCGTCCGCCGAGCGGCGACGGTCTTGCGGCTGCCCCCACTCGGCCAGTGCCACCAGGCGCGTGGCGCGCGTGTCGGGCTCGGCGCGCACGCGGCGCGCCACCCGGTGAGCGCCGCCATGCGGCAGTCCGATGTCGAGCAGCGCGACGTCCGGCCTCCAGGTCGCCACCGCCTCGGCGCCGGCGCGCGCGCCCACCTCGATGCGCACGTCGTGGCCGGCGGCGGCGAGCAGGGCCGCGAGGTTATCCGCGCTGTCGCGGTCGTCGTCGACGATCAGGATCCTCATGCAGTGCGAGCCCCGGCACGATGCGGCGACGACAACTATGCAACGCAAGCTGCCGAAACCGCGCGCGTTCGCCGCAGGAACCACCGCTTCCCGCGACGCTCAACTGGGGTGCGTAGGAAGCGCTACGTAGGAGATACAGGGGGCCGGCACGACCGCGTTCATCGCAGTCCGGCCACTCGATCGGCCGAGATGCGACCCGCGCCGCGCGCGGCGAGGTAGAGCAGCGCCGCCGCCCAGACGAGGTGCGTGGGCCACGCGAGCGGGTACACGAAGACCTGGATCACTGCCGTCATGCCGAGCAGCGCCAGCGCCGAGACCCGGGTGGCGAGGCCGATCACGAGCAGCACCGGAAACACGTGCTCCGCATACGCGGCCAGGTGCGCCGCCAGTGCCGGCGACAGCACCGGCACCTTGTACTCGTCCTCGAACAGCGCAACGGCATTCTCGCTGACCGACAGCCAGCCATCGACCTTGGTGCGGCCCGACAGCCAGAAGACGCCGGCGATGCCGAAGCGCGCCGCGAGCGCCAGCAGGTCGTGGCCGATCCACGTTTCGAGCCACTGCGCCGCGCGGTTGTACAGCGCGCGCGGCCCGGTGGCTGCCGCATCGGGATGCAGGGGAAGCGAGTTCATGTGGATTCCTTTGTCGCAATGGGCTGCAGCGCGCTGAACGCGCCGGCCTGCAGGAGTTGTTGAACCAGGGCGGCGAGGTCGACATCGGGCTGCGCCTCGAGCGCGCACTGCACCGCGCCCTCGATGGACCGGCCGGACCGGCAGGCATCGAGCAAGGCCACCCCGCCGCGCGCGAACGGTTCGACCTGGACCGGGCCGAGCGGCCGGGTGACGAGCACGCCCTCCGCGATCCACTCCATCGGAGCACCGGGATCCGCGTCGTGCGACCGGTTGCGCGACCACAGCGCGTGGATGGGCCAGTCGTCGCTCCAGATCCAGCGCGCGGCCGGATGCAGGCGCAGCACCACCGAAGACATCTCCGACGGCGGCAGCGCGGCCAGGGCGGCGGCGGCGAGCGCCGGCGCGTCAGCGGCCACGTGCGCCTCTGTCCACAAGCGGTCGACGCGCGCGACGTCCGCGAGATACGGGATCTCCTGCGCCGGCTCGAACGCCGCGAGGAACGACGGGAATTCCTCGCCGTACAGGAGCAGCGAGGGCTGCGATGGCAACTGCCCGCGTGCGAACACGCCGGCGGCCGCGCGCAGCCACTCTTCCCCCACCAATCGCTCCACTGTCGGAAAGTTGGCCTGCAGCGCGTCGATGCAGCCCTTCATGACCGTGTTGCGATACACCGCAAAGCCGGGCTGGCGCCGCAGCCGCTCGACCACCGTGGACGGCGACGCCTGCCCGGCGTCCGCCAGCAGCGCCGCAGCGAACGCATCCTGGTACTCCGCCACGTCCATCACGCCGCCTCCGCGACCGGCTCGACGAGCCGCGCGTGCGCCCGCTCGCGCTCGCGCAGCAGTTCCTCGAACGGCGGGATGTGCTCGTCGCGCTCGATCAGGGTGGGACGCGGCCCGATCCGCGCGACCAGGCGCTCGTACAGCGCCCACACGGCGGGCGCCACGGGCGCGTCGTGCGTGTCGATCAGCAGGGCCGCGCCGAGCGTCGGGTCCTCGCCGTGGCCGGCGAGGTGGATCTCGGCAACGAGGTCCGCGGGGATCGCATCGATCACCTCGTCCGCCCGGTAGTGCAGGTTGTTCGCGCTGACGTGGACGTTGTTGACGTCGAGCAGCAGCGCGCAGCCGCTGCGGCGCGCGATCTCGACCAGGAACCCGACTTCGTCGCTCGCGTGCTCGTCGAACGCGAGGTAGTGCGACGGGTTCTCCAGCGCGATGCGACGTCGCAGTCGGTCCTGCACGCGCTGGATGTTGTCGATCACGCGCTGCCGTACCCCGGCGGTCCGCGGCACCGGCAGCAGGTCCGGCCGATAAGCGCCACGCCATGTGCTCCAGGCCAGGTGCTCCGACACCAGCACGGGCTCGATGCGCTCGACCAGCGCGGCGAGGCGCTCCAGCTGGCGTGGCTCGGGCGGCGCATCGGCCGCGAGCGAGAGCGCGACCCCGTGCAGCGACACCGGGTGCCGTGCGCGGATGCGCTCGAGCCACGCCAGGCGCGGCCCGCCGTCGACGGTGTAGTTCTCGGCGTGCACCTCGAACCAGACGCCGGGCGCGGCGCAGCGCTCGGCCTCGTCGAAATGCTGGGGCTTCAGGCCGAGGCCCGCGGTGACGGCGCCGCGACGCGCCAGCGTGCGCATCGTTCCGGCGTGCGCAGGCGCACGGCGCCGCGGCCAGTCCCTCTCAGGTCTTGACCGGCTTCAGCGACCCCTTGCCCTTCGGCGTCGTGATCTGTTCGCACGTGCCCTTGGCGACGTACTTCCAGGCGTTGCCCTGGTAGTCGACCTTCGACGAGCCAGCGCAGGTGGTGCCGGGTCCGGATTCGCAGTCGTTCTGGCCGGCCTTCGCGATGCCGTAGCAGCGCTCCTTTTCGCCCTTGACCGCGGCGCCCTTGTCCTGGGCCAGGGCCGCGCCCGCGGTGACCGCGGCCAGCGCAAACGCCGTTGCGGCGAGGGAAAGTCGATGATTCATGGCAGTTCTCCTGGAGTTGGGTGACCGCCCGCTAGCCGGCGCGATCTGCCTG
>JBFZCF010000046.1:0-12348 GCA_041308065.1 Burkholderiales bacterium
AAGGTCGCGGATCACGCGCTCCGCGTCGGCGCCTTCCGGCACCTTCTCGACGAAGGTCGACGTCACCTTGTCGCCGAGCGCCGTGAGCATCTCGCCGCGCCCCGCGTGGTGCTGCGAAGTCCAGCCGGCATCGCCGACCGGGCTGACGTACACGAAGCCGATCTTCAGCGGTTCCGCCGCCGCGGGTGCCGCGGCGGCGGGCGGCGCCTCGGCCTTCGGTGCCGGCGGTGCTTCCTGCTTGCCGCAGGCGGCCGCGAGCACGGCGATCAACGACATGGCGACGAGTCTGGCGGAGGCGTGCATCGGTTTCCCCGTGATCGATGGTCTTGTGAAGCGCGAAATTCTACGTGAGCGTGATTCCGCATCGCGATGGCCGCGCCTGTTCGGGCTTACATTGCGGACCACGCTACCGGCCCACCTGAACTTCACACGGGGAAACGCACTCATGGCGACGTCCGCACTGACCGACCTCGAACGCCGCAGGGACCGCTTCGACCCCGCGTCGGCGCGGATGAAGCTGGCGCGTCTTCGGGAACTGAAGCGCGCGCGCCTGCCGCGGGCCGAACAGGTGCAGCGGCTGCACGAGGTCCTGTGCTTCATGAGAGCCTACCCGGACAACGCCGAAGTGCTCGGCGCGGTGGAGGCGATGCTGGGCCGCTTCGACCAGCGCGCCGACCTGCGCGCGCACCGCGATGCCCTGGCCTACTCGGGCATCGCCGGCACGACGATCTGGTTCCCGTTCTTCTATCCGACCGCGCTGTGGCTCGCGCAGCGCTGGCCGACGCGCCTCGTGCTGGAGCGCGCCGACACCGAGGCCGGCGACTCGATCGCGGACCTGTTGCCCGCCCTGCTGACACCGGTCGAAGCGCACGGGCTGAGGGAGGCGAAGCTGCCCGGATTCGCGGCGCTCGACGCGGTGCGTGGCCGCGAGACCGATGCGACCTTCCTCGTCCAGCGCGTCAGTGCGCTGCCGGCCGACGAGCGCACGCGCGAGGCCTACTACGACGCCATCAATCCGAGTTGCGAACTGCTGCCCGGGCCCGACACGCCAAGCCGCACGCGCGCCGCGCTGGCAGGTGTGCAGCCGGTGTGGCAGGTCGGTGCGCTGCGGCGCGGCCGGCCCGACCTCGCGCAGGAACTCGCGCGACCGCCGCGCGCCTTCCGGCCTGCGACATCCACCGAGGCCGAGGCGCTGATCGCGCTCGCCCGGGGAGCGATGGTCACACGCCGGCGCGACCTCGACGCCTTCGCCTACGCCAGCGCGCGCGACGTCTGGTGGATCGACGACGACGGCGGACTCGCCTTCGCGCTGATCGGCCTGCGGCGCGAGCGCCGCGCCGTCGTGCCGGCGATCTACGGCGGCCTCACGCTTCAGAACGGCGTGCCGGTCGGCTATCACCAATGCGATCTCGTCGGCCGCGGCGCGGCGATCTCGTTCAACACGTTCGAGACGTTTCGCGGCGGCGAAGCGGCCCGCACGTTCGCGCGGCTGCTGGCGGCGCTCGCGCACGGCTTCGGCACGCGTTCATTCAGCATCGAGCCGTACCAGCTCGGCAAGGGCAACGACGAGGGGCTCGCGTCGGGCGCCTGGTGGTTCTACGCCAAGCTGGGCTTCCGCCCGCGCGCGCGCGACGGCATCGCGCTGGCCGAGCGCGAGTTCGCGCGCCTCGCGCGGTCGAAGAGCCACCGGACGCAGCCGGACACGTTGCGCGCCCTGGCCGAGCATCACCTCTTCCTCGACCTGGATGCGCGCGACCCGGCACCACTCATTACTCCGGCGGCCGTCGGACTGGCCGCCGCGCGTCACCTGACGCGGCTCGCCGGCAGCGACCGGGCCACCGCGGTCGCGCAGGCCAGTGCCGAGGCCGCGCGTCGGTGCGGCCTGGCCTCGCTCGACGGCTTCACCGCCGAGGAACGCCACGCCTGGGAGGCGTGGGCACCCGTGCTCTCGATGCTGCCGATCGCGCAGTGGAGCGTCGCCGAGCGTGCGCAGATGGTCCGGCTGGTCCGCGCAAGGGCCGAGGACTCGCAGCGCAACTACGTGCTCGGATGCGCGGCGCTGCCGCGCCTCGAACGCGCGCTGGCGCGCCTGGCGGTCATGCGTTCGGGTTGAACGGCTTGCCGAGCGAGGCCGGCATGTTGAGCCGGATCCAGCGCGGATTGCGCGAAATCAGGGCGAGCACGACGATGGTCGCGAGATACGGCGTCATCGCGAGCAGCTGCGTCGCCACCTCGACGCCGAGTCCCTGCAGGTGGAACTGCAGCATCGTGACCCCGCCGAAGAGATAGGCGCCCAGCAGCACGCGCGCCGGGCGCCACGTCGCGAACGTCACGAGCGCGAGCGCGATCCAGCCACGCCCTGCCACCATGCCCTCGGACCACAACGGCGTGTACACCGTCGACAGATAGGCGCCCGCGAGCCCCGCGCAAGCGCCGCCGAAGGCCAGCGCGGCGAAGCGGATGCGGCGCACCGGGTAGCCGAGGGCGTGCGCCGACTCGGGCGACTCGCCCACCGCGCGCAGAACGAGGCCTCCGCGGGTACGGAACAGGAACCACGCGACCGCCCCGGCGAGCGCGAGCGCCGCGTAGACGAGCCAGTGGTGCCCGAACAGGGCCGGCCCGAGGACGGGAATGTCCTGCAGCACCGGGATGCCGTCGTGTCCGCGCGCGGGCAGTGTCATGCCCTGCAACGGCTGGCCGATGAACGCGGACAGCCCGGCGCCGAACAGCGCCAGCGCAAGGCCCGTGGCGAACTGGTTCGTCAGCAACCCCAGCGTCATCGCTCCGAAGAGGACCGCCAAGGCGGCGCCGGCCAGCGCGCCCGCGACGAAACCAAGGCCGTATGAGCCGGTCCAGTGGACGACGGTGAATCCGAGCACCGCCGCCACCAGCATCATTCCTTCGATGCCGAGGTTGACCACGCCGCTGCGCTCGCTGATCACGATTCCGAGCGCCGCCAGCAGCAGCGGCGTGCCGGCGTTCATCGTCGTGGCCACCAGGGCGACGAAGCTCTCCATCAGGTCGCCATCGTCTTCGCCGTCCGGCGCCACTGCAGCCGGTACGCAATGAAGGTGTCGCACATCAGCAGGAAGAACAGCAGCAGCCCCTGGTACACGCCGGTCAGCGCCGATGGCAGGCCAAGGCGCGACTGCGCGAGTTCCCCGCCGATGTAGAACAGCGCCATCAGCAGCGCGCCGGCGACGACTCCGAGCGGATGCAGGCGTCCGACGAACGCGACGATGATCGCCGCGAAGCCGTAACCCGGCGAAATCGTCGGCGTGAGCTGGCCGACGGGCCCCGCCGCTTCGAGGCCGCCCGCCACGCCGGCCAGCGCGCCGGAGGCGAGCAGCACGAACCACAGCACGCGCCGGCTCGAGAACCCCGCGTAGCGCGCCGCCAGCGGCGCGAGACCCGCCACCTTCAGCTGGAAGCCGATCAGCGAGCGCGCAAGCAGCCACCACGCCCCCACGGTGACGGCGAGCGCCAGCGGAAACCCGATGTGCAGCCGCGTGCCGGCGAGCACGAGCGGCATGCGCGCCGCGCCCTCGAACAGCTTGCTCTGCGGGAACCCGAAGCCCTGCGGGTCGCGCAGCGCGCCATGCACCAGCCACGACAGCAGCAGCTGTGCGACGTACACCAGCATCAGGCTCACCAGGATCTCGTTCGCGTTGAAGCGGTCGCGCAGCCACGCCGTGATCGCCGCCCAGGCCGCGCCACCGAGTGCGGCCGCAAGCAGGATCGCGGGAACGATCGCGCGCGAGGTGGCGCTCGTCGCCAGCAGCGCGACGCTGCCACCGACGATCGCGCCGGCGATCAGCTGTCCCTCGGCCCCGATGTTCCACACGTTGGCGCGGAAGCACAGCGTCAGCCCGAGCGCGCACAGGATCAGCGGCGTGGCCTTCAGCGCGAGCTCGGACCAGCCGCGCTGGGTCGCGAGCGGCTCCACCAGGAAGATGCGCAGTCCCTGGATCGGATCCTGGCCCATCAGGGCGAACAGCAGCGCGCCGGCCGCGAGCGTCAGCACCGCGGCCGCAACCGGCGATAGCCACGTGAGCGCGCGCGACGGCTGCGCGCGCGGCACAAGGGCCAGCGGCAGGTTCATGCCCTGGCTTCCTCGCGCGCGGGCCACAGCCCGGCCATCCAGCGGCCGAGTTCGTCGACACCGATGTCGTGCGCGCCGACCGCCGGCGACAGGCGGCCCTTGGCGATCACCATCAGCCGGTCGCACAGCTGGTACAGCTCGTCGATCTCCTCGGAGACGACCACGATCGCGCAGCCGCGGCTGCGCAGGCCGATCAGCGCGTTGCGGATCGCCACGGCGGCGCCGACGTCCACGCCCCACGTCGGCTGGTCGACCACCAGCACGCGCGGTTCGGCGAGCGTCTCGCGGCCGACGATGAAGCGCTGCAGGTTGCCGCCCGACAGCGACGCGGCGCGCGCGCCGACGCCCTCGGTGCGCACGTCGAACGCGCGGATCACCGACTCCGCGACGCGCAGCGCCTCGTCCCGGTGCAGGACGCCGCGCCGATGCAGGGCGTCGCCAGTGAGCACGACGTTGTCGAGCAGCGACAGCTCGGGGACGGCGCCGTGCCCGAGCCGCTGCTCCGGGATGTAACGCAGGCCGCGCGCGCGGCGCGCCGCGGGGCCGAGGTGCCCGACGGGCTCGCCGAACAGGCGAACCGAATCGGAGCGCCCGCTCCACTCGCCCGCCAGCGAGGCCATCAGCGCCGTCTGCCCGTTGCCGGATACGCCGGCGATCCCGAGGATCTCTCCGCACCGCACGGAGAACGCGAGCTCGTGCAGCCAGTGCCGCCGCTCGGACCCGTGCACGGTGAGGCCGGCGATCTCGAGCGCGACCGCGCCCGGCGGCGAGTCGTGCGCAGCGATCGACGGCGGGTCGGCGCCGAGCATCAGGCGCGCGAGTGCCGCTTCGCTCTGCTCGCGCGGGTCCACGGTTGCCACCAGGCGTCCAGCGCGCATCACGGCGCAGCGCGTGGCCAGGCGGCGGATCTCGTCGAGCTTGTGGCTGATGAAGACGACGCTGACGCCGTCGGCCGCGAGCTGGCGCAGCGTCTCGAACAGGCGATCGACGGCCTGCGGGGTCAGCACCGAGGTGGGTTCATCGAGGATCAGGATGCGCGGGCTCGACATCAGCGCGCGCAGGATCTCGACACGCTGCCGTTCGCCGACCGACAGGTCGTGCACCCTGCGTTCCGGATGCAGTTCGAGGCCGTAGCGCTGCGACAGCTCGCGAACGCGCTCGTCGACCTTCGACAGCGGGTGCTCGGGGGCTCCGAGCGCGATGTTCTCCGCAACCGTGAGCGTGTCGAACAGCGCGAAGTGCTGGAAGACCATCGCGATACCGAGTGAGCGCGCGCGCGCCGGGTTCGCGATCTCGACCTCCGCACCGTCGATCGCGACGGTGCCGGCGTCGGGCCGTGCGACGCCGTACACCACCTTCATCAGCGTGCTCTTGCCCGCGCCGTTCTCGCCCAACAGCGCGAGGATCTCGCCCGGCATCACCGCAAGCGTGACATCCTCGTTGGCCGCGACATCGCCGTAGTGCTTGGTGATCCCGGTGAGCGCGAGGCGGGGCGTCATGGTTCGGCGGCGAAGTCTACAGGGCGGCCCGCTCCTCCCGGCTTGCGCGCAGCAGCGCGACGCTGACGACGACGAGCGCGCCGCTGGTCGCCACGCCGACGACCCACAGCATCGAGCGCGCCGCGAGCAGGCCGCTCAGCACCGGCCCGAGGAACACGCCCGCATCGACGCCGACGCGATACAGCGCCGTCCGCCACGCGACGCGCTGCGCCGCGCCATCGCGATTGAGCAGCGCCACCGGCAGCATCCAGGACGCGAGCCCCACGCCGAAGAAGACGCAGCCGGCAATGACGAGCGGCAGCGGCCCGAAGGCGACGGCGCCCACCCCGGCCGCGAGCACGAGCAGAACCGCCGCCAGCACGCGCGCGCGCGACCCACGGTCGGCGAGCGATCCGAGCGGCAACAGCACCAGCACGTCGACCAGTTGCGGAATGGCGAGCAGCAGCGCAACGCCGTCCCGGTCGAGCCCGAACTCGCGGCTCGCGCGCAGCGGAAGGAGGAACTGCCCGATGGCCGACCACGCGACGGCCAGCAGCGCGCCGGCGACGAAGGCAAGCACGGTGAGTTGCGAAACGGAGCGTGGCCGGCCCGAGCCGGCGCCGTCGTGGTCCGGCAGTCCGCGCGAGAACAGCGGCGCGCCCGCGCTCCCCGCGTCGACCGGCAGCGCGCGCAGCAGCGCGGGCAGCACGGCGAGACCGATGAACTGCGGCGTGGACGCGGCCAGGATCGTCACGTTCCAGGGCCAGTCACGCGGCAGGAACCCCGCGCACACCATGCCGCCGAGGATGCCGAGCATGCCGCTCATCTCGTACGCATTGAGCGCCAGGCCGTGCGACCCGCTCCGCGCGTGGCGCACGATCCCCGTGATGCCACCCAGCATCACCAGCGTGTGACCGAGACCGGAGAGCAGACGACCGGCGACGAGCAGCTCGTACGGCGCGCCGAAGGCCAGGCACACGATGCCGGCCGTGACGGCGCCCGCGCCGACGACCAGCGCCCGGCGCAGGTGGTGCGTGATCAGCAGGCCGGCGGGCAAATCGGAGACCAGCCGCGCGAAGCCGAAGGCGCCCGCCAGCACCCCGAGCGCGAAGTCATCGACGCCGGCGGCGCGCCCGATGTCCGGCAGCAGCACCGGAAAGGCGCCGACTGCGAACGTGTTGCCGAAGATCAGGAGGCAGAGAAGGACGACCGGCCGGGTCACGGTTCGCGCGGGTCCGATTGCAGACGGTCAGGCACGAGGGTGCCGTCGATTGGTGGCGGAGGCGGTGAGATTCGAACTCACGAAGGGCGTGAACCCTTGCCGGTTTTCAAGACCGGTGCCTTAAACCGCTCGGCCACACCTCCGAAGGCGTGATTCTGCCGGTTTTGTCTCCGGTCGCGTGCTCCACGGGCTCAACCTGGTGCGAATCCGCGCCTCCAATGCAAATGCGGCGCTCGCGCGCCGCGTCGCACCGGGAGGCCTGCGCACAGCTATCGCGCCGTCGACTCCACCCGCCTCTGCAGTTCATCCAGCCGCGCCTCCTGCTTCTTCTGGCGGGCGTCGAACTCGCGGGGCTTCTCCGGCGGCTTCGACTCGATGGCTGTCAGCGAGGCCTGCCACGCCGTCATGTATTCGCGCAGCGCCGTTTTCGCGGCGGCCGTACCGGCCTGCTTCACGGCCGCGTCATGCAGGTCCCTTGCCTTGTAGACCGTCTCGTGGACGCACGCCGTCGTGTCCTCGCTCGACGGCAGGTCCATTCGGCGCGGGGTGGCGATGCCGTCGTCGCTGACCAGTTCATAGAGATCCAGCTTCTCCAGGTACGCGCGGTACTTGCCGCTGCACGTGATGTAGCCGAGGCGCGTGCCCATCAGCAGCCGTGCAACGGCCGGCGGCGGCGCCGGTTCATCGACCGTCAACCGCTGATCCTTCGCGGCGACCGGCGAGGCGACGGCTGCAACCGCAGCCAGAATGAGGGATACGAGCAGTCGCGCCATGAGGTCCTCCGGAGTGTCGTCGCGCCCTGTCGCCGCGCGCTGGTGCCGCTACGGTACTGCGCGCGCGGCCTCCAGGGCAACGCGGAGCGACCGGACGGCAGGTATGGCCGGCCGTGCGATGGCTGGCCGCCAGCCCGGAGGTCAGGAGCGCAGCCGGCGCTCGGCGGCCTCGATCGCCCGCGCGAGATAGGCTTCGTAGAACCCGGCGCGATCGATGCCGACCAGCGGTTCCCCCAGCAGCTGCGCGCGATCGTCGAACAGCGCAACCACCGGCACCATCCGCACGTTCAGGCGCGACGCGAACTCCGCCTGGGTGGTCCGGCGGCCCTCCAGGTCGATGAGGGGCGCGCGGCTCGAGATGTCGATCTCGCGGATCACCAGCGTGGGAGACGGCAGCTTCGCCTGTTCCGCGACGCGCGGCGCCAGGTAACTGCGCCGGACTTCGTGGCAGAACGGGCAGCCCGGCGTGCTGAACAGGACCAGCAGCGGCACACGCCGCTTCCTGACCTGCGCCATGACGGCACGGAGGTCATCGATCGCCGTGAGGTGGTCCTCCCCGCCCGCCGGCTGCGCGCCGGCCCGGGCACCGAACGCGGCGGCGGCGCCTGCCAGCAGGAGTCGCCGCCGCGCGTGCATCACCCGTGTCAGAGACTGATTCCGGGGTTGCCCTGCACGCCCTTGATGGCCGGCAGGTTCAGGCGCGGCGCCTTCAGTGTCTTCTGGTCGCGCAGGTACTTGGCCACCACGTCCCAGATCGGCTCGCCCGACGCGCCTTCGGCGACCGGCGCCCAGCCGGCGACCTTGTACGTCTTCGCCGCGTCGATCGGCTGGCCCTTGAGGCGCATCTCGGTGATGCGGCCGCCCATCTTGCCGGCCGGGTCGATGGCGTACTGCAGGCCGCCGACGCGCACCATGTCGCCGCCCTGCTGCAGGTACGGGTCCGGGTTGAACAGGTTGTCGGCGACGTCCTCGAGGATCGTCTTGATCATCTCGCCGGTCATGTCCGTCACCGTCGAGTACGGATAGGTGACCGCGGTCTGGTCCATCACGTGTTCCATCAGGATCGCCTGGCCGGGCAGCAGCGACGTGCCCCAACGGAACCCCGGCGAGAACGCGATGTCGGCGCCCTTCACCTGCATCAGCGCATCGCAGATCACCTGGTCGAACGTGCCATTGAAGTTGCCGCGGCGGTACAGCAGCCCCTCGGTCACCGCGAGCTTCTCGTTGAGCTTGCCCTCGTACGGCGCGCGCACCTTCCTGATGAACGCGTCCATCTCCTTGTCCGCGGGCAGCACGTTCGAGAAGACCGGCAGCAGCTTGTAGCGGAAGTCGCTGATCTTGCCGTTCTTCACGTCGAAGTCGAGGACGCCGAGGAACTTTCCGTTGCTGCCGGCGTTCGTCACGAGCGTGGTGCCGCCGGCGTTCTTCACCGGGGTCGGCGCCGGCACGCCGTCGTGCGTGTGGCCGCCGAGGATGGCGTCGATGCCGCGCACGCGCGACGCCATCTTCAGGTCGACGTCCATGCCGTTGTGCGACAGCACCACGACGACCTGCGCACCCTTGCCGCGCGCCTCGTCGACGACCTTCTGCATGTTGTCGTCCTGGATGCCGAAGCTCCAGTCCGGGACCATGTAGCGCGGGTTGGCGATCGGCGTGTACGGGAACGCCTGCCCGATGACCGCGACCTTGACGCCGTTCATCTCCTTCATCGTGTACGGCGCGAACACCGGGTCGCCGAAGTCGGTGGTCTTGATGTTCTGGGCGACGAAGTCGATCTTGCCCTTGAAGTCCTTCTCGACGATCTCCTGCACGCGCTTCTGGCCGTACGTCATTTCCCAGTGCGGCGTCATCACGTCCACCCCGAGCAGCTTGCAGGCGTCGACCATGTCCTGGGCGTTGGTCCACAGCGAGGTGCCCGAGCCCTGCCAGGTGTCGCCGCCGTCGAGCAGCAGCGCGCCGGGGCGGCTCGCCTTCATGCGCTTGACGAGGGTGGACAGGTGCGCGAAGCCGCCCACCTTGCCGTAGGTCTTGGCGGCCTCGACGAAGTCGAGGTAGGTGAACGCGTGCGCCTCCGGCGTGTTCGCGGCGATGCCGAAGCGCTTCAGCAGGTGCTCGCCGACGAGGTGCGGCGGCTGGCCCATGGAGTCGCCGATGCCGAGGTTGACGCTCGGCTCGCGGAAGTAGATCGGCAGCAGCTGCGCGTGGCAGTCGGTGAAGTGCAGCAAGTGCACGTTGCCGAAGCGCGGCAGCTCGTACATCTTCGCGGAAGCGGGCGCGGCGGCCAGCGCGTCGCGCGACGCGATCGGCAGGCCCGCGGCGGCGGCCACCGCCAGCACCTGCAGGAATTCGCGACGGTCCATCGACATCTCTTCTTCTCCCTCGTCTGTTTGAGCTACTTGCCGGCGAAGCGCGCGAGCGCCGCGATGTCCTCTTCGAACATCTCGCCTGATTCCCTGAACACGATGCGACCCTTCGGGTCGACCACGTAGACCTCGGGCAGCGTCCGGCGTCCGCCGAACCAGGCTTCGATCTGCTTGGTCGAACGCGCCGCGGCGAACGTGTACCCGTGGCTCTTCAGATACTCGAGCGCGGCGGCGTCGGTCTTGTCGAGCGTGAACGTCAGCACGACGAGGTCCTTGTCCTTGCCGCCGTGCGCGCGGTGCAACTTCTCGATGTGCGGGTTCTGCTTGGCGCAGAACGGGCACCAGCTCGCCCAGAACTCGACGACGACGGTCTTGCCGGCGAGATCCCTGGCCTTCAGCACGCTGCCGTCGACCAGCTGGATGTCGCTCCAGCGCACCACCTCGGGTGCCGGGGCGGCGCCGGCCAGCACCGGAACGAGCGCCAGAAGCCAGATGAACAGCGATTTGTGCAAAGCGGAAAGTCGCATTCGGGCGAAAAAAGGGCGGCCGCTCACGGCCGCCCGGTCCTCTTCGGTTACTTGTTGACGGGCGAGTTCGGATCCAGCAGCAGGGCCATCACGTCCCTGATCTGCGCTTCGGTCAGGATCCCGGCGTCACCAAAGCGCGGCATCGACGAGCAGGCGTTGAACGCGTGGGTGTTCCAGATCTTGCCCCACGTGTACTTGACGACCGCCTCGCTGTTGCCGCGCAGCTTGCCGTAGTGCTTGAGCGACGGGCCGATGTTGCCGAACGAGACCTCCTGCGGCGACAGCTGATGGCAGGCGTAGCAGTTGCCGCCGTTGACAGTCTTCTCATTGTCGGACCACTGCATGCCGACGCCGGCCTGCGCGACGCGCTCGCCGGCCTTCCAGTCGCCGAGGAACTTGCCGTCGGCCGGATACTTGATCGTCGCCATCTGCTGCTTCTCGAGGCGCTCACGGACGTCCTTCGGCAGGTCCTTGTTGTTCAGGGAAGCCTCGGAGCAGGCCAGTTGCAGGTCGGACTGCTCCAGGCGATCCAGCTTTGCGATGCCGCGCTCCTTGAACGAGCTCTTCACCACCTGCATCGTTTCCTCGCGCGTCGGCCCCGGGCTGGCGCAGGAAGCGAGAACCACGACCGCGCCAACGGACATCATCGTCTTCATCATCTTCATCGTCGTCTCCTCAGCGCTTGATCGCAGGCGAATCCATCTTCGCTCCGTTGGCATTGACGCCGAGGAACGTGATCAGGTCGATCGTGCCCTGCGAGATGAAGATCGGCTCGGGAAACCGCTGCTGACGGAAGCAGTCGTTCAGGCGCCACTGCATCGTGCGCAGCGCGCCCTGGGACACGCGGTACGCCGGCCACGTTGTGAAGGCACGCGCGGCGTCCTGCTTGTTGTGCGAGATGTTGGGCAGATCCTGCAGCCGGATCCGCTGGCTGTCGACCCCGTGGCAGGTCGCGCACGAGAAGTCGTACGGTCCGCCGCGCATGTAGAAGAGCTGCCGGCCGCGCTCGAACGACGCGCGCTCCATCGGGTGGCTCTGGGAGATCTTCACCGGCACCCCGCGCGACTGCTCTACCACGAACGTGGTGATCGACTCGATGTCGGTCGCGCGCTGGCCGGCGCCCGAGAACGGGCTCTTGGTCACCGCGGCGCGGTCGAAGCCCTGCAGGGTCACCATGCAATGGACGAGGCGGGCCTCGAAGTCCATCACCTGGTTCGTGTCGGCGAAGAAGCGCGGCAGTTGCGCATACGCGCCCTTGACGACGCCGGCGCCGAGGCCGATGTCGCACTGCTCGAGCGAGGCGTTCTTCGGCCCGCGCTTCTGCTTCCACAGTTCCTCGCCCCGCACGACCAGCAGTTCGGCGGGGTTGCCGTCCTGCAGCATCTGGCGGTACTTGGCGATCTCGTCGGCGGCACTGCCCTGGGCCTGCGCGCCGGCCGCGAACATGGCCACTGCACAACCGACCAGGGAGGTGGCCAGTCTGGGTCTCTTCATGGATGCTGTCTCCTGCCTTGTTGAGAAACGAAGGTTGCCCCGGGTCCCTCTTCGGGGACCTCGGAGTCGTCAATGCCCGGAACTACGGCCGCAGGTAAACGTAGCCCTCGCGCGCCTGCAGCCTGGCCGCTTCCGCCACGCCGGACGGAACGATCGATGCTTCCTGGATCACCTTCGACGTGTCGATCTTGCGGGTGACCAGCGTGTTGTTGCAGACGCGGAAGTCGACACCCTTGGAACTGAGGTCCTGGACGATCACCTCGTACGGATTGCCGTTCTTGTCCTTGGCATCCGCGAGCAGGAACTCGATGCCATTGCCGTTCGTCACCACCGTGATCTTGGCCTTCGGGTCCGCCGCCAGGTGGTTGCGGATGTTGCCGAGGCCACGC
>JBFZCF010000047.1:0-13948 GCA_041308065.1 Burkholderiales bacterium
GATGTGGATCGCGCCCGACCACAGCAGGAGCTTCTCGGTGAGCGTGGTCTTGCCGGCATCCGGGTGGGAGATGATGGCGAACGTGCGCCGGCGGGAAACTTCTTGTTCAAGCGTCATCGGGGACCTCGAAGCGGGGGCGGACTATAGCAAGCGGACCACCCGTCGCGGCTCGCCCGGACACTTGATCCCGCCCAAGCCAGTGCGTGGCCGGAACCGGTAGCGTGATCCGCGCGCGTATCGATCGGATTTCACCAGGGAGACGACATGACAGTGGCGCTGGAAGAGCGCATCGAGGCCATCTATCGCAAGGTGATCGCGAGGAACCCCGGCGAGGATGAGTTCCACCAGGCGGTGAAGGAAGTGCTCGAGTCGCTCGGCCCGGTCCTCGTCAAGTATCCGGAGTTCGCGCAGCAGAAGATCATCGAGCGCATCTGCGAACCCGAGCGCCAGATCATCTTCCGTGTTCCCTGGCAGGACGACAGGGGCGAGGTCCACATCAACCGCGGCTTCCGGGTCGAGTTCAACAGCGCCATCGGCCCGTACAAAGGCGGCCTGCGCTTCCACCCGTCCGTCTACCTGGGGATCATTAAGTTCCTCGGCTTCGAGCAGCTGTTCAAGAACGCGCTCACCGGGATGCCGATCGGCGGCGGCAAGGGCGGGTCGGACTTCGATCCGAAAGGAAAGTCGGACAACGAGATCATGCGGTTCTGCCAGAGCTTCATGACGGAGCTCTACCGGCACCTCGGCGAGTACACGGACGTGCCGGCGGGCGACATCGGCGTCGGAGGACGGGAACTCGGTTTCCTGTTCGGCCAGTACAAGCGGATCACCAACCGCTACGAGTCAGGCGTGCTGACCGGCAAGGGCATCGGCTGGGGCGGTTCGCTCGTGCGACGGGAAGCCACCGGCTACGGCGCGGTGTTCTTCGTGCGCGAGATGCTCAAGGTGCGGGGCGATGCCCTGGAAGGAAAGACGTGCGTCGTCTCCGGCTCCGGCAACGTCGCCATCTACACGATGGAGAAGCTCGGGCAACTGGGCGCGAAGGTGATCGCGTGCTCCGACTCCAACGGCCTCCTCGTCGACGAGAAAGGCATCGACCTCGACGTCGTCAAGCGCCTGAAGGAAGTCGAGCGCCGCCGGATTGCCGACTACGTCGCCGCGCGCAAGCACGCGCGCTACATCGCTGGCGGCAACATCTGGGAGGTTCCGTGCCAGATCGCCATGCCGTCGGCCACCCAGAACGAGATCAACGGCAAGGACGCGCGGACACTCGTGGGCAACGGCTGCATCGCCGTCGGCGAAGGCGCCAACATGCCGACGACTCCCGAAGGCGTGAAGGTGTTCCTCGACGCGAAGATCGCCTTCGGGCCGGGCAAGGCCGCCAACGCCGGCGGGGTCGCCACCTCCGCGCTCGAGATGCAGCAGAACGCGAGCCGCGACTCGTGGACCTTCGAGTTCACCGAGCGGAAGCTCGACGAGATCATGACCCGGATCCACGCGAACACGTACGAGACCGCCGAGGAGTTCGGCGCCTCCGGCAACTACGTCGCGGGAGCCAACATCCTGGGCTTCGTCAAGGTGGCGCAGGCGATGGTCTCGCTCGGGCTGATCTGACTCCGGCCAGGCGCGGCAGCCCGCTGCGCCTGCGATCGATCCCGGCTGGCGGGGTCGCCCTACTTGCCGGCCGGCGGCGTCTTGCTCTTGTCCGAGCCGAAGGGCGCCGCGGGCACGCCGGGCTTCTTGGACTGCTTCGGCTTCTTCTTTTCCTTGTTGCTGCGTTGCTGGCGCTTCACTGCGGGTCGCCCTTCTTGCCGAGCAGGTCCTTCAGTCCGGCAAACGGCGAGTGCGTGGACGAGGGCCCCGCGTCCGCGCCGGTGCTTCCGGTGCCTGTCGCCGCCTCGATCTGGCGCTGGTGCTCGTTGTCGTGGCAGTACAGGCACAGCAGTTCCCAGTTGCTGCCGTCCGGCGGATTGTTGTCGTGGTTGTGGTCGCGGTGGTGGACCGTCAGTTCGCGCAGGTTCCGGTGCGTGAACTCCCGGGCGCAGCGACCGCAGATCCACGGGTAGATCTTCAGCGCCCGCTCGCGGTAACTCTGCGCGCGCTCGTCCTGCAGGCGACGCTGTTCGGCGATGACGCGATCGAGCTTTCCAGGGTCACTCGGCTTCATGGGCAGGCGTCATGTGCGATGGTTCCCGTCGCGTGCCCGCGGCCAACCCGCTGCACGCGTCCGGTGGCCTGGCCACTTCGGGGGCTTCGCCGCTGGCGCAGCCGCTGGGGCAGCAGGTGGCGCAGCCGGGGACGTGGACGAATTCCAGATGTCGCGTACGTTGAGTCACTTGACGCCAGCGTTGCGCCAGATTTCATGTACCCGCCGCCGCCGACTGTCATTCCGGAGTTGTCCTTCGCAGTGTACGTGCCTGCGTGCCATGCGAGGGCCCCCTGTCGTCCACGTCGCTTTCCTTCGCCAGGACCAGAGCCACCCCGGCCATTCCCGCGTTGGCGGTGTCCTTGACGATGATCCGCCTGATCGCAGCGCGGCGGCCAGCGGTTCAGGCGCGTCTCGCGCGCGTCCTCACCGAAGCACCCGGATCTTCCGGTACCCCACATCGATCAGCCCGCGCGCCTGCAACCGCCCCAGCAGCACAGAAAGCCTCTGCCGCGTCACGCCCACCATGGTCGCGAGTTCGGCCTGCGAAGCCGTGATCTCGACCGGCCCGCTGTCGGGCCCGTCGAGCCGGCGCATGCCGGCCAGGCCCTCCAGGCGCAGGCGCACCCACTCCTCGGCCTCGACGCTGTGCGCGTCGGTGGCGTAGTGGAACACGGTCGCGTAGCGATCGAACAGCAGCCTGGCGAAACTGCGGAAGTGGCGCGGCTCGTCGGCGACGATGCATTCGAACTCCGCGGCCGGCAGCGCGAGCACCCTGACGGCGGTCGCCGCGACGACGCTCGCGATGGCCGGCTCGCCGGAAAGCATCCCGTACTCGCCGAACCAGAAGCCAGCCTCGCCGACGTGGAACAGCGACTCGGTCGCTTCACCCACCCCGCGCACGACGTGCACGCGGCCGTGCAGCACGGCGCGCAGGGCGTTGCACGGTGCGCCCTCGCAGACGATGTGCGCGCCCTTGGCGTAGACGCGCGGATACGACCGCTGGACTATCAGCGCCTGCAGCGCGGCCGGGAGGCTGCCGAACCAGTGGCCGCGCCGGAGCAGTTCCAGTTCTATCGTTCCGTCCCTGTCGTCCGGGCCTCGCGACGATCCCTCCCGGGCAACTCGAACCTCGTCCATCACAGGATCGCCTTCAGCAGCGTGCGAGCCAGTTCCTTGACCGGCATCTGAAGGGCCAGGACGGCGACCATCGGCAACGCGGCCGCCAGCGCGACGGGCAGCACCGAATTCTTGCCGAGCGGCATCGAGCGCATCGACCGGACGGCGTCGTACATGGCCGCCGTGTCGGCCACGGGGCCGAGTTCGGGCGCCTCGAGGATCGGCGGCTGGCCGATCTGCCGGCCCTCGATCCACCGCTCGTGCACCAGGCGGCCGTGCCGCCCGACCAGTTCGCCGTAATCCAGCAGCGCCTGCTTCTTCGCCCGCTTCAGCGGTCCGCGGAACGCCAGCAGCGGCAGCGCGAACAGGATCACGCAGAGCACGACGAACCCGATCATCTCGACCTTCAACGACACCAGCGTGAGCTCGTGGTGGACGGCGTCATGCGCCCAGCGCGACGCGAGCACGCAGCCGAGCGCCAGCGCGAGCGGCGCAAAGCCGCCCGGAAGGCGATCGAGGAAACCGAGCCCGGCAGCCTTGTCGGGATGCGTCGGCACCAGCGACAGATCGAGCCGCGCCACGCGCCACAAGAGGTACGACAGCAGCACGACCCGCCACAGCCACGCGAGCACGAGCGTGTAGAAGACGGAGCGGCCCACGTACAGGTACCAGAGCCCGCCGAACCCCGGCCCCTGTCCGCCCGTGCCCGCGCTCGCCCAGTCGACTTCGTGCGGATGGAACACGACGTCGGAGATCGTGACGACCGCCAGGACGATCGCCGCGATCGCCATCCATGGCAACGTGGCGTCGCGCAGTTGGCCGGCGCGACGCACCGCCGCGTCGAACTGCGTGCGCTGCGAGACTGGAACGATCCCCGACTCGACGAAGTGGCGCAGCATCCCCTGCACGAGGGCGTGGGCCGGCCCTTCGGCGAGGATCAGCAGCGGCACGGCGACCAGCAGTCGTGCGTGGATGCCGTAGTGCGACAGCAGCGGCTCGGGAAACCCGCCCGGCAGCACGCGGCCGAGGTAGAGCGCCCACAGCGCCACCGGCAACCAGCCCAGGAGCGACCAGAACACAGCCCGCCTGGCCAGGCCGAGCCCGTCGGCCGGTATGAGTCCGACGCTGCGCTGCAGCCGGAACAGCAGGTCGCCCCGCACGAGGGAGAAGTCGACCGTGGTGTTGGAGGTGTGGGTGGCGATCATGGCGGCAACGAGGTCCCGCGGGCTGACGGCCGACGATCGCCAGCCCATTTGACTGCACGCGATGACGGCAGCCGATGCATGCTATCGGCGGCGTCCCGAGGTGCCAATTGAACGAACGTCCAATGGACGCCAGTTCCGGTGCGCCGGCTTCGACACCGACGAGCAGCACGCGGCGACGATCGTGTACTGTATGGATTCACAGTCAACCGCCGCACGCCGCCGTGTCCGCCGTTCCGCTCGCCCTGCCTTCCCTCGCCGACCGGCCTTCGTCGGGCATCGACCGCCTCCTCGCGCGCCTGAACCCCGATCAGCGCGCCGCCGCCCGTCACGGGCTCGACGGCTCCGATGGCGGACCGCTGCTGATCATCGCCGGCGCCGGCACGGGCAAGACCAACACGCTGGCGCATCGCGTCGCCTGCCTGGTGGCGAGCGGCGTCGATCCGCGCACGATCCTGCTGCTGACCTTCTCGCGCCGCGCCGCGGTCGAGATGACCCGGCGCGTCGAAGGCATCGTGGCCGGGCTGGGCGAGCCGTGGGCGCGCGTGGCGCACTCGGTGCTGCCGTGGGCCGGAACCTTCCACGGCATCGGCGCGCGGCTGTTGCGCGAGTACGCCGAGCGCTGCGGGATGGACCCGGCCTTCACGATCCTCGATCGCGAGGACGCGGCCGACCTGATGAACCTCGTGCGTGCCGAGCTGCGGCTCAGCGAGCGCGGCGAGCGCTTCCCGCTGAAGGGAACCTGCCTCGCGATCTACTCGACCGCGGTGAACAAGCAGGCCAGCCTCGATCGCGTGCTGGCGGACGACTACCCGTGGTGCGCGACCTGGGAGCCGCAGCTCCGCACGCTCTTCGCGGCCTACGTGGAGGCGAAGCAGCGCCAGGGCGTGCTCGACTACGACGACCTGCTGCTCTACTGGGCGCAGCTGATGGACGAGCCCGCGCTGGCCGGCGACGTGCGGCAGCGCTTCAGCCACGTGCTGGTCGACGAGTACCAGGACACCAACCGCCTGCAGGCGGCGATCCTGCTCGCGCTGAAGCCGGACGGCCGCGGACTCACGGCCGTCGGCGACGACGCGCAGGCGATCTACGCCTTCCGCGGCGCGACCGTGCGCAACATCCTCGACTACCCCGCGCACTTCACGCCGCCGGCGCGCACCGTCACGCTCGCGCGCAACTACCGGTCGACGCAGGCCATCCTCGACGCCACCAACGCGGTCATCGGGCTGGCCAGCGAGCGCTTCACGAAGGATCTCTGGAGCGAGCGCGCCTCCGACGAGCTGCCGCGCATCGTTACCGTCGCCGACGAAGCCGACCAGGCGCGCTACGTCGTCGAGCAGGTGCTGGAGCGGCGCGAGGCGGCGATCGCATTGAAGTCGCAGGCCGTGCTGTTCCGCGCGTCGAGCCACAGCGCCGTGCTCGAACTGGAGCTCGTCCGGCGCAACATCCCGTACGTCAAGTTCGGCGGACTCAAGTTCCTGGAAGCGGCGCACGTGAAGGACGTACTCGCCTTCCTGCGCCTGCTGCAGAACCCGCGCGACCGCGTCGCCGGCTTCCGCGTGCTTCAGTTGCTGCCCGGCGTCGGCCCGAAGACGGCGTCACGGCTCCTGGACGCGATGGCGCACGCCGATCCCGCGGATGCCCTCGCGCGGGCAGCGCCGCCGCAGGCCGGTGCGGACGAGTGGGCTGCGTTCGCCTCGTCGTTCGGTCAGCTGCGCGGCCAATCACCGGGCTGGCCCGCGGAACTCGAGCTCGTCAGCCAGTGGTACGAGCCGCACCTGCAGCGCCGGCACGACAACGCCGATGTCCGGCGCGGCGACCTGCGCCAGCTCGAGGCGATCGCGGCGGGCTTCCCGTCGCGCGAACGCTTCCTCACCGAACTCACGCTCGACCCGCCGGGCGCGACCAGCGACGAAGCCGGGCCGCCGCTGAAGGACGAGGACTACCTGATCCTGTCGACGATCCACTCGGCCAAGGGCCAGGAGTGGAAGGCGGTGTATCTGCTCAATGCGGTCGACGGCTGCATCCCGTCCGACCTGTCGACCGGCACCACCGCGGAGATCGAGGAAGAGCGGCGCCTGCTGTACGTCGCCATGACCCGCGCGAAGGACCACCTGACCGTGGTCGTTCCTCAGCGCTTCTACGTGCACCAGCAGGGCAGCGGCGGCGACCGCCACGTCTACGCGTCGCGCACGCGCTTCATTCCCGATGCGCTGCGCTCGCGGTTCGAGCGGACGAGCTGGCCGGTCGCCGCCAACGAACCCGGCGCCGACGCCCGGCCGCTTCCCGCGGTGGATCTGGCCGCGCGGATGCGCGGCATGTGGTCGTGAGGAACGCCTGATCGCGCTGCCCGTCGCTCGTCGCCACGGCCCCGCCCGCGGCCGCAACAGGCGCCACGAACGGGGCCACGGCGGCGAGTCACGCACAATGGCGGCATGAAGACACCCGGGCGATTGCAGCCGTTGGTCGACGAAGGCCTGATCGACACGGTGGTGCGGCAGTTGATGAGCGGCAAGGAAGCCGCCGTGTACGTCGTGCGCTGCGGCGAGGAGACGCGCTGCGCCAAGGTCTACAAGCAGGCCACGCACCGCAGCTTCCGGCAGGCGGTGGACTACACCGAGAACCGCAAGGTCAAGAACACGCGGCAGGCGCGCGCGATGGCCAAGGGCACGCGCTTCGGCCGCCAGGCGACCGAGGCCGCATGGCAGAGCGCCGAGGTCGACGCGCTGTACCGGCTGGCCGCCGCCGGCGTGCGCGTGCCGAAGCCGTTCAACTTCCTCGACGGCGTCCTGCTGATGGAGCTCGTGGCCGACGCCCACGGCGACGCGGCGCCGCGGCTCAACGACGTCGTCTTCACCCCCGAGGAGGCGCGCGCCCACCACGCGACGCTCGTCCGGGAAGTCGTGCGGATGCTGGCGGCCGGCGTCGTCCACGGCGACCTGTCCGAGTTCAACGTGCTGCTCGCGGCCGACGGCCCGATGATCATCGACCTGCCGCAGGCGGTGGACGCCGCCGGCAACAATCACGCGAGCCGCATGCTGCTGCGCGACGTCGCAAACCTGCGCAACTTCTTCGGCCGCTTCGCGCCCGACCTGCTCGCCACGAACTACGGCGCGGAGATCTGGGACCACTACGTGCGCGGCGACCTTCGCCCGGACGTCGAGCTCACCGGGCGGTTCGTCCAGGAACACGCGGCGGTCGACCTCGTGAGCGTGATGCGCGAAGTCGACGACGCGCTGGCCGAAGAGAAGTTCAGGCGCCAGCAGCTCGCCGTCTGACCGCGCCTAGCGGCGCAGGGCGATCGTCACCAGCACGGAAGCGTCCTCGAGCGCGACTACGCCGTGCAGGACGTTGCGCGCCAGGTAGATCAGCTGGCCGGCCGCGAGGTGGTTGCTGTCGCCGTCGACCGTGACGTCGATCCGTCCTTCGATGCACTGGATCGTGATCTCGCCGGCCACCTTGTGCGGCGGCAGGCCCTTGCCGGCGGGCAGCACCAATCGAATGACCTCGAGGTCCTCGGTCTTGAACAGCGCGACGGTCCGCGCTTCGGTGAACGACGGCCCGTGGGGGCGCACATCGATCACCTGCCCCGAGCGTGCGTGCGGAATGGCCATGTCCCGGTGCCCCTCTCAGTGGTCCCTGCGTGCATTCATCCGTTCCCCCTCGGTTAGCATCGCACACCGGAACACCGGTGTGGAGCCTCGTTCGATGCCATTCGAAGTCCTGTTCCTGTTCGGACTCATCCTCGTCAACGGCGTGTTCGCGATGTCCGAGATCGCGCTGGTGACCGCGCGGCGCGGTCGCCTGCAGGTTCTCGTCGAGCAGGGCGACCGGGGGGCCGCGGCCGCCCTCGCGCTGAACGAGGACCCGACCCGGTTCCTCTCGACGGTCCAGGTCGGCATCACGACGATCGGCATCCTGAGCGGCATCGTGGGCGAAGCGGCGCTGGCCGCGCCGCTGGGCGAGTGGCTCGTGCGCCTCGGCGTCAACCCCGACTACGCCCACCTCGGAGCCACCGCGCTGGTGGTCGTCGTCGTGACCTACTTCTCGATCGTGCTCGGCGAGCTGGTGCCGAAGCGTCTCGGGCAGATGGCGTCCGAAGGCGTCGCGCGGCGCGTCGCCCTGCCCATCACCTGGCTGGCCAAGGTCGCGAAGCCGTTCGTGCGCCTGCTGTCGGGCTCGACGGACGTGCTGCTGCGCCTGATCGGCGTGCGCAACACCACGGTCAATGCCGTGACGGAAGAAGAGATCCAGCAACTGATCAAGGAAGGCTCCGAGTCCGGCGTCATCGACGAGCAGGAGCGGACGATGGTCCGCAACGTGTTCCGCCTCGACGACCGGCAGATCGCGTCGCTGATGACGCCGCGCTCCGACATCGTGTACCTCGACCTCGAGGACACGCGCGAAGACAACCTGCGCAAGGTGCTGGAGTCCGAGCGCTCGCGCTTCCCGGTGTGCCGGGGCGGCCTGCGCGACGTGGTCGGCATCGCGAGCGCCCGGCGCCTGCTGCACCAGACGATCCGTGGCGAGGCGGCCGATATCGCGACGGCGCTCGATCCGGTGGTGTATGTGCCGGAGTCGCTGACCGGCATGGAACTGCTGGAGAACTTCCGCTCGTCGACCAGCCATCTCGCGCTCGTTGTCGACGAGTACGGCGAAGTGCAGGGGCTGGTCACGCTGCAGGACCTCTTCGAATCGATCGCCGGCGAGTTCAAGACGCCGCGCGGCGAGGACGCGTGGGCGGTGCAGCGCGCCGACGGCTCGTGGCTGCTCGACGGCCTCATCCCGATCCCCGAGTTGAAGGACCGCCTCGGCTTCGGTACCGCGCCGGAGGAAGAACTCGGGCGCTACAACACCCTGTCCGGGATGATGATGCTGCTGCTCGGCCGCGTGCCGTCGGTCGGCGACATCGTCGAGTGGCAGGGCTGGCGCTTCGAGATCGTCGACATGGACAAGCACCGGATCGACAAGGTGCTCGCCTCGTCCACCGACCCGTTCGCGCGCACCGACGCCGCGCCGGTAAGGTGACCCGCAGCGTCGCCGGTGGGTTGGCAGGTGCGCCTTACGCCTCTGCCAGCAGGGCCTCGTACACGCGCAGGTCCGCCTGGTAACAGCCGCAGGAGGCGGCTTCCATCGCCGGGCGGTTCAGGATGGTGACCTCGCCCCGGTGATAGCGGATCAGCTTGCGCTTCTGCAACGCATTGGCGGCGCGGGTGACCCCGACCCGGCGCACACCCAGCATGCGCGCGAGCACCTCGTGCGTCGCGTGAAACTCGTTGTGGTGCGCGCGATCCTGCGTCATCAGCAGCCATCGCACGAGGCGCCCCTCGATGAGATGAAAGCGGGTGCAGGCGGCCGTCTGCGCGAATTGGGCCATCCTCACCTGCAGGTACCGATGCAACTCGACGCGCAGGGCCTCACTCGCGGCCAACTCGCGCGTGAACGTTCGCGCGCTCATCCGCAACGCGGGACCGGCGCCCTGCACCATCGCCTGCAGCTCGGAACGGTTCACCCCGAGGATGAGTGGCGCACCGACCATCCCCTCGTTGCCGACCATCGCAACTTCGAGGGGATGCTTGCCTTCAACGGGGATCGACAGCGAAATGAAACTGTCCGTTGGGAAATAGACGTCACGGATGCGTGCTTCCGGTTCGACCAGCACAACCCCGAGTTCCAGCTCCACGGGATCGCAGGCCGCGATCAGGCGACCGCACTCGCGTTGCGGCAGCGAGGCAAGCAGCCGGTTCGGCGGCGCAGGGCGATGCTTGGCATGCGTCAGTGCGGCGGTCATGAGGCGGGTTCCATGGAGATGCATGTGCAATTCGCCCGCCCGCTGCAGCGAGCGAATCTTCCGCACGATGCGCCAATGTAGGTCGCACTCACCGGCTTGTTTGTTCGGAAGCGTACGTAGTTGCGTTTTTTTTCACGGCGCGAGCGCCTTGTGTACGCCACCGTACCGACCACAACGAGCCGCGGCGCTAAGGTCCGATCGACCAACCGAACCGGAGTACCGAAGATGCTGAAATCAAGGAGCCTCATCTCTGCAGCCGTTCTGGCGTTCGCCCTGGCCGGTGTCGCCGGGTGCGCGTCCACGCCAACCACCGAAGGCACGGGCGAATACATGAGCGACACGATGATCACGACCAAGGTGAAGTCGGCCATCCTGAACGAGCCCACCCTGAAGGTCGCCGAGATCAACGTCGAGACCTTCAAGGGCGTCGTGCAGTTGAGCGGCTTCGTCGCTTCGCCGGCGGCGGCCACCAAGGCGGTCGAGGTCACGCGCGCAGTCGACGGCGTGAAGTCCGTCAAGAACGACATGCGGATCAAGTAGGCCCAGCCGACTGCCACGCATCAGCCGTCCACCGAACGAGATAGGAATTACCAGATGAAATCAATGCAGACATGGGTAGTTAGCGCCGCCGCGGCGGCCGCGTTGCTCGGACTCGCCGGTTGCGCCGGGATGTCGCAGCAGGACACGAACACTGCCATCGGTGCGGGCGCCGGAGCGGTCGGAGGAGCGGTCCTCACCGGCGGCAGCGCGGTCGGAACGGTGGGCGGCGCCGTCGTCGGCGGAGTCATCGGCCACGAGGTCAGCAAGGACGACAAGAAGTAAGAGGAAGCGAGCAGCGGTGCGCCGGAAACTGCGCACCGCCCTCTTCAGTCCCGATCTTCCTGGCCCGACCCTTTCGGGTCGCGCGCCGTTCACTCCCCCAGCAGTTCCGCCAGCGGATGCAGCGGCTCGATGTGCTGCGCCACCGCCTTCGTGATGACGATGATGGGGATGCTGAGCAGCATTCCCCAGACGCCCCACAGCCAGCCCCAGAACAGCAGCGCGATGAACACCGCGGCGGCGTTCATTCGGGCGATGCGTCCGGTCATCCAGGTGGTGACCACGATCCCGACCAGCGTTGCGATCGCGACCGAGGCGCCGCCTGCCAGCAGCGCCATCGCGGCGGAGTCGAACTGGACGAACGCCGCCACGGCTATGGCTCCGGCGGCCACCGCGGGACCGAGATAGGGAACGATGTGCAGCACCCCGGCCGCGACGGCCCACGCACCCGCGTTGTCGAGCCCGATGAAGTGAAAAGCCACCCAGCTGAGCAGGATGACGATCAGGTTCGTGACCACCAGCACGAGCATGTACTTCTGGATTGCGCCGTTGATGTCGTCGAGGATCTTGACCGTGATCCTTCGCCTCGACAGCGTGGGGCCGGCGAGCCGGACGAGCTTGCGCTTGAACGTGTCGCCGCCGAGGAGCAGGAAGAACACGAGAAACGCGACCATCGCCGCCTGTCCCGCCGCGCTGATCGCGCCGAGCCAGCTCTCCCAGAGAAAGTCGCTGAGCCTGAACTTCGGTGGATCGACGATCACGTGCGTGGCCGGCTTGCGGGCCGATCCCTCGACGGCCGCCGTCGTGGCGCTTTCCACGTCCTTCGCCGCGCTCTGGATCTTCTGCAGGTTGCCGCGCTGGCTCCTTTGCAGTTGCACCAGCGAGGCCGACAGCTTTGCCGTCGCGACCGGCAGTTGCTCGATGATGGTCTGCACCTGTCCACGCAGCGAATACGCGCTCAGGGCAAGGGCGGCGACGACGCCCGACATGACCAGGACAATCCCGACGATGCGCGGAATCCTCAGCCGCTCGAGCCAGTAGACGACCGGACTCAACGTATAGGTGATGACGACGCCCACCAGCAGAGGCACGAGGAAGGTTTGTGCCCACGACAGGGCGAAGACGGAGGCGAGAGTCGCCAGCAGGGCCAGCGCGAGTCCGCGCGCATCCACCGGCGTGTGCGTGGCCGGCAACGTCGCGGTCGCGGCTTCCGCCGCGGCGGCAGCGGGCGCCGCTTCCACGGGGTGCGCTGTCGTCAGTGGATGCTCGAGGACGGGCGAGGCCACGTCAGGACTTGACCACTCGCGTGACCCACCGGCCCGACTTGCCCAAGCGCAGACGGCGTGCTGGTGCGTACGCAGTTCCCGGGATGCTGACGGGCGCGTCGTCGGACGCGAGAACATTCCCGCCCTCGGCGACCAGATCGCTCTCCGCGCGCGGAAGGCTTGCCGGAGCACGCTTTCTCGATGTCTTCATGTCGTCCTCGATGCAATGGTGGCAATCGTGGCATGGTCCACGCCTGCCGCCGTGCGGTCTGTTCGCTCGCGCACAAACGGCGCCCGAACGCCGACAGTCAGTCATCGGGGCTTGACCCGCGGTCGCCTCGCGGCTGCGCCGACAGTGCTCTGTTCGGCAGCGCACAGATCGGCGATGCGCTTCGCCATACCGTGCCCTCTGCCTCACTCGGTTCTCCCAAAGATGCATATCCTCGCGGTCGATACCGCGACCCCCCCGGCGCGGTACACCAAGGCGGAATGCCTGGCCGCCTTCGAGAACTCGGATTGGCTCGCGCGACTGGACGGCCGCGCCCATCTGATCGCTCGCACGGTCCTGCAACGCGACAACGGCATCGAGGCACGCCGTCTCGCCGTCGATTCGCTCGACGAGGTCTTCACGATCGATCCCGACACCCTTTCGCGCCGCTTCCTGACGCATGCACCGGTGCTCGCGGCACAGGCCGGCGAGCGCGCCCTCGCCCGGGCCGGTTTGGAGCCCGTACAGATCGATTCCGTGATCGTCAGCACCTGCACTGGATACTTGTGTCCGGGGCTTTCGGGCCATGTCGTCGAGCGCCTCGGGCTGCGCGCCGATGTGCTGGCCCTGGACCTTGTCGGGCAGGGCTGCGCCGCCGCGCTGCCCAACCTGCAGGTCGCCAACGCGATGCTCGCGTCCGGCACCTGCGAGTACGTGCTGTCGATCTGCGTGGAGGTCAGCAGCGCCGCGATGTACCTCGACAATGATCCGGGTGTGCTGATCAGCGCCTGCCTGTTCGGAGACGGTGCCGGCGCAGCCGTGCTTTCACGCACGGCGGGCGACGGTGGGCGACGCGTCGAATGGAAGGACAGCACATCCCTGATCGATCCCGGTCAACGCAGCGCACTGATGTTCGAGCAACGCGACGGGATGTTGCGCAACATCCTGACCCGGGCGGTGCCCGCGCTGGCCGCCGACTATGCGCACCGCGTGCTCCACACGGTGCTCGACCGTGCCGGCCTGCAGCAGGATGATGTCGGCGCGTGGATCGTGCACGCGGGGGGCCGCGACGTGTTGCAGGCGCTGGAGCGACGTCTGGGATTGCGGCCCGACGACCTGCGCTACAGCGCGGCGATGCTGCGCGAGTACGGCAACCTCTCGAGCGCCTTCGTCTACTTCGTGCTCGACGCCGCTCTTGCGGATGACACAGCGCCCGGCTGGTGGTGGCTGTCTTCATTCGGGGCGGGGTTCAGTTGCCACGGCGCCCTTCTGAAGGTCGACTGATGCGAGTGCCGGCCGCAGAAATCCTTGGCGCCTGCGCGGGACTCCGATGACGATCCCCAGGGTTGTAGCCCCCGAGACGCTCGACCATCTGGCCGCGGATGACCCGCGTGCCCG